>NZ_CAXBCJ010000029.1:0-65836 GCF_963974565.1 uncultured Imperialibacter sp. | reverse complement strand
TTAAAATGATAGTTCTTTTCATGAGTTTCTGAATTTAATTGACTTGTTGTTGAATCAGTTATACATAAATACGGGCAACCCGGGCAGGGTTTGTCATAGCTCAGTCAAGGGCTGTCACGAAATGTCATAAAGTTGTTGAGAGATGTAAAAAAGGGGGCGGGAAGAGTTTGAAGACCGCAGTCGGGAGACCGGAGATTGCCGGGAGGCGTCGGTACGGCAAGTGGGCTTGCTGCGGTGGGGCCGTCAGCCGCCGGAAGAGAGGCGGAAGACAGAAGACCGGAGCTTTCTACGGTTAGTTGCAGTACCGACCCTATCGTAACCCCTTAGCCGGCAAGCCCTGAAAGGGCGTCATACCTTCAGGATGGCGGTGAAGCCCCATCCGATAAGAAGATTGGAAACCAGCAGCCAGGTACACCCCGGTGTCTGACGGCTCTTTCTCTGCGGTTAGTTGCCGTGCCGACATGCTCCTAAGCCCTAAGCCGGGCACCCCTAAGCCGGCAAGCCCTGAAAGGGCGTCATACCTTCAGGATGGCGGTGAAGCCCCATCCGATAAGAAGATTGGAAACCAGCAGCCAGGTAAATCCGGTGTCTGACGGCTCTTTTCTTGTGGCTAGTTGCCGTGCCGACACCTGCTCCTAAGCCCTGGAGCCGGGCTAGCCCTGAAGGGGCGTTATACCTTCAGGATGGAGGTGAAGCCCCATCCTGCTCCCTGGCGGACACCACAAAAAAAGCCTCACAGGCGGACGATTGCGATATGGGCGGAAGCCCCATCCTAATAGCCAGACGCCAATTGGCCAATTTCAAATCACCAACTCCTCAAATCCTCAATCAATAATCATCTTATACCCAATGCCATGCACCGTCAAGATAATCTTTGGCTCATTAGGGTTGTCTTCCACCTTCTGGCGGAGCTTCAGTATAAAATTGTCGACGGTCCGAGTCGTAGGCTGTGCCTCGTAACCCCACACGTCTTCCAAGAGCTTATAGCGACTCACAATGTCGTTCTTGTTGGCAAGGAGAAACTTTAGGATATCAAACTCCTTGTGCGATAGCTTTACCTGCTCGCTCCCCTCGTGGGCCAGGTAGTGCTTAAAGTCGACAGTTAGCCTGCCAATGGAGGCTTTCTCAATATTATCTGCGTTTCCTGCCGCCCCAGCTCCTGATTGCCCATCGGTTCTTCTAAGGATGGCCTTTATCCTGGCAATGAGCTCTCTCAGACTGAACGGCTTCGTCATATAATCGTCAGCGCCGATCTCAAGCCCTACCACTTTGTCGATTTCCTCTCCTTTGGCCGTCAGAAAGACGATAGGCGTTTTGATGCCGAGCTTGCGAGTCTGCCTGCACACATCAAACCCCGACATTTTGGGCATCATCGCATCGAGCACAATCAGGTCATACGAAGCCTGCTGAATCTTCTGCAAACCTTTTTCGCCGTCTTCTGCCAGCTCCACGGCATAGCCTTCAAACTCCAGGTTGTCTTTCAGTCCCATCCGCATGTGCAGCTCATCTTCAACTATCAATATCTTGGCCATGGTGTTGTTATTTCTTTACTAAAATAGGAAACATCAGTTTAAAGGTGCTGCCTTTTCCCGGCTCACTTTCTACGGTAATTTGCCCGCTATGCGCTTCCATGATGTGTTTCACTATCGACAGCCCGAGTCCCGCTCCCTGCGTGTTGTAGATGTCGCCCTGCGTCACCCGGTAAAATTTGTCGAAGATCTGTTTTAACTTTTTTTCCTCAATGCCTACACCCTGGTCTTTGACGGCCACCACGACCCATTGCTCCATCCGTTCTGTAGATATATCCAGGTGTTTGGTGTCGGGGCTGTATTTGATGGCATTGTCGAGCAGGTTGATAATGGCTTCCATCACCGACTCCGTGTCCGCCATCATGTTGGGTAAGTCATCCGTGAAGTGGACCTTGTAGGTAAATCCCTTGTTCTCCAAATGAAACGAATAGGTGTGCAGCACCTCTCTCACAATGTCGTTAAGCAAAACCGACTCCAGGTGATACGTCTTTTTATTGGCCTCTATCTGAGAGAAATTCAGGATCTTATTCACAATATTGGTCAGCCTGCCGGTTTCCTTTACAATGATCTCGTAGTACTCTTTCTTCCTTGTTTCCGTAGTTACCCGCCCCAGCAGCAGGGTTTCTGCGAACATGCTGATGAGCGACAGTGGTGTTCTGATCTCATGAGACACGTTGCTGACAAAGTCCGACTTGGTTTGTGCTAGCTGCATTTCTGCCCTAATGTTCCTGAAAACCATAGCAAAACCCAATAGCAGCACCAGCGACACCATGCCTATCATGATCATGTTGGTGTTGGATCGCTCCTGCATCACCATCTCAATGGAGTTGCCGGGAATGTAGATCTCCAGTTCGTACTCAGGCAGCAACCAGATGGTCTTTGAGCGTGCCTTGTTGTTCATCAGTGAGTCGGTGGTGTAAATAAGCTCGCCGGTCACCTTGTTGGATGCCGCCAGCACAAACTCCTCGCCTGCCACCTGTTCCATTTTAGGTGCAATCAGCTCTTCAATGAAGTCGGAAGGGCGAATGATCATTACGCAGAGCGAATAGGTGTCGGGATTTTCTCCAAGCACCATCAGCAGGGTGTTGAACCGCTCGCCATCTACAGCCAGCACCTTGTAGGGTTCAATTTTTCGAAAGCCAGCCGACCGATAGCCAGTCATTTTTTTAACCAGTGCTGAGTCTTCCCGGATATGGTTTTCAAGCAGAGTTATGAGTTGTTGTTGGGGGATTTCGTCTTTGGCGTAGAAGGCCAGCTTTTGTTTTTTTTCCAGCGGAAAGAAAAAGATAGCCGACACCCCCGGGTAACCTTCAAGAATCTCTTTTGGGAACTCGCCTGCTCCTTTTCTGCTCCAGGCATCATCAATGCGGGTGGTCATGCTGTTGACCACGTCGTCGGAATATTGATTGATGGAGAACAGGAAGGTGTCGATTTCCTTGTCGTAGATGGCCTGCATCATGGCCACGCTCTGATTGAGGCTGCGGACTTCGAATATCACCAGCACACTGATGGGCAGCACAATGACCAGCACCAGGATAAATGATATTTTAGCAAAAGATGTCCTCATAGAGCGATGTCAATTGGGAGATACGCAAGTTTCGAACTAAGGTAGCACAATGATGACATTTTTTTACGAATGAGCTGAGTAGGCATTGGCTTTCCATCGTCATAGCCCAGGGTTTAAACCCTGGGCTATGACGATGGAAAGCGAGTAGAGCGGCTGGCAGATGTCAGAATTTCCGTGCGTTACATGCATTCATTTGGGGTTATCCTTATCTTGGTCGTTTATCCATCGAAACCTATCATGAGCCCATTGAACATTGACCCAAATATTAAAAAAGCTACAACGCTTCCCGCTTCTTTTTACCGAGACAGCCATGTGTTCGAAAGCCTCAGGGAGAAAGTCTTCGCCCGGTCGTGGCAGTGGATAGGGCAGGAAAGTCAGGTAGGCCTTTCGGAGAGTGTCTATCCGCTCACTTTGCTGGAAGGATATTTGGACGAGCCTCTTTTGCTGACAAAGGACAGCGATGAGCAAGTACGCTGTCTGAGCAATGTGTGCACACACCGGGGAGCATTGCTTTGCATGAATCCTGGAAGGGCCAAAAAACTCGTTTGTCAGTACCACGGACGGCGGTTTGCGCTGGATGGCCAGTTTGAGCACATGCCGGAGTTTGGTGAAGCAGAAAACTTTCCCAGAGACTGCGACAACCTGCCCTCGCTCGAGTTGCGCACCTGGTTTGGCTTTCTTTTCACCTCGTTAGCACCGGCGTTCGATTTTCAGCAGGTAATTGACGTGATGCAGGAGCGGGTAGGTTTTCTTGACCACACGAAGTTCCGTTTTGCGCCGGAGTTCAGTAGAGACTACCTGGTCAACAGCCACTGGGCCCTGTATTGCGACAACTACCTCGAAGGGTTTCACATACCATTTGTGCACAAAGACCTCAACGCCGTGCTCGACTACGGCACTTACACAACGGTGACTTATGACCATTGCAACCTGCAGATAGGGTACGGCAAACCCGGCAGCGATTGCTTTGAGCTGCCCAATGGCCACCCCGACTCCGGGAAAGTGGTTTCAGCCTGGTACTATTGGGTTTTCCCCAATATGATGTTTAACTTTTATCCGTGGGGACTTTCAGTGAACATAGTGAAGCCTCTCTCCATTGGAAGAACCAAAGTGAGCTTCCTTACTTATATATTGGATGAGGAGCGCTACAAGCAAGGAGCGGATGTGATGACCGACAAGGTAGAACGGGAAGACGAGTTTGTGGTGGAGGCTGTGCAGAAGGGCATTCGATCCAGGTTTTATCCGGGAGGCCGGTTCTCACCAACACGAGAGAAAGGCGTGCATCATTTTCACACCTTGCTGGCGAAGTTTGTTAAAAATACCGAGAAATAGGTATGTAGCGATAATGGTAAACCGGTACCTTTCGAAGTAACTAATATTTCACTCTAACCCTTACTTATTATGAAAAAGCTGCCGATCAATGTGTCATTTGTTTACAATGCTGAATTCCGACAAGGAGATCCACCAAATGATCCACCACCACCACCACCGGAAGATCCCAAACCAGGCCAAGAAAAATAAAATTGAATGAATCCGAGATTATTATCTGTAAGTCTAATTTTCATTTGTCCAATTGTTTGCGGTCAGGATTTTAATAAAAAGGCTGAAATAGACAGCCTTTTTTCAATTATTGCTAAGCATAGAAGTCAGAAGCCAGATTCAGCCTTGGCTACTTCCTTTTATTTGGAATCCATACTTCAAAGCCAGGAAAACGATAGTCAACTAGCAGAACTCTACTGGAATATGTCAACTGCTTTTTTTTATAAAAGTGACTATCCCAACGTGATAGATTTCGCCAATAGATCAATTAGTATTTTCCGATCGCTAGGAGATTCACTTAGAGTAGCTGACAACTACACCACATTGGGGAGTGCACATAAGTATCTTGGGCATGTAAAACAGTCCCTTGAATATAGCCTTAGGTCTATCGAACTAATGAAAGAGTATGGAACTCGAGTTGACTATGCAACATCCCTGTATGCGTTAGGTAATTATTACATGGAAATAAAAGAATATGACACTTGCGAAAAATATTATCTAGAAGCTTTAGAAATTCTGGAAACGACGGATACTCCAGCTAAACTTGCAGATATGTACTATAATATGGGAATTCTCGCCTCTATAAATAAAGGGCTAGAAGAGTCCTCTGAATTTTATGAAAAGGCGCTGACTTTGTATCAGGAAGCCGGAGACGATGCAAGTTTTCCGAAAGTATGGACTGCTATTGGGTACAATTTCTTTAAGCAGGAAAAATTTGCCAAAGCGCGAACCTATTTTCTAAATGCAGACAAAGGCCTTTCCAAATCTAGTAGCACATACAAATATTGCTATAACCTCGCTTCTCTTTCCAGAACCGAATACCAACTTAAAAATTATGCAGCGGCATTGGACTATGCCAAGCGAGTCGATGAAACGGCCACTGAAATGGGTGTATTGAGGTTTAGCATTGATGCACAGGAGCTATTTAAGCAAATCTATAATGCGCAAGGTGAATACGAAAAGGCCTACGAAAGCTTAGGCCGTTATCATACACTGTCAGATTCTCTCTATAGT
The DNA here is from genome assembly GCF_963974565.1 of uncultured Imperialibacter sp. NCBI lineage: Bacteria > Pseudomonadati > Bacteroidota > Cytophagia > Cytophagales > Flammeovirgaceae > Imperialibacter > uncultured Imperialibacter sp. The sequence continues at coordinate 60,187 of NZ_CAXBCJ010000029.1, read as the reverse complement.
TTGGAAAAAGAAAAGACAATCAAAGAACTCACCATCAAATATGAATCCGAGCTAAAGGAGCAGGAGATTGAAAAGCTTTCGTCAGAAAAAGAACTTCAAGAAAAAGAAATTCTTCTCGCTACCACTGAGAAGAATGCCTACATGATCGCTGTTGTGTTTGCTATTGCGTTGGCGCTGGCCATTCTGGCCTTTTTCACTCAAAGACAAAAAGCCATGCAGTTGCGAAGCGAAAAGGCCCTGGCGGAGCGAAATACGCAGATCAATTCACTGCTCCAGGAACAAGAGGTCAACACACTAAACGCCTTACTTGAAGGGCAGGAGAAGGAACGCCTCCGCATTGCTGAAGAGCTGCACGACAGGCTGGGGAGCCTGCTTTCGGCCATTAAACTCAACTTTAACGGCTGGATAGGGAAGCGGGATCTGAGTCAGGACGAGGTGGAGGACTATTCTGCCAAAACCAGCGGTCTGCTCGATGAAGCCGTCACGGAGGTCAGGCGGGTGTCGCACAACCTCTCCACCGGGCAGGTGTCTCGTTACGGCCTGGTTGGGTCCATGGAAGACCTGGCAGCCACTGTCAATCGCTCGGATAGCATCAAAATGAAAGTGCTGCATTTCAACCTCGGCGAGCGCTTGCCCATTGAGCTGGAAACTGGCATTTACCGCATTGTTCAGGAAATGCTGGCTAACGTGCTAAAACATGCGCAGGCCAATGAGTTTACCGTTCAGCTAAGCAAGACGGACAATAGCGTTATCCTGACAGCTGAGGATGATGGCAAAGGATTTGACTACAAGGAAGCCAGAAAGCGGGGAGGCATCGGCCTCCATAATATTGACAATAGGGTAAAGAAATTCGGTGGACAGTTCAGCGTGGACTCTTCGCCGGGAAAAGGAACCATTTTTACATTTGAATTTCCATTAGAGGCATGAGTGATATTAAGGTGTTGATAGCAGATGACCATCATTTGATGGTGGACGGCATTAAGTCGTTGCTAGACGATGTAGAGGGGCTGGAGATTGTTGGCGTGGCCAACGATGGAGAGGAAACCATGGTGTTTGTTTCCAGAAGGCCCGTTGACGTTATTTTGCTCGATTTGCAAATGCCCAAGATGAACGGCTTTCAGGTAGCAGAGCAGATCAAAAAGAAGTACCCGAAAATCCGCATCCTCGTGCTGACTATGTACGACAAGCCTGGCTTTATCCGTGAGCTGCTGGAGTCGGGTGTGGATGGCTATGTGCTGAAAAACACCGGCAAAGAGGAGCTTGTGCAGGGAATTATGACCGTACACAAGGGTGAGAAATTCTTTAGTAAGGAGGTTTCCGGGATTTTCTATGACAGCTTCCGGAAAGAGAAGGATGAAAACACCTTTCTCACTAGCAGAGAGATTGAAATCATTAAACTGATAGCACAGGAGCTTACTTCTCAGGAAATTGCCGAAAAGCTATTCCTAAGCCACTTTACGGTAGACACCCACCGCCGTAATATCATCAACAAGCTGGGAGTGAAAAACACGGCAGGCCTTATCCGCTACGCCTATGAGAATGGGTATTTTGATTTGCAGAACTAGGGGTTAAAGCTCCAAATAGCAAAAAGCAAACGTCAAATAAGTTCCAGGGCACAAAATAGGAAATTTCAAAAAGGAGTTTTATCAAGGCTGCATCTAATCGTTGCCTGAGCGAAGCTATTTCGTAGTCCGCCAGCTAGCGGAGAGAAATTCGCTATTTCATTTTCCTGTTGCCAGCAGTTACTTTCTCGTGATGCCCGTGGTCTGTCCCCCGACAGACCTTGACTAAACTCCTTTGTGGTGCCGAAGGGCTGGCAGGGGACAGCCAGGGTGCGGGAGACAAATCTCGAATGTGCAAAATGAGAAACTTCAAGCAGCCGCTTTGTCAAGGCTAAATCTAATCGTTACATGAGCGAAGCTATTTCGTAGCGTAGCGAAGAAATCTTTTGCTTCATTTTCCTGTTTCTAGCTGTTGTTTTTTTGTGATCCCCGTGGTCTGTCCCCCGACAGACCTTGAATAAACTCCTTTGCGGCGCCTACGGGCTGTCAGGGGACAGCCCAAGGGACGGGAACTTCAGCTATTTGAATTTGTGATTTACTTGAGATTTGACGTTTGCGATTTGTCTTTCTCAGTTTCAACTACCACTATTTTTACTAGTTTTAGTTTTGCCAGTTATTTCTGTTAAAACGGAGTATATAAATGGTGCATATTCTCCAGCAAGAAACCCATTGATTTAAATGAAACTGAAGCATTTCGTTCTGATCGTTGTTATCGGATTTTCTTACCAAACTAATGGTCAGGTGCTTATAAAACAGGCTAAAATTGATAGTCTGTTTGCAATTGTGGACGGCTTGAGTACGACTTTTCCAGATTCCTGTTTGTCCGCTGCGATTCCTTTGGAACCGTTACTTATTGAGATGGGAGATAAGGCGAAACTCGGCTTGTTTTATCGAAACATGTCGTTGGCGCATTCGAAAAAAGCCGATTATCTAAATACAATCAAATTCGGTCAAAAGTCCATTGAATTGTACAGAGAACTTGGTGACTCTTTAAGAGTAGCCTATAACTACAACACATTGGCGAATACCAATAAATACTTGGGAAACAGAAGAAAGGCTCTTGAGCTTTTGTTTAGATCGCTGGAATTGAGAAAAGCGTTTGGCTCACCTGAGCAATACACAATCGGATTGCACTCTCTGGGTAATTATTTAATGGAAATAGGTGAGTACGAAAGAGCAGAATATTATTTTTTAGAAGCTAAAAAGCTATTGTTAGAGTTGAATGACATATCAAGGCTTTCGGATTTATATACAAGTCTTGGGGTCCTATACGGAGTTCGTAAAGATTATGATAGATCATCTGAATTTTATGAAGCCGCTCTCGAAATGTTCAGAGAACTAGGAGAGGCTGGAGAATTCCCAGTTGTTTGGTATTCCTTGGGCTATAATTTTTTTAAGCAAGGTGATTTTCAGAAGGCAAAAGCATACTTTCTTAGAGTACACAGGAGCGACTTGAGGGCCAGAGACAAGTATAAATATTGCTATAATTTACTTTTGCTAGCCAGGGTGGTAAACCAGCTAGGAGATCACCAAGGGGCGTTAAGCTATTTAAAAATGGGGGATGAGTTGGCCAACGAGATTGATGCACTTGCGTATCGTAAGGAAGCCCAAAACTTATATTCCATTATTTATTCGGAAACGGGAGAATTTGAAAAAGCTTACAATAGTTTGGAGTTGTATCATGATCTGTCAGATTCTCTATATGGCTTTGAGAAAGAAAATACCATCAAAGAACTCACCATCAAATACGAAACCGAGCTCAAGGAGAAAGAAATAGAGAAGCTCACCTCGGAAAAGAAGGCGCAGGAGCAGGAAGTGCTGCTGGCTACATCAGAAAAGAATGCCTACCGGGTGGGTATTGTGTTGGCAGTGGCGCTGGCCATTGCGGTCTCGGCCTTTTTTGCACAACGGCAAAAGGCTAGCCAGCTCAGAAGTATGCAGGCGCTAACGGAACGCAATGTTCGCATCGATGCGCTTTTGAAAGAGCAGGAGGTAAGCTCGCTCAATGCCCTGATAGAAGGGCAGGAAAAAGAACGCATGCGCATCGCTGAGGAGCTTCACGACAGGCTGGGCAGTATGTTGTCGGCGATTAAACTCAATTTCATTGGCAGCACTGTCAAAAAAGACGTAGAACAAAAAAGCCCCGAAAACGAGACAGTCAAAACCACCCAAATGCTGGATGAGGCGGTGACCGAAGTGAGGCGCATTTCTCATAACCTCTCTACCGGTCAGGTATCCCGGTATGGGCTGGTCAGCTCCATGGATGACCTGGCAGCGAGGATCAATCAGTCGGACAGCGTGGTCATGAAAGTGATGCACTTTAACCTGGAAGAACGGCTGCCGGTAGAAATGGAAACAGGCATCTACCGTATTACCCAGGAAATGCTTGCCAATGTGCTCAAACATGCGCATGCCAGCGAGTTCATCGTTCAGATGAATAAGACAGAGAATAGCGTGATACTGACTGCGGAAGACGACGGCATAGGCTTCGACTACAAAGAAGCCAGAAGAAGGGGTGGCATTGGCTTGCAGAATATTGAAAATCGTGTGAAGAAGTTCGGAGGGCAGTTCAGTGTTGACACCGCTCCGGGTAAAGGAGCCATTTTTACATTTGAGTTTCCACTGGAAGCCTGAAAGAGATAAGAGGTGTTGTCAGACATTTGTTGAAATGTCAAAAGTCAATCTCAAATAAGCTCCAAGGCACAAAATGGGAAACCTCAAAAACCAACCTCCAACTCCGTGGTCTGTCCCCCGACAGACCTTGACGAAAGCCTTTTGCGATGTGTTGGGGCTGTCAGGGGACAGCCCAAGGTCACAAGACGAGCCAAGGTGTGGAAGCCTGAAAGAGATGGTAGGGGTTGTCAGACATCTGTTGAAATGTCAAAAATCAACCTCAAATAAGCAGTTGAGCTGCTACAAGGAAACCCCAAATAACAAATGACAAATCTCAAATAAGCTCCAAGGCACAAAATGAGAAACCTCGAAAACAACCTCCAACTTCGTGGTCTGTCTCCCGACAGACCTTGACTAAACTCCTTTGCGATGCGTTTGGGCTGTCAGGGGACGACCCAAGGTCAGAGGACGGCCCAAGTGTCGGTGGATCTGATGGCGTAGCAAGTTTCGGATTTCGCTTATTCGAATTTGAGATTTACTTGCCTTTTTTTGCGCTTGTTATTTGGGTATTGTTCTTTAAAAAAGTGCTATTCTCTCAATTTCAGCGCTTTCACTTCCTCAATATTCTTGCAACCAGCCAAGCCCATGTTGAGCTCAAAATCGGCTGCCATGTTCCTGATGACATCGTATACCCCCTCTTCTCCGTCAATGGCCAACCCGAAAGCATAACTCCTTGCCATGCAAACGGCCGAAGCACCGAGTGCCACCGCTTTCATCATGTCCGCCCCGGAGCGTACGCCCGAATCGAGCAGGATGGGGAAGTCTTCACCAACGGCTTTTTTCACTTCTGGCAACATTTCAATGGTGCTCACAGCGCCATCTACCTGTCTGCCTCCGTGGTTAGAAAGTATAATGCCATCCATTTCATGTTCCATGGCCATTTTCGCATCTTCCGGGTGCAGAATGCCCTTCAGCAGAATGGGTAGCTTGGTTCTTTTTCTCAGAAATGCGAGATCTTGCCAGGTAAGGGAAGGCCGGGAGTAGATATTGATAAATTGTCGGACGGCAGCCAGTGGTTCGCCAGAAAAAGCGTTTTTAAAGAAGTTGCCTGGGTAGTTGTTTAATAATTGAATAAGGGACAGAAAGGTGGTTGGCCTGATTTTCCTTTCCACAGGCGTTTCCTCGCCGATGGCTTTCTCTCTCAGCAGGCGCATAAACACCGGATCGCTGGTGTATTGAGCAATGCCCTTGGCTTTCAGGAAGGGGAGGAAGGCCAGGTCGAGGTCCCTGGTTCTCCAGCCGAGCATGGAGGTGTCGAGCGTTACCACGATAGCCGAACAGCCACAATTCTCGGCCCTTTTCACCAGGCTTTCCACCAGCTCATTCGACTTGCTCCAGTAGAGCTGAAACCACCTTGGGCTATCGCCCATGGCCCTGGCAACCGTTTCCATTGGCACTGACGCCTGATTGGAAAAGATAAAGGGAATGCCAGCTTTTGCTGCAGCCTTCCCCACCGCCAGGTCGGCTTTTTTGTGCACCATTTCCAGCACGCCCACTGGAGAGAGCAGCAGTGGTAGGGGAAGCTTTTGACCAAAGAGGGTAGTAGAAGTGTCCCTTCTTGATACATCGTTGAGCATGCGGGGAACAATCTTCCATTTTTCGAAGCCTGAGAGGTTTTCAGCCATCGTAGTCTCCCGACCTGCGCCTCCGGCAATATAGGCCCAGGCCTCTTTGCTCATTTTCTTTTTGGCGGCTTTCTGAAGTTTGGCAAAGTCGACAGGCACCTTTGGCAAAATACCCGCCATGCCATCAAGGTAGATTTTCTTTTGCCAGCTGAGGGCATCCATGGATTCGCTCATGTGTGTGTTGTTGTTATGCAAAATGCCCATCAAACCATTTGCTTTTCGGGCGTTCAGCATAGCTATTAAAAAATCAAACTAGCGTCATATCAATCTAATGCAAAAGGCGCACATTCTCAACTGATCACACCTCAATCCCGTCCACGGTAAGGCGACCTTCCTGCCAGTCATTGTTGAGAAGTACCATCACTTGCGTGAGGCCGGCACTGATCAACCGCTCGGCTGTTTCGCTGAAAAACCCAGTCATTTCTTGTGTGTGATGGCTGTCGGAGTTCATCATGATGGGAATCGACATGTCCTTCAGGTAACGGAAGATCCACGGCGAGGGGTAGCTCGTGGTGGTTTTCTTTTTATATAAACCCCGGGTGTTAATTTCCAGCATCAGCCCTTTTTCCTTCACAGCCTCCAGCGTTTCTACGATCTCCTTCTGGTACCACCTGTCGTTTTCGCTGAAAAGCAGCCCGTTGTTATTCTGCATTTTGATTTTATCGAGGTGCCCCACGATGGTAGGAGGAGCCTCTTCAATCATTTGTCTGGTAAGGGCGAAGTATCTTTGAACAGCAGCTTTGGCATCACCACCAAAAATAGATTGCAATCCATCGTTGAAAACTTTCGATGCTCCGTCTATTTCCCAGGGCGTGCCATCGGCAAATGAGTCCACAAAATGCACCGAGCCTATGCTGTAGTCCAGGTCAGCGTCGACAATCCAATCGCTGTTGACCGAAACAACACCAGGTATAAAGTCAACCTCAAGGCTGCTGTACACATCAATAATCCCAAAGTACTTGGCCTTGCAGTCCTGAATCTCTGTGAAATAGTCGGACATGCTCTCCTTTTTCATTGTCCATGGCCATGGAAATGGCGTAGGGGCGTGCGATGAAATCCCATAGGAGATCATCCCAAGCTCAACAGCCCGGCTGATATATTCTTCTGCTGTGCCTTTACCGTCGCAGTAATGCGTATGGCTATGGTAGTTTGTCCAACCCTTCATTTATACAATTTGCAAAAAAGAAGCGGCGTTTTTAGAAAAATTGTGATGAATGAAATGTTATGTGTGCCTCAAAAAATAGACATGAAAAATTTATTGATGACGATAACCACCAGGAGGGAGAAAAACAATGTTACCTCAACGATTAAAAGGACTTTGCTCCAGGTCTTTCCAATTTTCATTGAACTTAGGGGAAGTAGGTTTCTATTTCAATATTAATAATTCTTCACCTTTCATAAACGGTTGTTAATCAGAAGTTTTCCACAATCCGATAAGAATTTTGTTGATAACCTAACCCCGTGTTTCGTATCTTCATGCGAAAAATAGACAATCATGCGTAAACTATTATACATAGGTATTTCAGCGTTGATGCTGACTGCTTGCCAGCAAAAGGAAGTGAAAAATGAGCAAGCCGCTGTTGCTGATGAGGCGGTTTACGAAAGCTTTGGTGCCGCTATAACCGACGATCAGGCATCACCAGTAGCCCAACTTACAGCCATGGCTGGTGATTCAATTTACACCAAGGTGAGGGGAACCATTGTTGATGTGTGCCAGGCTAAGGGTTGTTGGATGAAGCTCGATCTTGGCAACAACGAAACTATGAGGGTAACCTTTAAGGACTATGGATTTTTTGTGCCAAAAAATGCCAAAGGCAGGGAGGTAGTGATAGAGGGAGTGGCGCTGAAGTCGTTAACGCCTGTTGAAGAATTGCAGCACTATGCCAAAGATGCCGGAAAGACCGACGAAGAAATAGCCGCCATTACGGAGCCTGTTCAGGAATTGTCTTTCGAGGCAGTTGGGGTATTGATGAGATAGAGGGAGAATGGCCCACATCCGTTCGGCATGTGGGCATTCAAACCTTAAATTTTGTTGTACGACGTAATGATCCCTTTAATCAGTGCCGAGCTGAAGCCCTGATGCTCCATTTCATTCAAGCCGGCAATGGTGCACCCTTGTGGTGTGGTTACCTTATCAATCTCATATTCAGGGTGTCGCCCGCCTTCAAGCAATAAACTAGCTGCTCCTTTTACCGTTTGTGTGGCAATTAGCTGTGCCACCTTGGCACTAAAGCCAATTTCGATACCTCCTTGAGAAGCTGCTCTGATGAACCTGAGCGCATAGGCAATGCCGCAGGCACCAAGAATAGTAGATGCATTCATCAGCTCTTCCTGGATATAGATGGCAGCACCAAGCTGTGAAAAAAGTTGCAAGACAGCTTCTGAGGCCTCCTTGTTACTCTCATCTCCAGCCAGGCAGGTCATAGATTCGCAGATGGCAATGGCTGTGTTAGGCATGGCCCGGTAAACCAACGCCTGCGCTCCCAGTATGGCCTTCATGTCCTGAATGAGTACGCCGGTAACCACCGATACAACGATAGGCCCCTTCTTTTCTACTGCGAACTTGATTTGCTGCAGCACCTCTTTTGTTTGCTTGGGCTTGATGGCAAGAATCACCATGTCGGCCGACTCGGTGGCCTGCACATTGTCAGCACTGATGTTCACACCCTTCTCAGCCAGCTGATCCAGCAATTGGACGTTTCGTCGGGTAACAGTAATGTCTTCCGCTTTGGCGTAGTTTTTTTTAATTATCCCTTCGGCAATCGCCACCCCCAGGTTGCCACCACCTATTATCGAAATCTTCATAAAGCGTCTGTTAATTGAATGTTTATCTAAGCGAGCGCAAAGGTTAATGAAAATTTGATCAAGAAGGAAATACGCAGCTCATTTCTGCTAAAAATCCCCCCGTTCCAACTCGAAAGGGAGAAATTGGCTGGGTATTTACTTTGGTTTGTGCACAGCGGTTTGATGATGATTTCGACAGCATTGCAAGCGGTGCTCAGGAATAAAAAAAAGGAGGCTCCATGCTCAGGAACCTCCCTTTGTAAAGTCATTAAGGCCGCCTTTTTACTTGAAAGCAGGAATTCCCGTGATATGATTTCCCAAAATCAGCAGGTGGATGTCGTGTGTGCCTTCGTAGGTCAACACCGATTCCAGGTTCATCATGTGGCGCATCATAGGGTACTCTCCGGTGATGCCCATACCGCCATGTATTTGTCTGGCTTCTCTTGCTATGTCCAGCGCCGTTGCCACGCTGTTTCTCTTGGCCATCGAAATCTGTGGTGTGGTGGCCTTGCCTTCGTTCATCATTTTGCCGAGCTTCCAGTTAACCAGCTGTGCTTTCGTTATTTCCGTAAGCATTTCGGCCAGTTTTTTCTGAATCAGCTGGAAGCTTCCGATCGGCTTGTCGAACTGAATACGCTCCAGAGCGTACCTGCGGGCTGCATCGTAGCAGTCCATAGCCGCACCAATCGCTCCCCAGGCAATTCCGTAGCGGGCGCTGTCGAGGCACTTCATGGGTGCGCCCAGGCCGCTTTTGCCGGGCAGTAGGTTTTCCTTGGGCACTTTTACATTGTCAAACACCAGTTCGCCCGTGCAGCTGGCTCTCAGCGACCATTTGCCGTGAGTTTCCGGCGTGGAAAAGCCTTCCATGCCTCGCTCTACTACCAGGCCATGGATCCGGCCTTCTTCGTTTTTGGCCCACACCACAGCGATGTCTGCTTTAGGGGCATTCGAAATCCACATTTTGGCTCCGTTGAGGAGGTAGTGGTCGCCCATGTCTTTGAAGTTAGTTTTCATGCCCGACGGGTTCGATCCAAAATCAGGCTCTGTAAGACCGAAGCAACCGAGCATTTCGCCACTTGCCAGTTTGGGCAAGTACTTCATTTTTTGCTCCTCGTTGCCATAACTATAGATAGGATACATCACCAGGGAGCCTTGTACAGACGCTGTAGAGCGCATGCCCGAGTCACCTCTTTCTATTTCCTGCATAATCAGGCCATAAGAAATATAATCCAGCCCGCCTCCACCATACTCTGCAGGAATGGTGGGGCCAAAGGCGCCAACTTCTCCGAATTTCCGAACGATCTCATAGGGAAAATGGTTATTTTCGGCCCAGTGTTCGATATAGGGAGTGATTTCTTTCTTAACAAAATCCCTTACTGAACTCCTGATCAGTAGATGTTCCTCAGTTAGCAGGTCATCAATTTCATAAAAGTCGGGAGATTCGAATAGGTCTTGTTTTTGATTTTTAATGGCTTGGGTGCCTGGGGTTAATGTATTTACGGACATGCTATTTTTTGGTTAAATCCCTTTAAACGTTCAAATTTACAACTAAAACAATTAATTCCTTTGTTTGATGAGCAATTCGGAAAAAGATCAAAAGATCGTATCTCAGATCAGAAAATTGGAGGAGAAGTATGAGGCGATGGGGCAAGATTTGTCATCGTATCTCGACGGTCTTTTGCATGCTGATTACCTTACCTACTGGGACTATATTCACCTCGATACCCTGCTGAGTTTGCAGACACCGAGAACCCGTTTTCCTGATGAAAAGATATTCATTCTTTATCACCAAATCACGGAGCTCTATTTTCAGCTGATAAGAAACGAAATGACACAGCTGTCGTTCGACGACGCTGATGACATCGGCCTTTTTAAAGTAAGGATCAAAAGGATCCTTCGCTACTGGAAACACCTGGTGGATTCATTTGAGGTAATGATCGATGGCATGGAGCCTTCCCAGTTTCTGAAGTTCAGAATGGCGCTGTTGCCTGCAAGCGGGTTTCAGTCTGCCCAATACCGACTGATAGAAATCGGCTCGACATCATTGATCAACCTGACGGATAAGGCCTACCGGGAGAGTGTGCACGGCGAACCTTCGGTGGAGTTACTTATCGACAATCTGTACTGGAAAAGAGGTGCAACGGAGCTGGCTTCGTCAAAAAAGACACTGACACTTCGCCAGTTTGAGGATAAATACCACCGTGAGTTCATTCAATTTGGTGAAGAGATCAAACACCGAACGATTTGGGACGTTTATCAGCAGCAGTACGAAAAGCGTCAGGATGAAGAACTTATAGAATTAATGAGGACATTAGACCAGGAGGCGAACGTGAAGTGGCCGCTTTCTCACTTTAAGTCGGCCACCAGGTACCTGCAAAGAGAACCTGACGTAATTGCTGCTACAGGCGGCACCAACTGGCAAAAATACTTGCCACCACGCTTTCAAATGGTTACATTCTTCCCTGGTCTTTGGAGTGAAACCGAGTTGAACCGATGGGGAAAGTCAATCGATGTAGTTGCAGCGCCAAGTCAATAACTAAATGGTAGCGACGGTCTTTAAACAGGTGTTCTTGCTGGCCTTTGGCCTTTTATGTGTCGTTCAGTCATTGACGGCGCAGGAGGAGAAGTCTGTTTACTATGACCAGGAAAAAAAGTACCTGAAGGAAAAATACCACGTTTCCTATGCCAACCCCCGAGAGCTACAGGGGCTTTACGAATCTTACTACGTGACTGGTAACAAGCAAATGATGGGCAACTACAGCCGGGGAACAGCTACGGGGCTGTGGGAGTACTATTATGAGAGTGGTGGGATAAAAATGAAGGGGTATCTCGAAAACGGAATCCCCTTCGGAAAATGGGAATACTTCTACGAAAGTGGCAAAAAGAGCATGCAGGGAAGCCTCTATGGCGAAGTGCGGGGAGGCAACTGGACGTTTTACTTTGAGCATGGAGACATAAAGAGTGAGGGGGCATTCAAAAATGGGGAACGCCAGGGTATTTGGAATTACTTCTACGAAGACGGAACGCTGAAGGCTCAGGCGTTTTATGAAAACGGCACAGGTATATATAAAGAGTTTTATCCATCAGGACAGCTAAAAGCACAGGGCTTGAATAAAGGTGGTAGAAGTGAAGGCAAGTGGGTATACTATTTTGAAGACGGAAGCAAGCAAGCTGAAGGCATGTTCAGGGAGGGTGAGCGAGTAGGGGATTGGAAATATTTCCACACCAATGGAGAGATTTCTGCAGAGGGGGCGTTTGAAGCCGGGACAAAGGAAGGCAACTGGAAGTATTATCACGAGGATGGAACGGTCAGTGCTGAGGGTAATCTGGCAGACGGTAAGAAAGATGGCTCATGGAAGCTGTTTGAAAGAGATGGACAAACGAAGGGAAGTGTTCTTTACCGTGACGGCTTTGGCACCTACACCGAGTACTTCGAGAGCGGTAAAATAAAGGTGAAAGGCGACTTGAAGGATGACGTGAAAGTTGGCCAGTGGTACTATTATTTTGAAAGTGGAGTGCTGGAGGGGGAATGTTTTTTCACTGACGGTGTGGGTGTTTTTCGGGGTTACTATGAGGACGGCACCTTGAAAATGGAGGGAGAGGTTCGAAATGGAGATAGAGTAGGCGAATGGAAACTCTACCACGAAGATGGCAGCCTGGCTGGGCTTTATAGGCCTATTTACGAGGATGATAAGCCAGTGTTCAGGCTTTCTGAAACCGAAAACCTTGTGCCCGACAGGGTGCCATATAACAAACCAGAGTACAAATTTAAAAATCGTAACTCCCGGTATTTTACGCCACGGGTCGGCGAATACAAGGGATGGATTTTTGCCACCAATCCCGCTGCGCCCCTGCTTGGGGGCTTACCGGTGTCCGTCGAACACTATTCACAGGAGAGACTGGGCTACGAATTTCAGTTTATTTATCTGAAACAACCATTTTTCAAAGGCTCCTCCTCTGTGCAGGACAATAAACTCTTTCTGCAAGGGAGCAGAATTAAGCTGCGCCAAAAGTTCTACGATAGCGATAACCTGTTTGGGATGTTCTACTTTGGCCAGGAGGTGGCATTTACCTCTATTGACCACCGTGCGCATATCATCGATTCGACGGGAGTGAACAACGGCCGTATTACAATCGGCACGCAGGAGCAGAAGATAGAATATGGGTTATTTCTTGGTAATCGCTGGCTGAGTGACCCCGGGGGCAGCGGCTTCACGGTGGACGCTTATATTGGAGCAGGTATCGGTTATAGGCTCCTGAGAAAGAATTATCAGGAGACTGCTGAACGAAATAATGTGTTTTCTGATTTAAACCAGAGCAATATTTCGTTTCCAATTATAATCGGGGTGAATATCGGATTCTTAGTCGGGCCCAAAAATGGCCCCGGTTTTTTCGTTAACTAGATGAGTAAAAAGACAGTAATACTAGGCGCCACCACCAATCCTCAGCGGTATGCCTATATCGCAGCTGACAGGCTTTTGAAGGCAGGCCACGAAATTGTTCCCGTAGGCATCAAAAAGGGAGAGGTCTTTGGCCATAAAATTTTAGACGTAACATCCTCGCCCTTGATAAATGAGGTAGACACCATTACAATGTATGTTGGCCCTCAGCATCAGAAGAGCCTTTACGACTATATTACCCAATTGCACCCAAAAAGAGTGGTGTTCAACCCTGGCAGTGAGAACCCTGAGCTTGAGGAGCTGCTTCGTAGTGAAGGAGTAGAGGTAGTTGAAGGATGTACACTCGTTATGCTTTCCACCAATCAATACTGAAAAAAGGCTGATTTCAGGTTTCCCGGATTTCGATTCATCCAAGGAAACACATAGTTGGGCGAAACCATGTCCTGCTTAGTCGAGTCTTCAACACCTGCTTGATTTAGCGCCGTACTTTTAGGAAGATTTAAGAATTTCTAAGAGTACGGCTATGAAGAATGTATTAGTTTATTTTGCCATTTTATCAGGAATATTTACTTCAGCGCAGGGTCAGTCAGTAATCAATGCCTATGCCAAAGTCACCAACGTTTCTGGTGCCAACCTTTCACTATCCAACGTAAATGAGACGTACGCCACTTTCGAAGCGGGTGAGAAACTTCTTATTATGCAAATGCAGGACAATGTAATTGGGACAAACACTGGGAACAATTCCAACTTTGGCAACATTGCAGCGATAGGAAGTGCCGGACTTTATGAGCAGGCCACCATTCAGTCCGTAACAGAATCGGCGGGTACTCCCACATCAATCACGCTCACTTCATCACTCACCAACACTTACTACACTGGCACCAACAGCTCTGTTCAGATTATCTCATTCCCTGAGTATGTCAACTACACCACAACTGCCGACCTCACTGCCCTTCCCTGGAATGGGAACGTAGGTGGTGTTTTTGCTATTGATGTCAATAATACCCTGACCCTTGCAAATAACATTTCTGTGAATGCTCAGGGTTTCGTCGGCGGCATACCAAATCCCACTGGAGATGGCAGCGCTTGTGATGCTGCTACCTACATTTCCAACTCCAATAGTTACGCCAGAAAAGGCGAGAGCATTTATAAAGTAACATCTACCAACTACCGTGCTGCCAGAGGTAAGGTAGCCAACGGCGGCGGTGGTGGCAACTTCCACAATGCCGGCGGTGGCGGTGGTGGTAACTACACTACAGGTGGTACTGGCGGCCCAGGTTGGAACGGCTCTGCTGGCGGCTGCACCCCTACATCCGGTGGCCTTGGAGGATTGGATCTTAGTGACTACATCACTGCATCGAGGGTGTTCATGGGTGGCGGCGGCGGAGGCGGCCAGCAAAACAACGGGCTGTCTCTTACAGGTGGTGCCGGCGGAGGAATCATCATCATCAGGGCTTCAACTATTCAAACCAATGGCGGCTGTGGCGGCTTGTCAATCACGGCAAATGGTGCAAGTAAAGGCCTTACAGGAAACGACGGAGGTGCTGGTGCTGGTGCTGGAGGATCGATCGTCTTCCAGGTAAACAACTGGAGCCTGAGCTGTGCTGTTGCCACAGAGGCCAACGGAGGAAACGGAAGTTCTGTTAACGACGGTAGTACCCACGGCGGTGGCGGTGGCGGCGGCAAAGGAGTGATTATTTTCTCCGGAACAGTGCCGGCAACCAATTTTTCTACAAGCAACGCCCAGGGTACTGGTGGTGCCAATGGAACCGGCGGAGGCGCAGGAACTGCCGTCGCCGGAGGCGCAACTCCTTCGAGCGCAACGGCCGATGCCGATGGTGTTATGGAGTCTTCTTCAGGTGTGTTGCCGGTTGAGCTTCTTAACTGGAACGGAAAGGAAGTTGACAATCAGGTTCTACTAACCTGGACTACTGCCGCTGAAAAGAACAACCATTACTTCACTATTGAAAGATCTTCTGATGCCAAAAATTGGGAAGTCTTTGAAATAGTGGAAGGAGCAGGCACTACAGACCGCAAAATGTATTACGACCTGATGGATGAAGAGCCAATGCCTTCAACCAACTACTACAGACTGTCGCAAACTGACTATGATGGAACCACTGAGGTGTTTGAAATAGTGTCGGTGAAGCTCGACCTTTTTGAGACGAATTTGCTGCTATACCCCAATCCTAGCAACGGATTGTTCAAGATAAAACTGCCCGAAGTACTGCTGGAGGCCGACTATGCCATACAAATGTTTGACGTCAATGGAAGAGCGGTTGAGACCAATGTAAGTCAGGGGTGGGGAGAAGTGGCTGTGGATGCAACCTCGTTGTCAACGGGATACTACTTTGTGAAAGTAGTCGTCGGTAGCTACGTTCAGAATATCAAAGTAATTATCGATTGATAGCTTATTTATATCTGAATATCAGTTAGTTATGTCTTATTCCAAAAGCTCTGCTTGTCCGGTAATTGCTACGATGGAAAGTTTAGAAGTAAGGTGTCTTACCAACGATCGAAATTCTGGACTGTATGCAAGTTGGCTATCGCTTTCCATTCCAGACCGCTGGTTGGATCGCATCTGGCTTGGCGGACGGCCGCTGAAATTTGGTCTGCGAAATGGTAATGTTCAACGAAATTTTAAGGGAGTTAGTCGACACTTTCCATTTGACATCTTAATGATACCTAAATTCATTTCATCTAAATAACAGTGCCATGAAGTCAACGCTAATTGTTCTCGCCTTTTTATCTGTAGCACTTCTAAGTGCCGAAGGAAAAGCCATTACTGATGGAACGAAAAGAGTTAATAACGATACTGAAATTTTCGATGAGGAGGTCACCAACCATGGTGGGTCGCAAGACAACTGGAGGTTGGACTTCGAGGGAGAATTACTGGATGTTATGTTCGAAGTTAGCCCGGAACATTGGCCAATCGCAGATGATCAGGTAAACGCCATTGTGGGCGATGACTATAGTAAAGGCGCACATGCCATATTTCCGGAGGTTTCTAAATTGAACCTAAGGAGCTGGACAGCCACTTCTACAAATGAGCAAGTGGAACTTTCCTGGGTTACAACCAGCGAAAACAACAACAAGTACTTTACCATAGAAAAGTCGTCTGATGCCCTCAACTGGTCTGTTTTAGGCATCGTAAAGGCTGCTTGTACAAAATCCAGTGAAACGCAGTACAAGTTTGAGGATAAAAACCCATTGCCGGTTGCCACTTATTATCGACTGTCGCAGACAAGCAGCGAAGGAGCAAGGGAAGTGTTTGATGTGCGAAAAGTAACAGTTGATTTTGCTGACCACAAACCAGCAGTTCACAAAGCCAAAGAACAAAAAGCATTCGAAATCAGGCTGGAAGATGCTCTGTACGATCTGGGATATGCAACAACGGTGCTTGATCGCAATGGCGCTCCTGTTGAATTTAGTATGACGCAAGAATCAGATGGAGTTCTCTTTGATGTCTCGTCTCTTGCTCCGGGTCACTACTCAGTGAAGTTTGATATCGGCGATTACGACGAGCAATTCGATGTAGTAATTGACTGACCGTCGACCATTATGCGGCTAACCCCTAAGCTGCTTTCTATTCGGGCGTTGAAGCGCACCATCTAGTTGGCCATAGCCTTGTAGTCAATAAGGATGTCATTGGCCGTCATGTAGTTTTTTAGGAATTCCACCGTGTCCGCTTCTTTACCTGTGAAATCCTTAATGAGCTCATTGTTAAAAAAGAAAACCTTGAGCTCATCGAGTTTTGTTACCTCTCTCGGAAAATCCCTGATATCATTGTTAGATACTTTTAACTCTCTTAATTTTTTCAAAGTCAGAACAAACAAAGGAAACGCACTGAGATAATTGTTGTTGACGTGGAATATCTCCAGATTATTCAGTTTCCCAAACTCTTCAGGCAGGTAGCTAAGCCGGTTGTGGTGAAGGTACAGGGCTTTTAGACGTGGCAGGTCTGCAATTTCAGCCGGAACAGAATAGAGCTTGTTGTAAGAAGTATACAGTATTTCCAACTCACTGAAATTGTTGATGGCCGGATCAATCACCTCAAGTTCATTATGATAGATGTCGATCACCTTAAGCTTTCTCAGATTGTAGAAACTTGCAGGGAGTTGCCTGATCCTGTTTTTGTACATTGAAAAAGCTTCCAGTTGTTCAAACCCGTCGATCCAATCAGGAATGTCAAGAATCGCATTATTGTTGAACTGCAGGTTGTTGAGTTCTTTCAGTGCCAGCAGATTTGGTGTGAGGTAGTTGATGTCGTTGTTGTCTAAATTCAATAGCTGCAGGCGTCGGAGGGGACGCAGGTTCTGTCCATCTGTTTGAATGCAGTTGTTCTCCAGCTTCAGGGCCCTCAGTGTTCTGATGCGGCCGGTTCTCGATGGGAGGCTCGTTAATTCATTGTTCATCATTACCAGTTCTTCAATTCTCCGAAGCCTGTTTATCTGCCTGGGGACTTCATCAAGGTTATTTTGATTCAAATAAACCTTGCTAATCTGCCAGTTCCATCCTGCGGTCAATCCCAGGCTGTCGAGCCGATTGTACGAGAGGTCAACTACGTCCAGCTGCTTGAGTTTTCGCAGTTTACCAGGGAGCCTGTCAATAAAATTGCTTCTCAGGTCAAGTGACTCAAGTCGCTTTAACTGATAGACAAATGCCGGTATCTCCCTCAAACGATTCCCTGACAAATCAAGCCTTCTCAGGGAATCGAGGTGAACGCCAGCCAGGTCATCGGGATTAAAAAGAGTGCTGCTTAAACTTAACCCTGTAATATGTGGATAGGCAGCTAGAATGATACCTAAACTGTCTGTTTGACAGTGCGAAAGGTTAAGAAATTTAATGGTGTCTTTTTGGGTGTTGGCAATAGCGGTTCGCCAATTAAACTCCCCCATTTCAATCGAAAATTTGGTTCTCACTTCGCTGCCTTTTTTTGAGGCAGACGTCGATTGAGCCCAAAGAAAAACTGGGAAAATAATGATTAAAAACGATAACACTGCATATTTGCTTTTCATACCTTAAAACTAAGGATTTAGTTGATTATTTCCTACTGTTAAACATGTATAAGAGTGATAATTATACTATTTTTGACGAGCTTAAAACTGAAAGATGAGTGACGAAAAAGGAAGTAACAAAAGCAACAATTATTCAGCACAAAATATCCAGGTCCTTGAAGGACTAGAGGCCGTAAGAAAGAGGCCGGCCATGTACATAGGTGATGTGGGCATTAGAGGCCTTCACCATATGGTTTGGGAAGTAGTAGACAACTCCATTGACGAAGCACTGGCAGGCTATTGTGACCTTATCAAGGTGACAATTGAAACTGATAACTCCATTCTTGTCGAAGACAACGGTAGGGGTATTCCCACCGACATCATGGAGAAAGAGCAGAAGTCTGCCCTGGAGGTAGTAATGACTGTGCTCCACGCCGGAGGTAAGTTTGATAAAGACACTTACAAAGTATCAGGTGGTCTTCACGGAGTAGGTGTTTCTTGTGTGAATGCGTTATCGACCCAATTGGTTGCCACAGTCCACAGAAACGGCAAAATTTATCAGCAGGAATTCGCCAAAGGTATACCCCAAACCAAGGTAAGTGAAATTGGCGAAACCGATCAGCGTGGTACTACGATCCATTTCAAGCCCGACGGGAGCATTTTCACGTCGCTGGAATATAACTACGAAACAGTGGCCAGCCGATTGAGGGAATTGTCTTACCTCAATGCCGGTATACACATCACGTTGACTGACAAGCGGAACCTCGATGACAATGGTCTTCCTGTCAGTGACGATTTCCATTCGGAAGGAGGGCTTGCCGAGTTTGTTGAATACCTCGACTCCACAAGGGAGAAGCTTATTCCAGCGCCTATCTATATCGATGGTGAAAAGGGTGATATCCCTGTGCAGGTGGCCATGAACTACAATACCTCTTACTCCGAGAACGTGGTGTCGTATGTCAACAACATCAACACCATTGAAGGAGGTACGCATGTGGCTGGCTTCAGAAGGGCACTGACACGTACATTGAAGGCTTATGCCGACAAGTCGGGGCTTCTCGACAAAGTGAAGATGGAAATTGCCGGCGATGACTTCAGAGAAGGGCTTACAGCCGTTATTTCGGTAAAAGTGGCTGAACCTCAGTTTGAAGGACAAACCAAAACCAAACTTGGTAACTCCGACGTAATGGGCGCTGTTGATACCACTGTTTCAGAGATGCTGCAGTATTATCTGGAAGAGCACCCTAAGGAAGCTAAGATGATTGTTTCTAAGGTGATTCTTGCTGCCCAGGCACGTCATGCAGCTCGCAAGGCCCGTGAGATGGTGCAGCGCAAAAACGTATTGTCAGGCACAGGTCTTCCGGGTAAACTGGCCGACTGTTCTGACAAGGATCCCGCTGTGTGTGAATTGTATCTTGTGGAAGGGGACTCTGCCGGTGGTTCGGCCAAGCAGGGCAGAGACAGGAAGTTCCAGGCCATTTTGCCTTTGAGAGGTAAGATTCTGAACGTCGAAAAAGCACAAGAGCATAGGATATACGACAACGAAGAGATCAAGAACATGATCACAGCGCTTGGCGTGAGCTTTGGCACTGAGGATGATGAGAAAGGTCTCAACATGGAGAAGCTTCGTTATCACAAGGTGATCATTATGACGGATGCGGACATTGACGGAAGTCATATACGTACGCTGATCCTGACATTCTTCTTCCGTTACATGAGAGCCTTGATTGAAAAGGGCTACCTCTACATTGCACTACCGCCTTTGTACCTTTTGAAAAAGGGCAAAGAGGAGCGTTATGCCTGGTCGGAAGACGACAGGATAAGAACTGCCAAGGAAATGGCTGGCGATGGTAAAGAAGATTCTATTGGTTTGCAGCGCTACAAAGGTTTGGGTGAAATGAACCCGGAGCAGCTGTGGACAACAACGATGAACCCTGAGTTCAGGAGCCTGAAGCAGGTGACCATAGAGTCGGCGGCAGAGGCCGATCATCTTTTCAGCATGCTTATGGGCGATGAAGTGGCTCCAAGGCGTGAATTCATTGAAAAGAATGCCAAGTATGCGAAGGTAGATGTTTAAATAATCGAATCGGAAAAGCTAATTTAGGGTTCGACAACATCGAACCCTTTTTTGTTTATAAATACAGACTTACATGAGCGACCTGATCCTTAAAGACCGCTATTCAACACAAATAGATAACAGTCAATACATTAGCCGGGATTTAAGCTGGCTGAAGTTCAACCATCGGGTGCTTGATCAGGCCAAAAAGGAGGGAAGACCCTTGCTCGACAGGCTGAAGTTCCTCGCTATTACGGCTTCCAATGCTGATGAGTTTTTCATGATCAGAATGGGCTCGCTGTACAACTACCTGGACTATGGCAAGGAAAGAGTGGATCTCTCCGGGCTCAAGGCAATTCCGTTCAAACGCAGGCTCTTAAGTGAGTTCAAGATTTTTACGAAAGAGCAGACAGACTACTTTGTGGAGCACCTTTTGCCAGAACTCCCAAAGAATGGTATAAAGATTACCCAGGTAGAAAACCTGCAAAAGAAGGAGCAGGAAAGAGTTAAAAACTACTTTCAAAAAGTGGTCCACCCCATGCTCACTCCAATGGTGTTTGACTCATTTCACACTTTTCCTATCCTGGTCAATAACGTGCTTATTTTTGGTGTGGTTACCAGAAGCAGGGAGGAGCATGAGGAGAAAAGGAAGATGTCTTTTATTCAGATCCCCACCAACCTTCCCAGGTTTTATGAGATAGAACGGAACGATACATTTTATTTCGTGCCGATAGAAGACATTGTCAGAACATATATCGACTCGTTTTTCAAGAACGTCGAAATAATTTCTGAGACCTTATTTAGGGTTACGAGGAATGGTGATTTTACTTTGGAGGAGTCGGAGGATCTGGAGGCCAACTTTATCGATGAGCTAAAGAGTAAGCTGAAAACCAGGAAAACAGGAAGAGTCGTTCGGATCGAGGTGGAGGATAAATACGATAAGTGGCTCATAAAGCAATTGAAGCTGAGGTGGGAGCTGGACGAAGAAAACGTTATCACTGTCCACAAACCTGGCTTGATGGATTACACCGGCCTCTGGCAGATCGTGAAACACCCTGAGTTTTCGCACCTCTGCACACCTATTCCAGCTCCGGTTCAGCCGGTCAGTATCAGTCAGGATGCCGACGAAAATATCTTCAAGATACTGAAGCGTAGGGATATCATGCTTCATCACCCATACAACTCGTTTGAGCCGCTGATGAACCTGCTTGAAAAGGCAGCAGAGGATCCTCACGTATTGTCGATCAAGCTTACTATTTACCGGCTGGCTAAGAATAGCAGGATTATAGAATCGCTGTTAAATGCGGCTGAAAATGGGAAGCACGTTTCGGTACTTTTTGAAGTCAAAGCACGATTTGACGAAGAGAACAACATGCGGGAGGCCAAGCGACTGCAAAAGGCCGGGTGCTTTGTGATCTATGGGGTAGGGCTATTAAAAACCCACACGAAGCTGATGCTGATCGTGCGTAAGGAGGGGGAGAAGGTTACCCGCTATGTGCACCTTGCCAGTGGTAACTACAATGAGGCCACCGCCAGATTGTATACCGACGTAGGCATTCTAAGCACCAACGAGGTGTACGCCAGCGACGTGTCGGAGTTCTTTAACGCCATTACCGGGCATTCTTACCCTGAAAAATATGAGAACCTGATCACAGCACCGAGGGAAATGAGAAACTCGTTGATAGAGCTCATTCTCAATGAAGCGAAGAACGCCACCTCAGGCTTACCTAGTGGCATAGTCATCAAAATCAATTCGTTGCAAGACATCGACGTGATCAATGCCCTCTACCAGGCTTCGCAGGCTGGTGTCCAAATAAAGCTGACAGTTCGGGGTATTTGTTGCCTTCGCCCCGGCAGAGCCGGGCTAAGCGAGAATATTGCCGTGAGCTCGATTGTAGGAGAGTATTTGGAGCATTCCCGTATCTTTTACTTCCACAACAATTGCGAACCAAAAGTGTATGCTGGAAGCGCCGACATCATGGTAAGGAGCTTTGATCGCCGCCTGGAATCACTTTTTCTGATTAATGATCCATTCCTTAAAAAGCAAGCCATCAATATTCTGAAGTTCAACCAGAAGGATAACTACAACAAGTATGTGATGCAGGAAGACGGTAGCTACGAAGCTGTTCAACCAGGGGAAAATGAACCGATTTTCAACATCCATAAGGAGTTTTACCGGGTAACGAGGGACATGATTGAGAATGCGAGCCTCTTTTAGGCTAACTTTTCTTTTCCACGTTGAGCTCAAGGTAGCCAGTAACTGCATCGGGGAGCCGCTTGAAAACGACTCCTTCAA
The DNA here is from genome assembly GCF_963974565.1 of uncultured Imperialibacter sp. Lineage (NCBI taxonomy): Bacteria > Pseudomonadati > Bacteroidota > Cytophagia > Cytophagales > Flammeovirgaceae > Imperialibacter > uncultured Imperialibacter sp. Next base: position 37,794 of record NZ_CAXBCJ010000029.1, on the reverse strand, counting down.
GCTCGGCCAAGACAATTTCAGCAGTTGTATAAATTTCGCACCCGTCCATCAGGTGGCCGCCGATAGTTTTCCCATCACCGTGTGATAATGAGATGTGCAGGTGAATACCGTGCCTGGAGAGAGTGCCTGTTAGCGATACAATTTCGTATTTGCCTTCGGTTATTGTGGTAGTGTTGCTATCGGCATACCGTATCGCTGCTTTTTTAAGGCTTCCAACACAAGTAGTGATTGCGGCAGCATCAACCTTATGCGTCTTAGCCCAGGCCGAAAGCGCTTCTCTAAGCATTTGCCCGGGCACCAACCTTATCGTGTGAAAGGAAGCTGACTTGGCCTTCATATCGTATTATCTTGAATGATAGTCTGAAGTTGCTCGTTGTACTCCTTTAGTCGGGCGAGCAGTCTTTCTTTCGATTTGTCGCTATCGAGCTCTATTTTTTGACCATCGTCAAACTTGATGTACGCCTGGCAGCTCTGCGATTTGAAGTCAAATTTTGCTCCGCTTCGGCTCACCATCCGTTCTGACTCCACTATTTTGTTGATAAAAATTTTCTCGATGCCAGTATAGTCTTTCCAGGTACCGCTTTGAAACCAAAGTAAAGACACAAATTCTTTGTATTGCTTTTGAGAGGTGTCAAGAGACAGCCCATATCTGGCAGTAAGCATAAGTGCTCCTAAAAAAACGGAAGCGGAAGAAACCAGAAAGCCGAACAGGTTGATGTGCTGAGTGAAAAATATGATGGCAAAGACTAAAGCAAGGATGCCAAAGAACCTGAATTGCTTTGGCAGCACATATTCGTGCATGATATTGAGAGGCTCCATGGCACTAAATTTTTCGAATAGATGAAGTTACAATTCAATGGATAACAAAAAAAAAGCCACCTCGTTGGAAGTGGCTTTTATCAATTCGGTTTTGATTTTGTTAGTGTGCGGCTTCAACGGCAGGCTTCTTACCTTTCTGCCAGAAGAAGAAGATGGTGAATGCCACTATCAGGATGCCTGGGAAGAATAACATGGTAGTCAACGTCTCTTGTCCTGCGGCCAATTCCAGCGCATCTCCGGTAAGGCCCTGCGACAACGCTTCAGCTCTGGCATCGTCAATCCATCCTCCAATAATTGGCTGCCAGATAGAGGTAGAAAACATACCCACACCGCCAACGATCGACATACCGAGAGCACCGCTAAGGGGCGCCCGTTGCGCAACTGCTCCAACCATTACTGGCCAGAAATAGCAAACGCCAATGGCAAATATAACGGCTGCAGCGTAAGCCGTAGGGCCGGTAACTGTACTGAATAAGTAGATTCCTATGAAAGTGAAAATAGCTCCTCCAAGTAAAACACCGGTTTGGCCGAGAGCTTTTACAACCGGGCCGGCGAAGAATCGGCCTACTGCCATTACACCTGTGGTTAACGCCAATAACACCATGCCGCTAACGCCACTGCTATTGAGTACAATGTTTACCCACTGCTGAGGACCAAATTCTGAAATGGCTGTAAAGGCCATGAACACAAAGAGGAAAATGTAAACTGGTGAGATCATCGCCTTGAAGTTTTCAGCCAATGAAGACTGGCCTTCAATCTTAGGTTTAGGGAATGTTTGTCCCCAGAACAGGTAAGCGTAGATAAGTGTGGGGATGATAAGCACCCAAATTTGAGACTGCCAGGTCATGCCTGCGTCGGTCATGAACTTTGAAATAAGGCTACCAATAACAATGCCCCCAGGGAACCACATATGGAACCTGTTTAGCATTTTATTCATCGTTGTACCCGAATAGGAGTCAGCAATCATCGGGTTACATGCTGCTTCAGTACAGCCGTTGCCAAAGCCAATGAAAAGTGTCGAGATGATCAGGGTCCAGTAACCACCTGCATAGATGGTGAGCAGAATTCCTATGGCATGTGATAAGAGGGCCACCTGCATGATAACTTTAGGGCCTACTGAGTAGTAAACCAGCCCCCCAATGATCATGGAGATGGGAAAGCCCAAAAACCACATTGAATTGATGAAGCCAAGTTGTTCGGCAGTCAGGTTGAATTCCTGGCCCAGCTGGGGTAAAATTCCCGCCCGAATCGAAAAGGTGAAGGCAGTAGTGATCAGCGCAAAGCAACTGCCGTAAAATAACCTGTTCTTGTTATCTGTTTCAGACATGTGTAGTGTAGTTTAAGTGGTTCATAGAATTCCCTGAAATTATCATTATTTAATTTTTTTTAATATCCCTTTCACGTAAAAATACTTTTTACTAAATTTATTGTCACAAAAGCTAAATATTATGGAGTTAAGAGCTTTAAGCGACAATAATGTTAGCATGAGCAATGTCTCATCCTACGATTCAAGTCATTTTGATGACCAATATAAGATAAAGATTACTTCGAAGAAGCTTCATTCGGGAAGATGCCAGGTAAAATTTTATGCAAGTATTGCTGATCGCAAACAACTGTATGGCTATGTGCTGGTGAATGCTGAGGAAACACTTAAAAAAGTGATGGAGAGAATCCGTATGCGGCTTGACCGGATGAATACCAGTGATTCATTTCATCACATTAATTTGTACAGCATCGGCAAAAAGGATGCTGACGACCTTAACTTTATTATTTTTGACGCCTGATAACGCTATTGACATGGTTAATATAAACGAGAACATACGTTTTTTGAGAAAGCAGAAAGGGCTGACACAAGAACAGTTTGCTGAAAAAGTAGGCATCAAACGGTCTGTCGTAGGAGCGTACGAGGAGGGGAGAGCATCCCCGCCACTTGAAACACTTCTTAAGATGGCCGAGCTTTTCCAGATCACAGCGGACGATTTTATCAGTAAAAACCTGAGCAAAGGAGAGGAAGCATCGCCGATTGGGGCTGGTGGAAATTCACCCAAGTTCAAAGTGCTGTCTATTACTGTCGATAAAGATGACAATGAGAACATAGAGCTTGTTCCGCAAAAGGCCTCTGCGGGCTATCTGAATGGTTTTGCTGATCCGGAATATATCGAGGAGCTACCACGTTTTCAGCTGCCCGTGTTGCCAAAAAATGCGACCTACAGAGCGTTTGAGATTAGCGGCGATTCCATGCTGCCTCTTGAAAGTGGCACTATTATCATAGGCCAATACCTGGAGAGTTCGAATGATATAAAAAATGGGAAAACCTATGTGTTGGTGACCAGCAAAGAGGGTGTTGTTTACAAGCGGGTATTCAATTACCTCAAGGACAATGGCAAGCTCTATCTGGTATCAGACAATTCTGTTTACACGCCCTATGAAATTCAGGGAAGTGAGGTGCTCGAAATTTGGGAAGCAAAGGCTTTTATTAGCTTCAAATTTCCTGACGATGGAAAATCGTCAGAGTTGAGCCTGGAAAAGCTCACGCAGATAGTGCTGGAGTTGCAACAGGAAGTTGTTAAGCTGAAGGACCGGTAATAAGGTCTTCAAATGCGGCTTCGAGTTTGGTGAGCCATTCTTTCTTTTTGCTGATATGGAGGTTGGCCTTTGACAGGTTGAACCATTGACCACCCCCAATATTCAGGAAGGTATCTCCCTTGGTATTATAGTTTGGTTGCACGTCCTCCGGGTAGTATTCGGCGATGTAAATTTGCTTTAGTACCTTCCCAAGCTTTTCCCAGGGTATTTTTTTGTTGACGACCAGGCCACCCAATCGTTCCTCAATGAAGGCTTCTCTTTTTTCAAATGAGCCTTTCAAAGAAAGCTTTCTTTCGCCCTTCACAAAGTCCATCTCAAGTGGTTTTTCAACCTTAGCAGCTTCAATGCAGGCTTGCTGCAACTCCTGAAGCCAATACTCCCAGCTGCCTGTGTTGGCGGGATATTTTGCCTCATCCCCCGGAAGGGTCACTTTTATTTTGCACCGACTCAGCTTATCGGCCTTGCCACTCCAGGTAGTTTTTTTGATCAGCTCTTCCAACGACTCATTCCACACGCCGGGAAGTGAGCCCGACCAGTTGATGTCATCATCTCCAGTGAACCCTTCATTGAGTATTTCGTCCTCTTCAAGTGCTTCTCTGTCGGTATAGGTGAGTGTAAATGAAACAGCTACACTGTCAGCGGGTGCTAGCTCTGCATGGATATGAAAAGAATATGGGGCAGGGATGTTCTGTGTGAAATAGTCAATGGAGATCGTGTTGGTCATGTAGTAGTGCTTCAAAGGACAAATTTAAGACAAAACTGAATCAACTGTTTTCAATTTGTCGACTTTGCCCGACGATGTTTTTATAAAGTGCTCTAAAATGTAAATGTGCTTCGGGGCATGATAGGCTGGGAGCTTGGCCTTTAAGGTTTCAATTAGACCAGAGACTTCGATATTTTGAGCCGACTCAATACATAGAACTAACCTTTGGCCCAGTTTTTCGTCAGGCACCCCAGATGTGAAGAACTGTGCGCCGGGCACCACAGCGTCGAGTTCGGAGGCAATGAGTTTGTCCACTTCTTCAGGAAAAATTTTGACACCTCCTGAATTGACAACATTGTCGTAGCGCCCTTTCCATAAAAAGGTGGAAGGACTTGTTAGTTCAACGATGTCATTGGTGGTCACCGGTTGGTTGCCAGTCACCTCACCTGTTATCACAAGGCATCCTCGGTCATCAGTTGCTAGTTCAATGCCGGGCAGCGACATAAACTCGTCTGAGAGGTCTTCACCATTTAGGTGCTTTAATGCCACGTGGGATATGGTCTCCGTCATGCCGTACGTATGGTACACAGGAGGGGCAGTCGAGGTTAATTTTGTCAGATAGTTTGCCTGAACAGGCGCTCCTCCAATGAGTACGGCACTTGCCTTGTTCAAAATTTGCGGGGCTGCGTCGAGCAAGTTGTATAATTGAAGAGGAACGAGGGACATTAAGCCCAACGAGGGCAGCGCATCAAGCTGATCCATTAACCGGGTGGTCGGAGTAATGATCTGCAAGGGCAGGTCATGAATAAGTGCACGCACCAATTGCATTTTTCCTCCTATGTAGCGGGCATCAATGCAAACCGTAACCGGTGTCTTCTGGGCGATTTTCAGGAAGTTGACTGTTGCCTTAGCGCTGGCGATCATTTGGTTCCTGGTCACTTCAATTTCTTTTGGAATGCCGGTGGATCCTGATGTATGGAGGGTGAACCGATTTGAGCCTGACAGCCATTCTTTGATGAATAGGAGAATTCCCTGTTCGTAGTTGTCGAATGTACTCAAGTCGTCAGCTGATGTCAAATCAACCCTTTTGTCGTTCAGCCAGATGGTGCTATTGTAAATCAATCAGTGAAGGTGTATTAAGTTAATGATCAAATGATGGCAAATAATAGATTTGTTGGACTGAATTTATATTTTTGATTTTCCATCAAATATAAGTTGATAACACTACTAGAACTTGACAGAGTCTGATTTTTTACTGGTTGAGCGGTTACGCAATAAGGAGGAAGGGGCATTTGAGATTGTTTTCAACTCGTTCTACTCGATTCTTTGCAGCTATGCTAACAAATACCTGAATGACCCGGAGTCGGCGGAAGAAATTGTGCAGGACGTATTTGTTAAGTTTTGGGAGAAGTGCGAGTCGCTGGCTCCCGACTCGTCTGTCAAATCTTATCTGTTCAGGTCGGTTCACAACACTTGCCTTAACCACCTGAAGCATTTGAAGGTAAGGGACGCCTACAAGCATTATGTTGTCAACTACCTCGAAAAAGAATCAACCTACGCTTATGGGATTCACGAAGAGCCGGATTTGGAACAAAAGATTGAGGTGGCAATAAGCTCGCTGCCTCCACAGTGTCAGCGAATTTTTAGAATGAGCAGGTTTGACGGGTTGAAATACCAGGAGATAGCCGACCATATTGGCATTTCTGTGAAGACCGTTGAAGTGCAGATGGGTAAGGCACTTAGGTTGCTGCGTGAAAAGCTGAAAGATTTCTTGAAAGACAATTGATTGATGTTTTTTTGAATTAGCCCGGCAAATTTCAGAACTTAGGAAGCTATTGATACATAGCTTGATTCTCTGCTAATGAACCGCATGCACATATGAAATCGTATAGATTTCATTTTTTGTTTTCAATTCTACTGTTGGACTGTTGCTGTACGGTGAGTGCGCAAAGCCAGAAGTCCGTATTGGACAGAGTGATTGACGTTCAGGTTTGGGAGGTAAATCTGGACTCCGCAATTATCAGGGTGTCGGAAGTTTCTGGTATTTTTTTCTCCTACAACGCCGATATCGTACCAATCAAACAGAAATTCACATTAGCTGAGTCCAATAAGTCAGTCAAGTATGTGCTGAGTAAGCTTCTTACCGGCACGGGCCTGGAGTATAAGCTCATCGGAGATCAGATCATTATATTCAAGCCTCAGGTGGCTGTTGAGGAAGCCAAGTTTAAGGAGCATGTGATGCTTTTTGGTACTGTAACTGATGATGCCACCGGCGCTCCAATCGAAGGAGTAAATGTTTTTGTTGCAAAGTCCATGTTGGGGGATGGCACTGATCAGAATGGCTTTTTTAGTATCGATCACCTGCCCTTAGGCACTTATGAGGTCACTTTTTCGCATGTGGCTTATCAGCTGGGAGTAAAAAGGATCAACATTCAGGATACTTCGGACATTGCGTTGCGAATTGCTTTGATTTCGAAACTGGACCAACTTGAAAGCATTGAGATTATCTCCACCAAAGACAAAAGCTGGGAGCGGCACCTTCGGGCATTCCAAACTGCTTTCCTGGGCTCCACACCAAATGCTTCCCGCTGTGTGATTACAAATGACCACGTGCTGGATTTTCAGTACTATGGAAACGATGACCTGCTCATAGGATATGCCAGCGAGCCACTGATTATTGAGAACTGGGCCCTGGGTTATAGGATTTATTATGTGCTTGAATTGTTTGAGCAACGGGGAGGCACAACGAGATATGTTGGGAAATCCAGGTTTGAAGAGCTGATCCCTTCTGATGAAGGCGAGCTAAAGAGGTGGAACAAGAACCGCTTGCGGGCCTACCGTGGGTCGTTGGAGCATTTCATCAGGTCGCTAACGGCCAACAGACTGAGAAAAGAAGGGTTTCTTGTTTACAAGGTCTATGATTTACCAACTTCAGGTCCGGTACCTTTTTACGAAGTTACAATCAATAGCATAATGAAAAATGGCTCACATCCCTATGAGAAAAAGCTGTCATTTAAAGACTATCTCCAGGTAATGTATCTTCGGGAGACAGAGCCAATGTCGTACCTTGAGGAAAAGCAGAAGCTTCTTAGTAATAACCTGGCCTCACCAGCTGGGCTAAACTACAGGATGGCGGGAGAGTCAGGAGGAAGCAGGCAGGTGTCTTACTTGCAGCTGAATATTCCCACGGTGTCAGTAGACAAAAGGGGTTTTATTTACGATCCATTGGCGGTGACTACTTTGGGTTATTGGTCATGGGAAAGGTTGGCGGAAAGCCTGCCGATTGAATATGAGCCGGAAACCCGACCTCGCAAATAAGTTTTCTATGTATCTTTGCACGTTTATTGTATAATTGGATAAGGGTCGGGTAAGCAGATAGTGTTACAAGACTAGATATTTCTAATAGGTCGAAAATGATAGAATTGTTGGCTAAGTACCTCTCAGGTAATGCCAGTTTAGAAGAGCAGCAGCAAGTTGAAGAATGGAGAAACGAAAATCAAGAGGAGTTTCTTTCGTTCTCAGAAGCATGGTCTGCTACCGATGTAAAGTCCTTTGATGTTGAGAAGGCGAGAGACTCCGTCATGGGCAGGATTTCCACTCAGAAGAATTTCACAAAACCAAGTGAGCCACGTGGTGGCTTCTCCGTGAAATTATGGGCTGTAGCAGCGTCGGTAATAGTGTTGCTGGGCATAGGCTATTTTCTTTTTATCGGAGGTGGGACTAGCAGCAGCGATGAGATAACCGTTGACGGCTGGGTGGTAGTTGGAACAGACGCTGGTGAGACCAAGGATGTTAAGCTGTCCGACGGATCGGTGGTTTCGATGAGCGACATGTCACGCCTTAGTTACCCCACCCAATTTGCCGAAGAAAGAAGAGTAGTGTTCAACGGGAAGGCATTTTTTGACATCACGCCTGACCCTGATCGTGCTTTTAAAGTAGAAACTGTTGAGGCGATGGTGACTGTTGTTGGTACTTCCTTTCAGGTGAAGACTGAAAGTGAAGCGAAATATTCGGAGGTGATTGTTGAAACTGGCGTGGTGAGTCTGACGAAAAAACCACAACCCAATGTGGCTGAGAGACCGATAAAGGTGGAGTTGTTTCCAGGCGAAACAGGTGTGGTTAGAAGGGAAGGCCAGGGCGTGTCGAAGTCGAAGAACATGAACCAAAACTACCTGGCATGGAAGACCAATAAGATGGTGTTCAAGCAAACAAGCATGACGGAGGTAGTGAGTACACTTAACGAAGTTTACAAAGCCGACATCAGGCTGGGAAATAAGGAAATCGGTGATTGCCGACTGACAGCCACTTTTGATGGCAAACCTATCAACGAGGTGATTGAAGTAATCAGTCAGACATTTTCTTTTGAAGTGACTGGCTCTAAGAACAAGTATGAAATAAGCGGGAAAGCCTGCAGGTAGGCTTGTCTGCCAAGAAAAAAAAGGGTGCGAACGCACCCTTTTTTTTTGTTTATGGGAACTTTGGAAATTTCTTGAAGTCAGGAGCTCTTTTTTCGAGAAAAGCATTTTTTCCTTCCTGGGCTTCCTCGGTGAAATAATAGAGCAAAGTTGCGTTACCCGCCAGTTCCTGAATGCCAGCCTGCCCATCCAGTTCAGCGTTGAGACCCATCTTGATCATTCTCAGAGCCATTGGACTGCGCTGCATCATGATTCTGCACCACTCCACTGTAGTTTCCTCCAGCTGATCGAGCGGTACTACCTTATTAACCATTCCCATGTCTTCAGCTTCTTTGGCGCTGTACTGCTGACAAAGAAACCAGATTTCACGGGCCTTCTTTTGCCCAACATGGCGGGCCAGGTAGCTAGAACCGAAGCCAGCATCGAAACTCCCCACTTTAGGGCCTGTTTGCCCGAAAATGGCATTTTCTGAAGCAATAGTGAGGTCGCAAACTACGTGAAGTACGTGACCACCACCAATGGCGAATCCATTGACCATGGCTACCACAGGCTTAGGCAGTGACCGTATTTTCTTTTGCAGGTCAAGCACATTCAGGCGGGGAACGCCGTCTTTGCCCACATACCCGCCAATGCCTTTTACGTTTTGATCGCCACCGCTACAAAATGCCTTGTCGCCTTCTCCGGTAAGCACAACCACGTAAACGTCCGGGTCTTCCCGGCAGTAGTCCATTGCCTCCGACATTTCATTGACTGTTTGCGGTCTGAATGCGTTGCGTACTTCCGGGCGGTTGATAGTTATTTTGGCTATTCCTTCCAGAAATTCAAAGCGAATGTCTTCGTACTCCTTTATCGTTTGCCATTCAAATTTTGATGCCATGTCAGGTGTTTATATGAGATTTGAAATGATTAAAGAACAACTGATTGTTTTCCTTGTTTGTTTCTACTTCAAAGATAGCCCGATTCTCATCTTCCATAAATGAGATCAGCTGGCTATTGAAATCTTCCTCTCCAGTGCTTTTGAAATAGCTAAAACCAAATTCCTCTGCCATTCTTATGGCAGTTCTTGGTTGTTGCGTTTCAAAAAGCTCCTCAAGTTCTGGCTGCTGGGAAGGCCCGGGGATAAGCCGGAAAATCCCGCCTCCGTGATTGTTTAATAGTAAGATCTTGAAATTGGCGGGCAGGTAATTGTGCCAAAAGGCATTGATATCGTAGAAGAAAGACACATCCCCTGTAATCAGATAGTTGGGGACAGCACAGGTGAGCGTAATGCCGACTGCGGTGCTGGTGCTGCCATCTATACCGCTGGTGCCTCTGTTCGCATGCACAAAAATATTATTTTGCTGGGAACTGAGGCCTACAAAATTGGCATATCTCACCGCCATGCTATTGGCGAGGTGCAATTTGGCTTCTCCTGAAATGCTTTTGATAAACCTGTATGCTGCTTGAAATTCGTTGAAAGGTTGGTGAGTAAAAATGCTGTTAAAATTCTCCTTCACTTTCTCATCGAGGCTTCTCCAGCTTTCCATGAATTCCTGCGATTTTGGAGTAACACCCGTGTCAAGTAGTTGTTTGAAAAAGTGAGTGGGACTCATCCTAACAATTCGTGTAAGCGATTGCATCGGATCCGGAATGTGACCAGCCTGGGCAATATGCCAATGGGCGCTGGCCCGGTGCTGCCTGAGAAACAGTTTGAGATTTTTGCTGATCACTGATTGTCCTAAAGTGATCAGAAGGTCAGGCTTTAAACTAGCAGAGGCTTTTGGTAAAAAAGCATCCGAATGCCTGATAGTGCCTGCAAAGCCATGCAGGTTGGCAATGATGTCGGCTACGACAGGAATATTGAGCTTAAGCGATACAATCGAAAGAGCGTCGATAAGCGACTTGTCGGGTTTGTGCTGCCCAACGACTATGACAATTTTGGCAGACTGGTTTAGTTCTTCTGATAGGCGCAAAAGTGTGTCTTTGCCTGGAGAGTTTTCAAATGCCGGTTCGTCTATGAGCTTTATCGCCTTGTCAAAGACCAATTTTTCGCCTTTTTCCGGATAGAAAGGCTCCCTCAAAGGGACATTAATATGAACCGGGCCATTCTCGAGCGAGCTGCAGCAGTTGATAGCCTCGTTCACCAAGCGATGCGAGAACCATAAGGCATCCTTATGCTCGAAGCTGTCAGGGAAACTGAAAGACTTTTTTATATGAGGCTCAAATATTGCCTTCTGATTGATTGTTTGGCCATCCCATTGTTCCAGCCATTCTGGTGGTCGGTCGGCTGTTAGCACCAGCAAGGGGATGTTTCGGTAATAAGCCTCAGTGACCGCTGGAGCATAGTTCAGTACAGCGGTGCCCGATGTGCAGATAAGTATCGTTGGAGTTTCTGTCCTTTCAGCCATGCCCAATGCGATAAACGCAGCTGCCCGCTCATCGGGGATTGTGTATATGTTGAAGTCGCCATGCCGGTTGAAGGCCAGCGTAAGGGGTGCACATCGTGACCCGGGAGAAAGCACAACATTACGCAGTCCTTTCAGGTAACAAATGCTGGCTATATCGTTGATTGCTTTGATTACCATGTTTGCGGCTTAGAACAGGCACATAAGCGTTTGAAGTTTCAGTTCGGTTTCTTCAAATTCTTTTTCCGCTATCGAATCTTCGGTAACTCCGGCTCCCGCAAATAACCTGGCCCTGTTTGAAAGCAGCTTCATGGATCGTAAGTTAACATAAAGCTGGGTGCTACCCTGCATATTCACCGGCCCCAGATAGCCTGTGTAAAATTCCCTGTCGAAGCCTTCAAACTCCTTGAGGAACTGCAACGATGGCTCAAGAGGCATGCCACATACAGCCGAAGTGGGGTGAAGTAAATCCAGCATTACGCTGCCCAGCTGTGGAAAATTGACAGCTTCCATGTCCACGTAGAACTCCGTTTTGAGGTGCGCCATATTACCTGCTTTGATAGATATAGGGCCCTTTTCTTCATACTCCCTCAATCGTATTTTTTTAAAGCAGTTGATAATGTACCGGCAAACCAAAGCTTGTTCTTCAATTTCTTTTTGTGTCCAGGCCACCTGGGATAGGTCGCCTGATTCGGGAATCCTTTGCGTGCCAGCCAAAGCCACGCTCTTAAACCACCTGCCATCCACTATGCTGAGCAAAAGCTCGGGAGTGGCTCCCATCCATATACCAACCCCTGGAATGCCAAAAACATAGACGAAGGCGTTGGGGTATAGCTGGTGAAGCTTTTCAAAAGCGGATATAAAGTCCCAGCCTGGCGGGTATGAAACGTCCGTATACCGGGAAGGCACCACTTTATTAAAAACTTCTGCTTTGATGTTCTCTTTTGCCTTGTTTACAATGTCAATAAAGTTGCCTTTTTGGCTGGCAGCTACCATGTCAGTTGCCGGAAAGTATGCCTCAAGTAATGCTGGCCGCAGGGGTTCAAATGCGCCCTGGATAAACGAGTCAGTTTGCTCATTACTTACGCCAACGGCCGGATTTACCTGGAAACCTGAACTGTTGTCGGTCGGGGTAAATACAAGATCTGCATTGATTTTGATATTTTTTTTTCTACCCTCGTTCAGGAAGGGGCTTACGGCAAAACCAGGGCTTGCTTCTTCTAAGTCTCCCTTGTCTGTTGACGGTTGCTCGCCCAGGTCAACGATACCCAGGAGTTGGGGTTGACCTTGTTTTTTCCAAAAAGCGAACGATTTCTTTCCATTAATGGCTCCCGAAATGATCTCCCTGATGTGAAGCTCTCTGATCTCTGTTTCCGTACTGCTCTTCTCCTTCAAAAAAGTGGTCGTTTATGAATGGTGTCGAAATTTAGCACTGAATGAATTACCTGCAAAACAGGCTGTTGAATTTAAAAGTTTAAAAACGGACATATTTATCGTTTACTTGTAGTTTTGTGACTCATTTGACAATATTGGTGTGAAGCAGTTATATATCGTTAGACATGGTGAAACCCAGTTTAACAGGGAGAAAAAGGTTCAGGGAAGAGGAGTAAATGCGCCTTTGAACCAAACAGGGCAGGAGCAAGCCAGGGCATTTTTTAACCACTACAAAGACGAAAAGTTCAATAAGGTGTACGTGTCGTCGCTGATCCGTACCTACCAGTCAGTGGAGTCATTCATAAACCAGGGCATCCCCCACGAGAAACTTGAAGGGCTGGATGAGATTAGCTGGGGTAACAAAGAAGGGCTGGCCTTTGAGCCAGACATCCATAGCCATTATCTGACGACGCTTGAGGCGTGGCAGCGAGGTGAGCTGGATCAGCGGATAGATGGGGGAGAGTCGCCCATAGAGGTCATGGAAAGGCAGAAGCTGGCTATGAAATATATTCTGAGCAAACCAGATGAAGAAAAAGTGCTGATTTGTATGCACGGAAGAGCTATTCGGATTCTTGTGTGCTGGATGCTCGGTTATCCGCTTCAGCTAATGGAGAGCTTTGGCCATTCTAACCTTGGTTTGTACGTTTTCAACTATACCGGAGAGCAGCTTTCGATGGTCACAGCCAACGATGTCAGCCATCTTGAAGGCGTGGAATTAATCTGAAGTCAGCCGGGCTAGCTCCCTTTCAGCGCTGGAGTCTATGCTTGCTTTGTAAGGGTGGTTCTCGAAGCCGATTGCTTTTTCAAAATACCCCTTTGCTTCTTGGTCTTTTCCGGAGCTCTTCATGATGAGCCCAAGTTGCAAAGCAGCATTAGCGCCCATGTACCAGGGTTGCCGTTCGGCAAGTTTCAAAGCCTGTTGGTAATGAGGAATAGCTGATTGGTCTTTTCCTTGCAAATGACTGAGCCTCGCCAAACGATAATAGTACTCGCATAGCCATTTTCCATCAAGTTCCGATGGGTTTACAGTAGATAGTTGTCGCTTTGCCTCTTCCCAATAGCCTCCGTCGGTTAAAAGCCTTGTCTTCAGCAGTGGGATTGGATATTGGTTTATTTCTGTAAGGAACACATCCGCATTTTTGTCCGGTTCAGTCGTGCTTCGCTCCATTTTAGACGCTTTTTCACTCCATGTGCTTGCGCTGCGTGTGTCGCCTTCCAGGTAATACGAGGCAGCTATTTTGGCCATCGCATCTTTCTTGAAGTTATCTCCGCTGTACGATTGGGTAAACATTTTGTAGTGCTCCCGGGCTTTATCCAAATCCATTTTTTCGAGATACAGGTCTCCAAAAAGGTAGTTAACCGGAGTGAGTGATTTTTGCTGATCCGCCGGGATTTTCGATAAAGTGGTCAGCGCTTGTTCACCTTTGTGCGCTTTATTAAGAGAAGTGGCCAGCATAAACCGGGCAAGCGTGCTATTGGGTTGCTTTTCCAGGATTTGCGAAAACAGGGTGCTTGCTTTTACTGGTTCATGAAGCGGGTAGGCATAGAAGTATCCAAGGATGATCAGGGCCTCATCTGCCATGGGACTGCTACTGGACGAAAGGCTTGTTAGCTGCTCAATTCCGGTGGCTACGTCACCCTGAAGGCCAATCAACCGGATGGCCCATTCGTACTTTTCGGGCGTCAGGCCAATGAGGATGTTGATGACACCAGCCGACTTTAAGAATGGGAGAATTTTGTCATCACGGTTTTGAAGTTCATCTATTTGGCTGTGCGCCTGCAATAAACTGTATAGCCCCGACAGGTAGTCCCCAAATTTGATTTTAAACATCGCCTCCTGCAATTTCATGTCTGCCAGATAAAACGCCTTTTGGGCATTTCCTTCTGGCAATTCCTCTATCCATGCTCTTCTCTTTGGGAGATTGCCGAGATAGCTTTCGTAAAAGCCGTTATCTTCAGTGTAGATCATTTGAAGAAAGTCGCTGAGGTTAAGGAGGTAGGCTTTTTCCGGAGAGTTGGGGAGAGTTGCCAGGAGGGTCTTGGCCTCAGAAAGCCTGTATTGTAGAATTAGGTCGTGCGTTTCTACCACGGAAGGTTGCCAGCCAAGGTCTGCTTGCATGGCAGAGGAATGAAAAAATGGCAGGAGCACAAACAAAAACAGGCGAGCCCTGAGACTCACCTGCTTATATGGGATACAAACGAATGTCAAGAAATTACTTTCTCGTCCGTTTTGTTGTTTTGCCTTTTGTGTCTTCTTCTTCAATCTCGTCATCAACTCCTGCTAATATACGACCGCAGTGCTCACATACGATGAGTTTTTTCTTCTCTCTGATGTCAGCTTGTCTTTGAGGAGGAACAATATTGAAACACCCACCACATGCGCCTCGGCGCACAGGAACAACCGCCAAGCCGTTTACTGCGTTAGCCCTTGTTTTGTCGTAGGATTTAAGCAAACGCTCTTCGATCTTCGCTGCTGCGGCTTCTCGCTTTTTGCTAAGCGCTTTTTCGTCGTCTTCGCTTTCTTTCACGATGACATCAAGCTCTTTTTTCTTGCTTTCAAGGTCTTTGCTGCGTTCGCTAAGAACGTCCTTCGTTCCTTGTATTTCTTCTTTTTTGGTATCGATCTTTACGTAAGCCTCTTTGATCCTTTTTTCAAGAATTTGTATTTCAAGCTGCTGTAATTCAATCTCCTTGGTGATTGCGTCGTACTCACGATTGTTGCGGACATTCATTTGCTGCTCACCGTACTTTTTGATGAGTTTTTCTGCGTCCTTAATTGCGGTCTTGTTGTCTGAAATAGAGCCTTCAAGTTCTTCCAGATCCTGGTTGAACTTCTGAACCCTGGTCTCATAACCGGCAATTTCATCCTCAAGGTCCATCACTTCTTCTGGAAGTGCTCCCCTGATTTTTTTTATTTCGTCGAGGTTGGAATCAATTTCTTGGAGGTTGCTGAGCGATTCTAATTTTTGTGCTACGGTGCTTTCCATTCAGTTCTATAAGTAATATCTGACGGGGTTTGTGTTTGCTTTAGACAAACGGAGTGCAATATTAGTGAATTTTTGTTTTAATTTCCTATGAAGCAGGTTTTTTGTAGAGACCTCACTTTCATAGTGCCCAATATCTGCCACGAGTACCCTGCCTTCGGCATCAAAATACTCGTGATATTTGAAGTCGGACGTCACAAATGCGTCGGCCGATTGCTTTTTGGCGCTTTCCAGCAAGAAGCTTCCTGCCCCGCCGCAAACTGCTACAGTATGTATCTTCTTGTTAACCGGCGTGTATTTTATGACCTGGAGGTCGAAGACGTCCTTAAGATGAGCCAGAAATTTATCGGGTTGCATGGGTTCGGGCAGGGTGCCAATCATTCCCGATCCAACTTCCTGATATTGGTTTTGCAGCGAAGTTAGGTAATAGGCTACTTCTTCATATGGGTGCGCAGTTTGAAGTGTGTTTATGATCACTTGACTCAAATGCGATGGGAAAATTAATTCCAGACGATCTTCATGTACTTGCTCAAGCCGGTGAGCGGCACCTATGTGTGGAGTTGCCTTGTCGTTTGGGCGGAAGCTGCCTGTACCCGCCACTCGAAAACTACAGTGATCATAGTTGCCGATGTGTCCGGCGCCCACTTCATGCAATGCTGCCAGAACTGCCCCGGTATTGTCTTTTGGGCAAAACGCAACAATTTTGGAAAGGACGTTTGATTTAGGGGCCAGTATCCTGAGATGCTGTAGTCCTAAGATATGGGCGATTTCAGCGTTGACACCGTCAAGTACATTATCAAGATTTGTGTGGATGGCATAAATAGCGATGTCGTGTTGGATAGCTTTGATAACGGTGCGTTCTACGTAGTTGCTTCCTGTAAGTGTCTTAAGTCCCTTGAAGACAATGGGGTGATGGGCAACAATAAGATTACAGCCGGTGGCAATAGCTTCGTCAACAATTTCTTCTGTGGCATCAAGCGAAATGAGTACTCCCGAGACATGATTCGAAGAATTGCCTACTATCAAGCCAGCGTTGTCGTAGCTCTCCTGATACGCCCTCGGGGCCTGAGTCTCCAGGTATGAGATTATTTCTTTGATCCTTATTTCTTCCTTGCTCATTCGCTTCTCCTTATCGCAAGTATACTATCTTTAGGCCCACAATACAATTGACTAATGCAACTACTTAGGGTTCTTCTTGCGGCACCATTTTCCTTTGTCTGGTTATGCATTACGAATATCAGGAATACTTTGTACGACCTGGGGGTGTTAAGAAGCACTGGTTTTAGTATTCCGGTGATTTGTGTTGGCAACCTGTCAGTGGGGGGCACTGGCAAGACACCAACTATCAATTATCTCATTGCTTACTTGCTGTCGATGGGTAAGAATGTAGCAGTGATCAGCCGGGGATATGGCCGAGTTACAAAAGGTTTTTTAGTTGTCGATGAGCTGTCAAGTGCTGCGTCAGTCGGTGATGAGCCACTTTTGTTTTTCAAAAGATGGTCTGGAAAAGTTGTTGTGGCAGTGGGTGAGAAAAGGGTGTTGGCTATTAGAAACATTAGGGAACTATACCCAAAATTGGATGTCTTTCTGATGGATGATGGCTTCCAGCATCGGGCTGTGCAACCATCCACTTCGATAGTGCTCACGTCGTTCCAAAATCCTTTTTACCGGGATTTTATTATGCCCTCTGGGTCGTTGCGAGAGGGAAGAAGGTGGGCGAGAAGAGCTGATATCATTGTGGTGACAAAATCGCCTCAGATCATGCCTGAAGTGGAGAAGGACAAAATGAGAGCAAGGATTCAAACCTACACTCAAGCAGGCACTCCTGTCTTTTTTTGTTCTATACAGTATGGACGCCCCGTGTCGTATGGGAAAAAAGGTGAGTGGCATAAGAGAGTATTTTTGATTACAGGTATTGCCAGCCCGGCGCCATTATTGGATTATTTGAAAATTGAGGGAATTGAGGTGGTAACGCATTGGGAAAGGGCTGATCACTTTGCCTACAATGATCAGGAAATGGAAAAGATCATTGGTGAATATCAAAACAGCGGCAATTGCGTTATTCTTACCACAGAAAAGGATTATGTAAAAATGAGCAATCCGAAGTTTCAGCGGTATTTGGACAGTGCACCTTTTTTTTATATCCCGATAGAGTTTTCCTTTTCAAAAGAAAAAGAAAACTTTGAGGCGGTAATAGCAGAGAAGGTAACTAAAAACCTGGGCAAGTCAGTTTGAAGATCATACTAAAAATTGCAGCAATTGGATGTTTCGCCACAGGGCTTGCTCTGAGTGTTTCGCATGCACAGGTGCTGGACGATTCAACAAAAAATGTTTATTCCTCCAGAACAACATTTTGGTTTTCAGAAGCTGACATTAAAGCATTGTCTGACTCGCTGCACGTGCTTGACACCCTGCTTTACGGGCTAGAGAATTTTGATGCGGTTGATGTTTCAAACCATACCCTGGTTGACCTGGGCAACAACGGAACGGCGACCAGGTCTTTGTACTATCTGTTCCCGTCCACAATAGGAGCCACGTTGGGTATCAATGCTTACGATCCCTACTTTATTCCCTCTTCTGAGATAAAATACTTTGATACAAAATCGCCCTGGATCAAAATAAAAACTGTCGTGGGCGGCTCAGGAAGAAGCGTGGTGGACGTTGGTTACTCAAGAAACATCAATCCACGGTGGAATTTGGGGGTAGATTTTAAGTTGCTTACATCGGATAAGCAGATTGGTTCTTCTTCCAGTCGAGGTGACCGAAATGTGAACAGCACCACCTGGGATTTGTACACCAGCTATAAGTCAAAGAACGAGAAGTATCAACTGCTTTTTAATGTTGACAGGATCAAACACCAGGTGCTTGAAACTGGGGGTATTGATGTGAGTGAAGATGCTTCCACTGCTGAGCTTTTTCAATACCTTGATTCTCCCATCAAACTGACAGGGGTGAAAGCTTATGACTATAAGATCAACTTCCACCTTTTTCAGAAGTACAAAATCACTGATGAGCTTCAGATTTACTATTTGCTCGACAAAGGAAGGCACGACAATAGTTTTGAAGACCCTACGCCAACCAACAACGCCTCGGCTTATCCAAATATCTTAATCACCAGCGACAGCACGGCAGATCTGATTCAGATGAGAGCACTGCTTAATGAAGCCGGGGTGCTGGGAAAAATAGGCGGATTGAGTTATAATTTTTATCTGAAGCAGCGGTATGTGACTTACAATGACCGCTTCTCGTCTCCTTTTGGCCGCCAGTCGGAGAGCTATGGAGGGGCAAAAATCAATGTAAGGTTGTTTGACGTATGGGACACGGATGCCAAAGTTGAATACCTACAGGGAGGACTTTTTGATATTGAGGGGAGAACCACTTTGCCATTTCTCAATTTGTGGTTGCGAAGCATGAGGTACAAGCCAGGCTACCAGCAACTCTATTATTTTGGAAACCACTACAGCTGGGTCAATGACTTCGAGCCACAAAGAGCTGATAGATTGGGGGGGGAGTTGAATGTTAAGCTTGGCCCCGTCACACTCAAGCCTGGGCTTAATCTGACCAGGGTGGCCAACTATGTTTACTTTGGTGCAGACTCTCTTCCGCACCAATCGCAATCAGCTGCCGGACAGTTGCTGTTTAATCCCAGCGCTGCGGCTGAGCTTACCATTGGCAAAAGTTTTCACCTGAACCCTCAAGTGATTTACACTGCTGTTACTGGTGCTGACTCGGAGATTTGGAGGATGCCTGAATGGCTGATCAATACCAGGTTCTACTATGAAGGGGTATGGTTCAACGACTACCTGCCTGTTCAACTTGGCGTTGACCTGAACTGGAAATCGACTTACTATGGCCACGCTTACAACCCGGTTATTCAGCAGTTTTACATCCAGAATAGCTTTGCCATCGACTCGTATTTGACAGCAGATGTATTCCTGAACTTCAAAGTCGGCAATGCACGATACTTTGCCAAGATGACGCACGCAAACCAACCCGGCACCGCCGATGGCTATTTCATTTCGCCCTATTACCCCGGGCAGCGCCGGGTGTTTGACCTCGGTGTTACCTGGTATTTCTTTGATTGAACCAAAGGTCTAATGGAAGCAAAGAGTAAAACCACCCTTGGCCTGGAGCTACCCACCGATCCCCGCTGGACGGACATTGCCAATATGCAGATTGAGGACATTCTCGTTGACCACGCTTATTGCGAGCAGAAGGCCGCTTCTTCGTGCATTTCGCTCATTATGCTCTACCCGGAAAGAGAAAAGCTGTTGGAAATGTTGGTGCCAGTAGTAGCGGAGGAATGGAGCCACTTTGAAAGAGTTGTGGAGCAACTCAAGAAGAGAGGTTTTGGGTTAGGGAGGCAACGGAAGGACGAGTATGTGGCCAGACTTAATGAGGTAGTGAGAAAGGGTGGCTCCCGCAACCAGCAGCTGGTGGAGAAGTTGCTGCTGAATGCGTTAATAGAAGCCAGAAGCTGCGAGAGGTTCAAACTGCTGCACAAGCATATTGCGGATGAAGAGTTGAAAAAGTTCTATTATGAATTGATGGTTTCAGAAGCTGGCCACTATCATAATTTCATTGAACTGGCCGAAGAATACATGCCAAAGGATTATGTGAAAGTTAGATGGAACGAGTTCTTAGAAGCTGAGGCCGCAATAATGAAATCGCTTACTGTAAGAGGAGATAGGATGCATTGACGGTCAAAGGGTATAAAACAAAAAAAAGGTTTAGGAGTCTCCCCCTAAACCTTTTTTGTTTTACGCTGAACAAAAGCTAGCCAAGTTTTATCTGTTGTTGCATAAATGGCTGCTTATAGAAACGCTGTCCGGTAGCTTTGTACATAGCATTGGCCAGCGCACCACCTGCCGGTGGCAACGATGGTTCGCCGAGACCTGTAGGGTCATTCGTGTTTTTCACAAAGTGACATTCAATAACCGGAGGTGCTTCTCCCATTCTGATCAGTCTGTAGTTGTTGAAGTTGCTTGCCTGTGGCGCACCATTCACAAACGTCATGTCGCCATACATAGCGTGCCCGATGCCGTCGATAATGCCACCTTCAATCTGATTTTTGGCGGCTATTGGGTTGATCACTATCCCGCAGTCAACAGCGCAGGTTACTTTTCTGGTACTAGGCTGGCCTTTTTTGTTGACAACCTCCGCCACCATCGCCACATAGGAGTTGTGCGAGTAGTAGGCACTAAAGCCCTTGCTCACTCCATCTTCAGTAGCCGACCAGTTGGCCTTTTCGGCAGCAAGTTTTATGGCGCCAATCATTTTCTCTGGCTCATAGTCTACCGTACCCACAGGGTCACTCTTAGCTTTTTCGAGCAAATCAAGCCTCAACTGCACGGCATCAACTCCCATTTCCTCGGCCACCTCATCAATAAAGCTTTGCTCAGCATAAGCCAGGAAGTTGGTGATGGGTGCACGCCAGGCACCAGTGGTAATGTTGCTGTCCAGCCCGTACGACTCCACCCTGTAGTTAGGGATGGATCCTGCGGGAAACCAGTTTTCACGAGTCCAGCCGTTGCCGTTGATGCCGGTACCAACCAAATGGTAGGCCACCAGCTTGCCGTCTTTTACACCGGCTTTGAATTTGTATTTCGATGCAGGGCGGTAAATACCAGCTGTCATGTCGTCCTCTCTGGTGTACACCAGCTTGATGGGCGTGTTGGCGAGCTTTGAAATTTCGGCCACCTCCAGCACAAAGTCACCATAAAGCCTGCGACCGAAACCACCTCCCATACGGGTCATGTCAATGAAAATTTCTGTTTCGGGCCTTCCCAGTAGCTCAGCAACCTGGCGTCTTGTTCTCTCGGGTGTCTGAATAGGTCCGATAAGATCAACCTTGGCCGCCGTCACATGTCCATAGAAATTCATTGGTTCCATGGGATTGTGCGGTAGAAACGGGCCCTCGAAGGTTTTCTCAATTACTTTGTCGGCGGTTTTGAAGGCGGCGTCCACATCGCCGTCGTTTCTTCTGGGCTCGCCATTCTTTGTATTAAGCAAGGCCATCATTTGCTTGTCGTGGTACTCTGTGCTCTCGGCAGGTGTATCCTCTTCCCATTCAGCTTTAAGTGCTTTTTTGCCTTTCATAGCAGCCCAGGTTGTGTTGCCCAGTACTGCTACCTTGTTGCCAAACTGGATAACATCAGAAACACCGGTTACCTTTCTGGTTTCGCTGTCGTCAAACGACTTTAGTTTGGCACCAAAAGAAGGGGGGCGCAGCACGACCGCTACTTTCATTCCTTCTTTTTTCAAATCCATGCCATACTGTGGCTTGCCGGTAATGATTTTTTCTATGTCAACGTTTTTGGTGTCGGTACCAATGATTTTGAAGGCAGATGGGTCTTTCAACTCCACCTCTTCAGGCACGGTTACGGATGCAGCAGCGGAGGCTATTTGTCCATAGGTGAGTGTTTCACCTTTTGCGTTTTTGATCACTCCCTCAGAAGTAGTCAGGGTTGAGGCATCTACCTGCCACTGCTTGGCAGCTGCTTCCATCAGCATCTTTCTGGCGGTAGCACCTGCCATTCTCAGGCCTTTCCATGAACTTCTCAACGACTGACTGCCGCCGGCCACCTGCCTCACAAATTTCTCCGTATCAAGAGGCGCTTGTTCAACCACGACATCTTTCCAGGCCACGTCCAATTCTTCAGCCACTATCATCGGCATTGACGTCTTGATGTTTTGGCCTACCTCAGGGTTTGGCGACATGATCGTAACGAGGCCGTTCTCACCTATTTTGAGGTAAGCATTTACATTGAACCACTCTTTAGGTGCTCCTTTAATAGCGGTTTCAGCACTGGGACTGCACGATACCAGCCAGTTGAAGCCGATAACAAGTCCGCCACTACCGGCTGCTGATACTTTCAGAAAGGATCTTCTGTTGTATGATGTTTTTATTAAAGTCATGATTTCGGATTTTTGGAATAGACTTAAACGCTTGCGGAAGCCGTCTTGATGGCTGCCTTGATACGGTTGTAAGTGGCACAACGGCAAATATTGCCATTCATGGCGCTTTCTATTTCCTCGTCGGTTGGAGAGGCATTTTTCGTCAGTAGGGCTGCGGCATTCATGATCTGACCTGCCTGACAATAGCCGCACTGGGGTACATCGTGCTCTCTCCAGGCGTTCTGAAGCGGGTGAGAGGCATCGGCAGATAAGCCTTCGATGGTCACCACAGACTTGTCTCCCAGCGTTGAAATAGGCATCGAGCAAGACCTGACGGCATTTCCATCAACGTGAACCGTACAGGCGCCACACATGGCTATTCCACAGCCAAATTTGGTACCTACCAGATCGAGGTTGTCACGAAGCACCCAAAGAAGTGGAGTGTCCGCATCTACATCAACCTGATGTTCTTTTCCATTAACTTTTAGATTAAACTGGGCCATAATGTAAGAGTTGATTTACTGAATACTTTCAAAGTACCAATAATTGGTCAGATTTCATAGACGTCTGGGATGGCTGGAAAAATGCAGTTGTAAAGTGTTTCGAATGCCATGCTTTCCAGTTACTTACGAAATCGTGAAGCCGTGCAGGAAGCCATGAGCGTTCTTCACTTTTTTTCTGCGTGTAAATCGCTTTGGTCTGGTCTTTTTAGTTTGATAAAAGCAACTGAAATAGCTGCAAGTATCAATAGCGTGCCAGCCAGCCTGATAGCATTCACCGGACTGTTGCCAAGCCATGACGAGTAGTACATAGGAATGGTGAAGGTTTCGAGCAACATGGGAATGACGATAAACATGTTGAATATGCCCATGTATACCCCCGTCCTTTCGGGAGGGATACTGCCTGCAAGCATCACATAGGGATTTCCCATCATACTTGCCCAGGATAGCCCCATGCCAATGATAGGAATGAAGACCATGCCAGGAGTGTTTAGCTGCGGAATCACGAGCAAGCCAGCACCAGCCAGAAACATACATGCACCATGAATCCACTTTGGGCCATATTTTTGTGCCAGCATCGCTAACCCGAAAGCCGCAAAAAAGGCAATGAAATTGTAAAACGCCCCAATTTGCCCCACCAGCAGGTCAGCTTTTCTGAAGCCGGGGTCAAACACGTCGGTAGTGCCAAAGAGAGATTTTGATAGCGACTTGGCTATGTACTGCCAGTAAATGAACATAGCATACCAGCTAAACAGCATCATGGGCAGCATCTGCTTCATCGTGAGAGGCATTTCTTTGAAAGCCTTCGCAATTTCTGCAATGGTCGGGCCTATGCCCTTGGGTTGGCTTCTGATGTGGGCCTTTTCTTCCTCCGAAATAGGAATTTCCTTCGTGGTTTTTAACGTCCACAGGATAGAGCCTATGGACACCACAGCGCCAATCATGAAAGCGATGATTGTTGTGACAGGGATACCACTTTCATTTTTTGCAAGTTCGCTGACACCGAAAAAAATGAGAAGAGTGGGGGTGAGGTATGAGAGGGTTTGTCCAAGGCCGGTGAACGCACTTTGAGTTAAAAAGCCAAGCGAATGTTGCTCCTTCGGCAGTTTGTCACTAACAAACGCCCGGTAGGGCTCCTGCGTGATGTTGTTAGCCGCATCGAGGATCCAAAGCACGCTTGCTGCCATCCACACGGTGCTGCTGTACGGCATCACGAGCAGACTAAGGCTACAGAATATAGCGCCTATGAGAAAATACGGAGTCCGGCGGCCCCATTTGGTGATGGTTTTGTCGCTTATGGCACCGATGATGGGTTGAACGATAAGTCCGGTCATGGGGCCTGCGAGCCACAGGAGGGGGAGTTCACTTTCTTCAGCGCCTAAATATGAATAAATAGGACTCATGTTGGCTTGCTGCAGGCCGAAGCTGTACTGGAGCCCGAAAAAGCCAAAATTCATGTTGATGATCTGCCAGAATTTGAGTGTAGGCTTGCCCATAAAAAAGTCTAATTTCTAACCTCCTTGTTGCCAGGAAGGTAATAACGTGCAGAAAATTGTTTTTGCAATGGAATTCTCAACTTTTAACCGCCACTGCTAAAAATTGTTTACGTTCACTGCAAGCCATTTCTATAGTAGCATTCCAAAAGCTGCTACTACTGTCATGGCTATTATAAACCACCGATACTGCTTCTCAGGAATTTTCTTAATGATGGCCACTCCGATAAGAGCGCCGAGGCCAATAGCCGGTAAAGTTACAAGGTCAAAAAGGAAGGAGTCTACAGTGATGGTGTGCCAGCTGAAGATGTGAAAAGGCAGCTTGAACCAATTGAGAACCATAAAGAACCAGGCTGCCGTACCGATGAATGAATTTTTCGGTAAGTGTACGGAGAGCAGGTAAAGGGCCATAACAGACCCTGCGAGGTTACCAACCATAGAGGTAAACCCGCCTGCAACGCCCATGAGTGCTGCAAGCCAAAAGTAAGCCGGCACCTTTTCTTCATTTTTTTTCCTCTTCTCCAGCCAAATCATTAGACCGACCGAAGCAAAAATGATGATGGCCATGATGAGCTTAAAGGCCTCGTCGTCAATGTAGTTGCCCACCCAGGTGCCGAGTAAGGTTCCTGCTGCTGCCCATGGAAACAGCTTCCACAGGTGATCCCACGCCGCATGCCGGTGGTAGTACACCACTCCAAAAATATCGGCAAGGCACAAAATAGGAAGGAGGAAGCCGCTCGACTGCTTGCCACCAAACACAGCAGCCAGCAGCGGCACCGCTATCATTCCTGCCCCATGAACGCCTGTTTTGGACATGCCGATGAGCACTGACACCGAAAGTATCATCCACAAATCAGTGTGGGAAAGCTCATAGGAGAAAAGTTCTATCAACTAAGAATAAGATTTGGCGGTGGTCAGTTTCTGTCATTAAAAATGTAGGTGAAACTAGTCAAGGCCAAATTAATAACCGAAATTTTTTAAACCGGACAGTTTAAAAGATCAGGTTTTCTGCTTTTTCTTTTTTGCAGCCGGAAAAAGTATGTTGTTGAGAATCAGTCGGTAGCCAGGGGAATTTGGATGCAGATTGAGGTCAGTTGGGGGGTCGCCCACAAGGTGTTGATAGTCTTCCGGGTCGTGACCGCCATAGAAAGTATAAAAGCCCTTGCCAAATATGCCATGAAGATACCGCACTTCGCCAATGCTCTTATTTTCGCCCATTACCACCACATCGGGCTTAACGGTTGCATTTCTAAATGCAGTTGTTTGTCCCATAAAACCTTTAATGATCCGTTCATGGTTCTGGGTGAGCATGGTGGGAATGGGATCCCACTTGGCGCTGAACTCAAACAAATTGAAGTAATCGTTCCTCTCAATTACTCCCCGCTCGTTGGGCTGCATGTCGATGTTTGAGTATTCGTATTCAAGTGGCCGGCGTTCCAGCAGGAAGTCACCGAAAGCAAATGTTTTACTAAAGTCTAGCTTTTGCTGAGCCCGTGGGTCTGCCGGGTCGCCATCGTACATGCTTTCGCAAATGTCGATACCTTCGGCGGCCAGGGCAATATCGTAGGAGTCGGTAGCTGAGCACATGGCAAAGAGGAAGCCGCCGCTGCCCACAAAGTCTCTGATTTTTTTCGCCACGCCCAGCTTCATTTGTGACACCTTCAAAAAGCCGTGTTTTCTGGCCATTTCTTCATAGTCTCTTTGCTGCTCTATGTACCAGGGGTAGTTACCATAGGCCCGGTAAAACTTCCCATACTGGCCGGTAAAATCTTCGTGGTGCAAATGCAGCCAGTCGTATTTGGGTAGCTCGTTGTACAGGATTTCCTCATCAAAAATGACATCGTAGGGAATCTCAGCGTAGGAGAGTACCATGGTCACGGCATCGTCCCAGGGTAGCTTACTTTTTGGTGAGTAAACGGCAATTTTTGGGTACTTTTCCAGCCTCATGGCGTCCATATTGGATGATGGACTCGCAATGACCTCAAGTATCTGCCCGGCTTCGGCATCGGAAATCACCTCATAGCTTACTCCCCGGATAATCAGCTCATTCTCAAAAGCCTGGTAATACTTAAACATAAAGCTGCCGCCCCTGTAGTTGAGCAGCCAGTCAATCTCAATATCTTTGGAAAGTACCCAATAGGCCACGCCATACGATTTCAAGTGGTTCGTTTGGCTGTTGTCCATCGGTATCAGGATTGAAGACGAGAATGCCTTGCTACCAATAAACAAAAAGATACAAAGGAGAAATATAATACGCTTCATGTGCTCAAATTTTTTCTGTTGAACCTGCCTGAAGGGAGCACTTTTTCTTGCTCCGAAGGCTCAACTTCGCCAACTAAATCTAACAGAACAAGTCGTAAATTCCATGAGTCACCTTGTCTTAACGTACAATTGTGTGATTTAGTCACCTTTACAGTAACGTAAGAAACATTTTTTAGGTGAAATCAATTCTCTTTTCTGGAGTCCGATGTCAGAAATTGCTTTTTTGTACCACTTCGGCTCTCTTTTTCAGCCTCTGCACAGCCCTGTTGGCCGGGTCGAGTTCCAGTGCCTTATTAATGTATTTGTATGCACTCTCTAAATCACCTTTTTGCAGGTAAATCTCACCAAGGACAACATAGGGTTTGGGCACTTTTTTATCTTTGAAGCACTTCTTTAGCTTGTAGGCGAGCTCAAGTGCATTGTCATAGTTGCCGAGTGCAGCCTCCAGCGTCGATTCGTAGCCGATGAGGAAAGGGGCTGGCTTTTTAAGCGAGAGGTTATAGCTTTTTAGGGTGTCGAGTGCTTTTTGAGGCCCGTAAAGATAGTTTACGATCTCAAAGTACTCTGAGATAAAGTATACCTCATCCGGGTACTTCTTTCCAATCAAGCCGAAGTTTTGCAGGCCGGTTTGCAAGGCGATGCCAATCTTTTCCGCCGTTTTCACACTATCCATTTCCTCTCTGGCATTCAGAAATTCTATCAGCATCACCGACACATCGGCCACGAGTTGTTCGTCTTCCGTTGCCAGGTGCTTTTTGCTGTTGATCTTTTCAAGTATTTCGTAGCGTTCTTTAATGTCGGGTGAAATTCTACCCACAAGGCTTTGTCCTAAAATAAACTCAGGATCAAATGCTATGGCTTTTCGGTACGACTGCTCCGCCCGTGTATAGTCTGCATAGTCCATGATCTGCTTCCATCCAAGGTAGTAATAGTGTTTGGCGGAGTCAGATGGTGTGCTGAGAGGCAACAACTGCGCTTTGGCTTGAATTAAAAATGTGAAGAGTGTAATAAAAAGCAATAAAACCTTACTCATTAACTGTGTGTTGATAGCTTCTCAAAATGTAAAGCTATGAAAGTGAAGAAGATCGTACAACACGGCCTGGTATGAATGGCAAATGTAATTGCTTATTGGGGCAGGGATTCCTCGTAGTGGAATTTTGGAGATAGTTGTTGGTCGGCTGAGGCAGGCCTTTTGCAAAAAGGGCTGAATGGTTAAAAGCGGCGCCGAGAAATTGTTTTGAATACACATTTATTAGATTTACAAAGAATTTGAATTCCACATGATCATCTTAGAAAACATCCGGGAAGGTATCAAGGCTGTGCAAACGAACACACTAAGGTCAGTTCTTACTGCGATGATCATTGCGATAGGAATTACATCTTTGGTGGGAATTCTAACGGCCATAGAAGGGATACAGGCGTCTATCAATAACAGCTTGTCAGATTTGGGAGCTAACACCTTTGACGTCAGAACCAAACGTTACGATAACCGCAGGTCCAGCGGAGTAGAAGAAAAACGGTATCCGGCCATCAACTACCGTGAGGCCCGAAGATTCCTCGATCTTTACAACTCCTATGGCACTCCCTCTCTCACCACCTGGGTAACCGGAGTAGCCGAACTGAGCAGAGGGTCGAAGGTAACCAACCCAAACATGCGAATTGTGGGAGGGGACGCCAATATTCTCGTCGTTGAAGGCGGTGAGTTGTCGCAGGGGCGTAATTTTTCTCAGATTGAGGCACAGAATGGAGCTAACGTAGTCATTATTGGCGACGAGGTGTATAGTAATTTGTTTGAAAAGAACGAAAATCCTGTTAATCAATTCATTACGGCCTATGGGATCAGGTTCAGGGTGATTGGGGTTCTGGAAAAACAAGGAAATATTGGCGGAGACAGTGGGCTTGACAGGTACTTTTTGGTACCCCTGGAAACTGCGAGGAGGGTAGATCCACGACGGAACCTTCAATATACCATAACGGTAGCCATCAACGACCCTACGCAAATGGAGTATGCGATGGGCCAGGCCACAGGTCTCATGCGATCTATCCGAAAAGACCCCTTGGGCGAGCCGGATTCATTTGATGTAGCCAGAAACCAGTCGTTGGCCGAGAGCCTGGAAGAGATCACAGGCTACCTTCGAATGGGTGGATTTGGAATAGGGTTCATCACACTTTTGGGTGCTTCCATCGGGCTTATGAACATCATGCTGGTTTCAGTTACGGAGCGCACCAGGGAGATAGGCGTTCGCAAAGCGCTTGGTGCTTCACCTACTAAAATCAGACAGCAGTTCCTCATAGAAGCCATAGTCATCACGCAAATGGGTGGTATTGGAGGGATTATTTTGGGTATTCTGGTGGGCAATCTCATTGCTAAGTTGCTCGATGCAGATGGTTTTGTCATTCCATGGTTTTGGATGATGGTCGGCTTGCTTATTGGTATGTTTGTGGGGATACTCAGCGGTTATTTGCCGGCCTACAAAGCTTCGAAGCTTGACCCTATCGAATCTCTCCGCTTCGAATAATTGCCATGTAGTGGTAACAATTTCGTAAATTGTGCTTTCTTGCCTTTAAAGAATTTCGTTGCCGTGCAAGTACAATTTATGTTATCGACTACCTGGAGGTGCTTGTGGATATTTTTTGGGCTATTCGCCGTTTCCTTTTTTGTGAAAGGGCAGGAGATCGCCATTACCGGAGTTTACCAGGGCAAATCTCTGTTTATTCAAAATCCCTTGTCTGAGGGCGTTGAGAAGTTTTGTGTAAGAGAAGTATTGCTTAACGGGCGGGCACTGAATCTTAATTTGAAGCTGTCGGCCCTGGAGATTGACTTTAAAGGGCTCGACTTATACACGCCTGTTTCGATAAGAGTGCTTCACGATACCATTTGTTCTCCCAAGATTGTGAACCCGCAGGCCATTTTCTGGCATAGCTCTTTTCGCTTTAATAGCATTGTTTTCATTGAAGAGGAAATCAAGTGGAACACGAGAGGAGAGAGGGAAAAAGCATCCTATATCATTGAAAGGCTGGGGGGAGAAGATTGGATAGAAATAGATGAAATACCTTCACAGGGGCAATTTGCGTCTAGTGATTATTCCTACTTTCCTGAGCTGACTGAAGGCTCGAATAAATTCAGAGTAAAATATAGAGCAAGCGCTAACAGCTATCTGTACTCTGATGAGGTTGAGTTTGTTTACTACAAGGTGCCCATTACCTTCACTCCAAAGGTGGTGTCCGACAAAATGACACTATCGAGGGCTACTGCTTTCGAAATCTTAAATGAAAAGGAAGAGGTGATTTTGACCGGAAATGCCAAAGAAATCCCTCTTCGTCTTCTGAAGCCTGGCAACTATTACATCATTCTCGACGGCTTTAAGGAGTCGTTTGTTAAGAAGTGAGGAGTTGACGCTGCTTGTTAAACCAGCGCTATTCCAAAGAACCTATCCAAAACAGTCAGGATGAAGATAATACCCAGTACAATCGGGCAGAAGTAACTTACCATCAGGTTGATAAATTTCTCCACAAAAGAGCCATGATAGTTAGGGTAACCCTGGGCAATTTCTTCATTGAGGTTGTGCTTTTTCCACACATAGGCGCCAAAGAACGAAATCAGGCAGCCGCCTAATGGTAGCAGGCTGTCATTAGCAATGTCCGACACCAGCGTCATGAAATCGGTCGGGTTGTCGTTACCCATATAGGTGATAAAAGAAGAGAAGAAGGGAGAATAGCCATTGGCCATCAGCGACGGGATGCCAACTATAAATATGATTATTGCTATCAGCCAAACAGCCTTTTTTCTGTCTATTTTGAGTTCATCCACAGCATAAGCAACAGGTACTTCTAAAAGCGATACCGTGCTGGTGAGAGCTGCAAAAGAAAGCAAAAGGAAGAAGGAAGCGCCCACTATTATCCCGAGAATTGGCCCAAATGACTCAAAAACGCCAGGAAGTGTGGCAAAAATAAGGCCCGGACCACCGGTGACCTCGTGCAAGTTTCCCTCACTCATGTAGGCAACGAATGGAAACATCATCAAACCTGCCAAAAATGCTACCGAAATGTCGGTGAGGGTGATCAGGGCAGCAGAAGAGATAATGTTCTCGTCTTTGGATACGTAGCTGCCGTAGGTAATGAGGGCTCCCATACCTAAAGAGAGAGAAAAGAATGCCTGACCAAGTGCACTGTATACTACTTCAAAATTGATTTCCGAAAAGTCGGGTACGAGGTAAAACTTAACCCCCTCCATGGCGTGAGGCAATGTCATGGCGTAGGCCACCAGCGAAATAATAAGAATGAGGAGGGTAGGCATCAGAATTTTGGAAGCTTTTTCGATGCCGCCGGACACGCCCTTTGAAACGATAAAAGCTGTAGAGAACATGAACACGGCACCATAGGCTCCAATTTTGACCACATCCTTGATGTAATCTCCAAACTGCCCTCCAATGGCAAAGTTGCCCATTAGCATTTCGAGAAAGTAGCCAAAGGCCCAACCTGCCACCACATTATAGAAAGAAAGGATAAGCACGCCGGCTAGCACCCCCATTTTCCCAAGAAACTTCCATTTCGGAAATCCGAGAGCACCAAATGCTCCAACTGGGTCTTTTTGGGTTTTTCGGCCGATGGCAATCTCAGTCACCATTACCGGAAAGCAGAGAATGAAGCAAAAGCCGAGGTACATCAACACAAAGGCTGCGCCGCCACCATCAGCCACCTCAAATGGGAATTTCCAAATGTTGCCCAAACCAACAGCTGAACCAGCTGCGGCCGCAATGAAACCGATCTTACTATTGAAATTCCCTCTAGAAGCCATTTGGTAGTTAGGTTAAGTTTGTTTCCAACATGCAATCTATCAAATGCGACGAAAAATCTTTATTGCGTAGCGTCATAATTATTTCTGCGGTTAATTGTGCACTTTATAAGCTTGACCTGAAGAGTCAGCCCGTATTTTGGATCTAATTCTCGAATTCGTCTGCATAATTCCTCTCCGGGGGTCTCGCTTCTGTTACGTTACATTCCATGTAAGATTATGTCATTTACCTGGGATGTAATCTCATCAAACCCATAGAACTCCAGTTTACTTCAGTTTATCAATGAAGGGATATTGTGGCCTTAGAGATATCAATAAAAGCAAATTAATTATACTTCAAATTAGTATAATTCAATTATATTGATGTTGGGGTGCTTCTTATTGAAATGACAAGGCTGGCTGGTTGTAGTCAACCCTTACACATGTAGTAATTCGGAAGAGATTGACAAACAGGCTACTTGGACGATTTTTATATTTGAAAATGCCGGAGTTGCATTTCGTACGAACTCGAAATGACTTGACTACTTATAAATAAGTATTTATTATTAGCCAAATTAAATTGATATGAATATTATTGGTATTAATTATATAATTCCTATGTTTATGCCTCAATTGTATTTTTACAGGTTGTTGCACCGCTACTGAGAGATTTTATAGGTTAAGTTGTATGAATAATTTGATGTTTACCAATCCCGCAAAAACTACAAAATAGAATAATAGCCAACTTTAGTTTTTCTTTAGGGAACCCCGAATTTTCATCAGCTATTCCTGGATTATTAGGATCATAACTTGATCTGAGATCAGTGGTGTTTAGCTATTCTTTCAACAATCTTTTAGTTCAAACACCTCTTATCTTCGACGAAACTTTTTGTTATAGCATAGGATCTTTGCTATTTGTATCGTCAATAGTTATGACTTTCTGACAAAAATATTGTAATTATAAATCGGTGTTTTTTTCATCTGATCGAAATATGAATTGGACCATTTCTAACCTTAGCCGGTCATGAAGATAAATTTGGCAAAAATCCAACTGGCAATAATAGTTTGCCTAATTCCTTTTTTTGGTGCCAGGGCTCAGGAGTTCTCGGTGGGTGTTAACACACTTACTCCGAATAAGAACGCAGTTTTGCATCTGGTGTCCCCAAATAGTAATCAGGGATTCCTTGTTCCACAGGTTTCTACCAATCAGCGGCAGTCCATGATTCCGATACTTGCTAGCGGAACGACAAACAATGGACTGATTGTGTATGACGGTGATGAAAACAGTTTCTACTACTGGGCCAATGGTGCATGGCGCAAAGGACTGGGTGTGTTTGAAGGAGCCGTGGCCGGAGGAGATTTGACTGGAACGTTCCCTAACCCTGTCTTAAAGCCTTCTATTGTAACTTTTGACAAGCTTGCGCCTTTTAGCGTTATCGGTGAGAAGATAGCTCCGGGTGCAGTAACGACTGATAAAATTGAAAATGGTGCAGTTACCTCTGATAAATTAGCTGTAAGCGGAGCTACAGCAGGCACATTTGGCAATGAGACAACGGTATCGCAAGTAACAGTGAATGACCGTGGCATCATCACAAGTGTGGCAAACGTCGCAATATCTATTGTGTCGGACAATATCGTTGATGGCAGCATCATTAACATTGACCTGGCTGACAATACCATTACGATCAATAAGATTGATGCCGAAGGGACGGTCTCCTCTGTATTGGGGACGGATGCAGCCGGTGCCCCAACCTGGATACCGCTAAGCAATTTTGCGAGCTCTACTTTAGCTACAAGCAATGTATTTATTGGCGACGACACGGGGACGGCCTCAGCCCAACCCGTTATCGGTGATGCCACCCTTACCTACACAGCTACAGGTGCCGATTTGCAGCTGGCGGCAGATGCTGTAACCACCAACGAAATCGCTACAGGTGCCGTCACAAGTAATGAGATTTTGGATGGGGGGGTGCAGACCGCCGATATAGCTGATCAGAATGTCACTACTGCAAAACTTGCAGACGACGGAGTAACCGCCACTAAAATTAATGACGACGTGGCTGGAGTCGGCTTAAGTCCAAATGCTACGACAGGTGCCCTGGATGTAAATGCAGGCAATGGCCTGACCATCAATGGCGATGATCTTGAAGCAGACATTGCTCAGTTGGCTGGCCAGGGCCTGGGGGCAAACACCGGAACTGGGGCAGTAGATATTAAGGTAGACGGTACTTCGCTGGAAATTGCGTCGGATATTGTGCAGGTAGCGAGCGGGGGAATTGGTAATGCAAAGCTTGCCACTGATGCCGTTACTTCCGATAAAATTGCCGATGGCAGCATAAGCGCAGCCGATATAGCAACTGGCGCAGTAACAACAGATGAGATTTTGGATCTTACCATTGCGACGGCGGACATTGCCAACGACGCAGTAACCAGAGATAAAATCAACGCCAATGTGGCTGGCGATGGTCTTGAACAATTTACCGATGGAACCCTAAGGGTGAAAGTAGGGAGTGGGCTCTCGTTTGATCCTGATAAAAAGCTACAGTTGGCCATTGTACCTAACGATGACGAATTTTTGATCGGTACCTCGTCGGGTTTTGAAGGAACGACGGTGGTGGGAGACATTAGTATGACCTATAATACTGGGACAGACCGAATTGACTCCAAAATACAGCCAGATAAAGTGACTGCGACAGAAATAGCCACAGATGCGGTTGGCAGTGCCGAAATTCTTGCCGGAGCGGTTAATACGTCCGAGCTTGCCGATGGCGCTGTGACCAATGCGAAATTAGGTGCCAGCGCTGTGACCTCCGATAAGATAGCTGATGGCACTATTCAGGCTGTGGACATAGTGAATTTGGGCGTAACCACCGCCAAGATTAATGACAATGCCATAACAACCGGTAAAATAGCAGACGGCCAGGTGCAGACATTGGATATTGCAGATGCAAATGTCACGACAGCCAAGATCGCCAATAATGCAATCGTGACCAGCAAACTAGCTGACGATGCAGTTACCCCTGCGAAATTGGATGCACTCGTTGCTGGCTTGGGTTTGGTTCAAAATGGTACAGGAGCTTTGGACATTGGAGAGGGCAATGGTATCAAGGTAAATGCTAATGATATTGAGGTAGATTTGAGCGATATTGATGGTGTAGCCTTGCAGGAGAATGCTGGTGTGCTTGACGTTCAGTTCGATGATGTGACGATTGGTGTCAATGCCGATAAACTTGAAGTTAAGGATGCTGGCATCGTTACGGCGAAACTAAATGATGGTGCTGTCACAAACGCAAAATTGGCTGATAATTCGGTTTCAACAGGAAAGATAGTCGATGGGACAATACAGGCAGGGGATATTGCTGACGGAAATATTACCAATGTAAAACTGGCTGCCAATTCAGTTAATACAGGAAAGATTGAAGATGGTCAGGTTCAAACGGCCGATCTGGCTGACGCCAACGTGACAACCGCCAAGGTAGCTGACGCAAATATTACCACTGCTAAACTAGCCGATGATGCAGTAAATGCATCTAAACTCAATGCAGATGTAGCCGGGGCTGGTCTTATTCAAAATGGAACTACAGGTGCTATAGATATAGGAGCTGGCAGCGGGATCATAGTTAATGCAGACGATATTCAGATAGATATTTCGGGGATCGCTGGTACAGCCTTGGCTGATGATGGCAGCGATGGAACCCTTGATGTGCAGGTGGATGGAAGCACTATTGGTGTAAATGCAAACAAACTTTATGTGCCTGCTTCCGGCATAACAGCTACACAACTTGCGAATGACGCTGTCACAACTAACAAGTTGATCAATGACGCAGTTACCACCGGTAAAATCGCTGATGGTAATGTGCAAACAGCGGATATTGCTGACGCCAATGTGACAACCGTAAAAATTGCTGACAACGCTATTACAACAGCTAAAATACAGGATGGTCAGGTGCAGACCAGTGACATTGCTGATGCCAACGTAACCACAGCAAAAATTGCTGATGGAAATGTGACAACAGCTAAGCTGAATGACGATGCAGTTACTGCCGCTAAACTGAACGCTGACGTATCTGGAGCAGGTTTAATCCAAAATGGAACAACTGGCGCAATTGATATTGGCGCAGGAAATGGCATCACTGTGAATGCTGACAATATTCAGGTTGACATTTCTGGTATTGCAGGAACTGCATTGGCTGATGATGGATCTGATGGCACTTTGGATGTGCAGGTGGACGGTAGCACCATTGGAGTAACAGGCAATGCCCTTTTTGTGCCGAATGCAGGAATTGGTACCGCTCAAATCGCCAACGCAGGAGTGACAACGGCAAAACTCGCCGACGGCAATGTGACGACTGTAAAAATTGCCGATGGCAGTGTCACAACAGCCAAAATTGCCGATGGAAATGTATTAACCGGTAAGATCGCTAATGATGCGATTACAAGTGCCAAGATACAAGACGGGCAGGTGCAAACGAGCGACATTGCAGATGGCACGATCCAAACAATAGATATCGGAAATGATCAAGTGACAGTAAGTAAACTCCAGAACGGGACGCCTGGCAATACTCAATTGATAGTCGCCGATCAAACCACTGGGGAGCCTGGCTATGTAAACCTATCAACGGTTATTGGGAATTTGGCAGGTAACGGGCTGGTAGGGAATGGGGAGAAGATTGATGCCAATCCTGATGACGTGACCATCGAATTGGCCACCGATATGTTGCAAGTAAAGGATCTCGGAATAACTAACCCTAAAATAGCTAGCAGGACGATTACATTCGATAAGTTGTCAGGCACGGCAGGGTTTGAAAATTCATTGCTAATTAACAACTCTTCGAATTTTCCCGTTTGGTTCGCACCAGGATCCAATCAAGTACTTATTACTAGCTCGGGAGGAAGCATCACCACAAAACCCATAGGTGAATTTGCCACCAATAACCTGGCTTACGGGAGTATTTTTATCGGTAATTCTTCAGGTATATCCACTCAATTGAGTGTCAATAATGCCGGTAACTTAATTATAGGTAACGGAACTTCAGCCGTTTCACTGCCGTTGACTGGTGATATTAATCTGAATAGTGCTGGTGCGACAACAATTCAGAATAACGCAGTTCAGGGTGATGACATTGATGTGACCTCTGGTAACTTCGTTGTAGCTGGAGCTAATCAAGTTCAGTTAAATAATACCCTCGGCCTGCAGGTGGCTAACGCTACCGATTTGAACGGCAGCCTGACTGTTGATGGCTCTACTTTCAGTTTGGACGCAACCGGAGCCTCGAACGTGACGACCACTGCTGGGGCATTGACGCTGCAAGGTGCCGGAGGCGTGAATATAGGTGCCAATGGTGTACTGACCGATGTCATCGGGGGTTTGAACGTTACCCAGGATGCAGATATTGATGGTAACACAACCCTTAATGGTAATGTTACGCTCGGAAACGTAGCGACAGATGGTGTGACTGTGACTGGCGAAATACTCGGTGCGACACCACTTAATTTTGAAGGGTCGGCTAATAATGACGTTTATACAAGCTTTGCAATCACTAACCCAACTTCTGCCCGCACGATCAATTTTCCGGATGCGAGTGGAACGGTTGTTTTGTCAAGCGGTTTGTCGTTAGCCAATAATATAGCCTTAACCTCCGACAACAATGGTCAAATTGCTACAGCTGTCGACGTTCTGCCGTTTACGGTTGAGAGTAATGACATCAATATCGGAGATGACGCCAGTGATCAGATAGATTTCATAGGTCAGGTAGATTTTGCAGGCAATGTAGATGCG
Organism: uncultured Imperialibacter sp.; assembly: GCF_963974565.1. Lineage (NCBI taxonomy): Bacteria > Pseudomonadati > Bacteroidota > Cytophagia > Cytophagales > Flammeovirgaceae > Imperialibacter > uncultured Imperialibacter sp. The sequence continues at coordinate 764 of NZ_CAXBCJ010000029.1, read as the reverse complement.
AACAATGGTTTGGATGTAAGTGGGGCTGATTTGACAGTAGCTACGAATGCATCGATTACAGGTAATACGACAGTGACTGGTAATACGAGAGTAGACGGCACCTTCCAGTTTGATGGAGCTGGTCAGACGGTAGACAATATACGAACCGATGTAAGGGCTACGGGATCCACCGATAACACGACATTGGTAACGGAGACAGCAGTACGTTCAGCGATTGACGGGAGTGTAACAGCAGACAACGGTTTGAACGAGAACCCGGATGGTAATATCCAGTTGGGAGGAGCCCTTACACAGGCATCGACTACTGTGACCCAGGATGGTAGCGAGACATTGAGTTTTGCCAATACCGGCAGTGGTAACACGAGTGTAGTTTTGACCGGTACAGGAGATTTTGTAGTAGATGGATTGACAGGAGATGTAACAGTTGATCAGGATGGTTTGCTGACGGCAGGCAATGGTATAGATATCACCTCCGGCGATGTAGACATCACTGACAACTTAAATGTAACGGGCAACACAGATGTAACAGGCACATTGAATGCTGACGGCGCTACGACTTTGGGCAGTACACTGGTAGTGACAGGTAACGTAGATGCCAACAATGGTTTGGATGTAAGCGGGGCTGATTTGACAGTAGCGACCAATGCAGATGTAACAGGCACATTGAATGCTGACGGCGCTACGACTCTGGGCAGTACACTGGTAGTGACAGGCAATGTAGATGCGAACAATGGTTTGGATGTAAGTGGGGCTGATTTGACAGT
>NZ_CAXBCJ010000028.1:0-71649 GCF_963974565.1 uncultured Imperialibacter sp. | reverse complement strand
TCTCCCTCTGAAAGCGGATGCAAAGGTAATCATTCTTTTCCCCTTATTCCAAAATTTATTTCAAATAAATTTTTGGGGAGATTTCTTCAAGAGGTCAGTAAACTTTTTTGAGGGCGTTTCCCTCAAATGGGACTGCAAAAGTAGTGGCTTGATTTAAATATACAAGGTCTCCATCAGAATATTTATGACATTTTTTTGAACACTGGCACCGTACTACAAGGCTCTCCGTACATAAGACTTGAAACCCAGGGAATTAGCCTTTGCGTTGCTTCAAAAAAAGAAAAATCAGGATCAACCAAATTGCTGCAACCTTTGATAATTACTTTAGCCCCATCGAAAGTTGACCAGTCCTTTTTATCTAACTCTCGCAGAAATAATTTCTTTTCAAGCTCCTCAGGAGAGCCCTTCATGCTGAACGCAGCCACACCATTCACCTTAGTGGCCACTAACATATAAGCCCAGGTGGGGATAATTGCATCAGTCGAGCAGTAAATAGCGACCGACTTTCCCTGAAAGACAGACCAATCAAATTGCTTAATGGCCAGCCTAAAATCTTTTTCTCTAAGAATCATTCCCTGAAAAAGGTAGTCTTTCAGATCGAATACTGCCCTTTCACCCTGAGGGATAAACTCGGCCAAGTCGAGGGAAATCAATGAACTACTAGCTACTCTATTGACAATTGGTTGTTCCATTTTATGAAATACGAAGAACTAAGTGAACACTAGCTAACCGATTTTGGTTTGGTTGCTCTGAACTCTTTTAAATAAAACGGCTCGAAGTAGGCCAGATCTTTGAACGATGCAGACTGTAGCTGCTCCTGCGCCAACTCACCCATGTACTTTGCTGAGGGCACCATGTCGGATATGAAAACGGCATTAGCATTTTTACCTATCAGTTCTTTGCACTTGTCGGAGCCATTCCCAAAAAACCAAACCTCATGTTTCTTAAGGTATTCAGAAAATGAATGCTCATCTATTATATGTGGCGCAGTTTCCTGCTCAACACCCCCTTCCGAATTCATCACACAGGCATACACTTCCATTCGCCTGGCATCTATCATTGGGCATAGAAAAGCGCCCTTCGTATTAAACTTCTTCACTTCCGCCGCCATGGCATGCAAGGTATTTACCGAAAGTAGTGGTATTTCTAATGCATAGCACAAGCCTTTAGCGATAGACGTGCCTATCCGAAGGCCGGTATATGAGCCGGGGCCTTCAGAAACAGCGACTGCCGTCAAATCAGCCTTACTGAGAGACAATCCATGCAACGTAGTATCAATAATAGAAGGCAACAGGTTTGAGTGTGACTTGTCTATCCTGTACTCCTGGTAACCCAACAACTGTTTGTCGGCAAAAATAGCCACAGAGCAAACCGTAGTGGCTGTCTCCAAACATAAAATAACGGACATGTTTAGTTGGTTGGATTTAATAGCTCTGTGTACCTGCCGTCAGCCCGGAAAAGCTTTACAGCTTCGAGGATATCGGGGTCATAGCTGAAAGAAGATTCGATAATGCCTGCCTCGAAGTAGTAGCGACTTAATATCTCTTCTTCAAGCACCTCTTTTATCTCATCCTTGAATTGTTCCAAGTCTGTGCTCTTCATCTTATTCAACTGACTTCTCAGTTGTTGGATTTCATTTTCCAGCAGTGTGAGGTACTGCTCCTTTTTTGCAGAGGCCTCGAACCCATCAAGTGACCTTTCCATGGCGCTTGAGTATTTCAAATCTCGTTTAGCCAACCATCTTTTGAAATCAGCGAATTCCTCATCCGACAGTTTAAATGCGGCAGGGGATGGAATCGTTTTGTGCTCAAAATGATATTTGGTTGCATAATCGAAGACATGATTGCCATTGACCAGACCAAGAGTGACCGGCGCATACTCAATCATTTCCGCTGTAATGTCGGGATTAACGCCACCACCGTCGAAGACCACCCTGCCTTTTGAGGTTTTAAAGGCCACCATTAGTGAGTCAGGAATCTTTGCCACACTTCCGTCTGGGTTTCTGTGGGCATAATCGATCGCCTGAATGCATCGACCGCTTGGTATGTAGTATTTGGCTGTTGTAATTTTTAACTGGGAATTGTATGCCAGCGGCCTGGTTGCCTGCACGAGTCCCTTCCCAAATGTTCTTCTGCCTATCAACACACCCCTGTCATAGTCTTGAATAACGCCCGCAACAATTTCCGCCGCCGATGCACTGCCTCCGTTCACCAGAACAGCCAAGGGGATTTCGGTGTCAACCGCATCCTGATAGGCTTTGTAAGTTTTGTTCCAATCCTTCACTTTGCCTTTGGTGGTTACGATCTCCGATCCTTTTTTAACAAATGCGTTGGATACATTGATTGCTTCGTCGAGCAAACCACCGGGATTGCCCCTTAGGTCCAACACAATATATTTTGCGCCCTGTTTTTTGAGATCAGTTAATGCGTTTCTTACTTCTTTGCCTGCGTCGGTGGTGAAGTCAGACAGCCGGATGTAGCCGATATCGGATTGAAAGAGCCCGTAGAATGGGACGTTGTTAATGGTAATCTTTTCCCTGACCAGCGGCACGTCAAAGGACTTTTCTACGCCGTATCTTTCAATGGTCAAGACAATGGGGGTGTTAACGGGGCCTTTCAAAAGGTCGCTGATATTGTCTGAATACTTTCCGACAATGTCTTTGCCGTCTATTTTAGTCACCTTGTCGCCTATTTGAAGACCCGCCCGATAGGCCGGAAAATCCTTAAAAGGCATAATGATGGTGCTATAGCCATCCCTCTTCCCGACCAGGGCCCCTATGCCACCATACTGGCCTGTGGTGATGGTACGAAAGTCGTCATACTCGTCTTCTGAAATAAAGTCTGTGTAGGGGTCAAGTGAACTAAGCATAGCATTGATGCCACTTTTCACCATGTCATCCGGGCTAACCTCATCAACATAGTAGGTATTCACCTCTTTAAAAAGTGTGGCAAAAATATCCAGACTCTTCGCTATCTGAAAGTATTTGTCGTCTGGCTCAGTAAATGAAAGGCTAAAAATTCCTCCAATAACCAGCATCAACAAACTGCCTCTGATAATTCTTTTTTTCATAGACTTGCTATGTTTTTGCACTTTTCACATCATTCAAACGCTTCAACGCCGCAATTAGTTGACGCTCGATAAGTTGATAGGTGGCTTTTTCTTTACCAACGTAAATATAGGCGATTAAGAGGAAATTCTCCTGATCAGGCAGGGACGTGAGTGTGTGCTTGTGCAGTCGATAAGCTTCGAACATTCTGCGCCGAAGCAGGTTTCTGTCTACTGCTCTCTTAAAGTTCTTCTTCGATACTGAAAAAAGAATCTGATTAACCCCTTCAGGAACAGGGGATTCCATGTACTTGATAAGAAGGGGGTATAAAAAAAAAGAGGAACCTTTCTGGAAAAGTTCCTTAATACGCTTGTCTCTCTTTAACCTCTCCGACTTTGAAAAGGTAGCAGGTAGACTTTTATATTCCTGCTCCTTCATAAAAGCAGTGAAGATTTATTTCTTGTGACGACGCTCGTCAGACACAGTCAGTCTTTTTCTTCCTTTGGCCCTTCTGGCAGCCAACACCCTACGACCATTAGCAGTCGACATTCTTTCTCTGAAGCCGTGCTTGTTCTTTCTCTTTCTTACTGAGGGCTGAAATGTCCTTTTCATATCTATCTATTCTTCTTTGCCTAACTTAAAGTATCTTTCCGAGGCATACAATTGTAGTTCTTCAGAAAAATTACGGGCTGCAAAGTTAAAGAGCTTTTAATTAATTGCAAACAAGGAAGAGAAAGAATAGTTGGGAATTATTAAAAAATGATCAGATATACAGTTAGTTACAACAACCCGCTCAGCCACCTTATAAATATTGTCATGACTTTTGAGGCTAATACGGCCCAAAACGTGGAAGTTAGGCTGCCAACGTGGAGACCCGGGCGCTATGAGTTGGGGGATTTTGCCAAGAATATTTTACGTGTCTCGGCAAAAGGTTCGGTGGATGGAGTGCTGAAGATCAAAAAAACAAACAAAAGTGGTTGGGCATTTTTCTCAAAGAGCAAGCAGTCTGTTGAAATAAGTTATCAATATTATGCATATAAAATGGACGCTGGCAACTCATGGCTTCATGATGACCAGCTTTACGTAAACCCTGTTAACTGTTTGATGTATTTGCCAGATAGAATGACAGCGCCCGTTGAATTGCTTCTGAAGCTACCGGACCACTATGAAGTGGCCACTTGGTTGAAAAAAGAAGGCCGCCGGCTGCTGGCAGAAAGTTTTTACGAATTGGCCGACAGTCCGTTTATTGCAAGCCCATCGTTAACTCACCTGATCTATGAAGTTGACGGAATCACTTTTCATATCTGGCATCATGGATTGACGGATGCGAAACCGACCCAGATGTTGGATGACTTCCGAAAGTTTACAACCACTCAGTTACGGCTTTTTGGTGACTTGCCAATCGCAGACTATCACTTTTTGCTTCAATTTCTTCCTCACCAGGCCTATCATGGTGTGGAGCATGCTAATTCTACTGTTATTACTCTAGGGCCGTGCACCGGAGAGCATACTGCGAGCTTTTATGAAAAGCTGCTCGGCATCTCGTCGCACGAGCTTTTTCATGCATGGAACATTACCAGGATTCGCCCCGCAGAGCTTCAGCCGTACGACTTTTCGAAGGAGAATTATTTTGAAACGGGCTATGTAGCAGAGGGTTTTACTACCTACTATGGCGACCTGATGCTGGTAAGGAGTGGCGTTTACGACGAAGAATGGTATTTGAATGAGCTGAATAAACTTCTCAGCCGTCACTTTCAAAACTTTGGCAGGTTCAATCAATCGGTGGCGGAGTCGTCGTTCGATCTATGGCTGGACGGCTACCAGGCTGGTGTGCCTAACAGAAAGGTGTCGATTTATGTGAAGGGGGCCATCATTGCGCTTATGCTTGATTTGACGATCAGGATTTTAAGCAAAGGGAAGCATTCGATGGACGTCGTGATGCGGGCTCTTTGGGAAGATTTGTATAAATCGGGAAAGCCCTACGAGAAAAACGATATTCAAAACATTGCAGAAAAATTGGCCGCTCATCCACTTCAAGGCTTCTTCGATAAGTTTGTGGATGGAAATGAGCCAATTGAAAATGAACTCGGCACTATGGCTGACCAGTTTGGGCTGGCTCTGCAAAAGAAGCTTCCTGACGCTTTTCACGAAAGGGAGCTGGGTTTCAAAGTAAGGGTCGACGCAGACAGGTTGGTGGTTTCTCATGTACATCCTGAAAGCAGAGCGTTCGAAATGCTGTCAGTCGATGATGAGATCGTGAATGTGAACTCAGAAACTGCTACTGACAAAATGTTAACTGTTTTTGCGGCCGATTCTACAATTAGAATCAAAAGATACGGCAGGACTATTGATCTTTCTATTCCGACTGGCGGGCCCTTTTATGAAAGCTACTCTCTTGAAAAGAAAAAAGACCCAACGGCCGTTGAGTCTTCTCTTTTTAAGGGTTGGCTGATCGGGTAAACTATTCGAACAGGTGATTCATTATTTCCTTTACCTGGTGCCACTCCAGTCGGGGGCCGTACTGCGAAACTACTTTAGACGAAGCCAGGCTGGCCATTTTTCCCGCTTCGGCAATTGAGTGGCCATGCGTGATTCCGTAAAGAAAAGCACCTGAGAACATGTCCCCAGCTCCTACGGTGTCCACCGCATTTACTTTGTATGGCTCAATATCGATGAAAGTATCTCCATCGTAGATCATAGCACCGTTTTTCCCTTGCGTGATGGCGAATTTTTTTGCGGCCTTTTTTAACTCCTCCCTGGCATGGAGAATGTTGTTCTTTCCAGTGAAGAGCATTGCCTCCTCTTCGTTGCAAAAGAGCAGATCGACACTTGCACCCACAACTTCTTCCATTTGAGTCTTGAAGTACTTCACCATGCTTGGGTCAGAAAACGTCAATGCTACTTTCACGCCATTTTCTTCGGCTATTTTCTTAGCATGTTTCATTGCCTCAAGGCCGGTCTCGCTTGTCACCAGGTAGCCTTCAATATAGAGGTACTGTGAGTCCTTTAAGGCTCTTTCGTCGATTTCAGCGTTAGAAAAGTTGGAAGTAATACCAAGGAAAGTATTCATCGTGCGATCAGCATCGTCAGTCACCATTACCAGGCACTTTCCAGTGATCCCCTCCGGGGCTGTAGCGTCAGTCAGGTTGGTGTCAACGCCGTTTTTTCGTAGATCTTCAAGGTAAAAGTGTCCAAATTTATCATTGGCGACTTTGCAGGCATAGTAGCATTTTCCGCCAAACTGACTTGTGCCGATAATGGTATTAGCTGCTGAGCCTCCGCACTGCATCATGTTTTCGTCAAGGTGAAGTGCTTCAATAAGTTCATGCTGTCGGGCTTCATCCACCAGCGTCATCAAGCCCTTTTCTACTTTATATTTTTCCAGAAAGCTATTATCAGCATCAAAAACAATGTCCACCAGGGCATTCCCGATACCAAAAACGTCGTAAGTCTTTTTCATTTATATCAACAGCTATTTTTTACAGCGGGCAAAGGTAGTGAATACCTTATAATTATGAAGCTACCTGTTCGATGAGGTTAGGGTAGTCGGTGATAATGCCGTCGACGCCCATTTTGATGAGCTCCTGCATTTCCGACACCTCATTTACCGTCCAGGGGATTACCTCAAGGCCTTTGCCGTGTAAAAATAGAACATCGTCGGCAGTCAATCTTTTGAAATAGCAGCTATAAACTGCAGGGGTGAAGCCCAGTTCGCTGAGGTTTTCTTCGACGGACAGGTCATTCCCGACGAGCACAGATAGTTTCACTTCAGGATAGGTTTCATGAAAATAACGAAGTATCCGAAAATCAAATGACTGGATGGTCAATTTGTCGAAAGGCACCTTGCCATTGATTTCAGCGTACACAAGTTCGCAAAACACACTTGGCTCGGGGTGGTATATATGGTCTCCCTCCTTGTCTGACTTCAATTCGATATTATAGAAAGGGATGTTGAGGCCTTTGTCATCGGCATATTGATCCACTACTTTGAACACTTCCGACAAAAGCGGCTTATTAACTTTCATTTTTTCCTGATCAGGGAACCCCGGATGAAGCTTACTGCCACAATCGAACATTGCGAGTTCATCGCTTCGCATTTGATAAATATTCCACTTCATTTCAGACCCTTCTGCAATAGGGTTGCCCAAAGAGTCGGTGCAAAAAGTTGGTGACAGAAATGAATCGTGAGACACTACTACCATGTTGTCGGCCGTTATGACCACGTCCATCTCGAGTGTTTTGATATCGTATTCCATGGCCTTCAAAAAAGCCGGTATAGTGTTCTCAGGCATAAGCCCTCTTGCACCCCGGTGGCCTTGCCAATCGAACGATGGAACCTGAGGTGTGCATGAAAACAAAAAGGTGGCTAAACCAAAACATAAAATATTGCGCATCATTTTTGAGTAAGACCTTGTGGAAGTGTTTGACATAAAGTTTTCGACGAATTTGAACAGGTATAAACGGTTGAGGAAGAATAGTGTTATTCCGACTGAGCTTCTTCGAATTTGAAAATGAATTAGATAGCCGAAAAATAATCTTTTAATTTGAGCCACGAAACGGAACTATGAGAAAAGCCCTGGTAAATAATTTAATATTTTGTTCAATCCTTTTTTTGGGCTGGAGTTGCAAGCAAGCAGAACCCGCTGAGCTGATCAGGTTCCAAAAGCTTACTTTCGGCCCCGTTGTCAATAATGAAACGCAAGTTAGAGGGGAAGCACTGTTATATAACCCGAACTCTTTTGGTGTAAGCATCAAAGAAATTCAGCTACAGATCGAAATTGAGTCTACTAAAGTGGCCTCTTTAAGGGAGGTTAAAGTAGTAAAGGCAGGTGCAAAAAAGGAATTTGTAGTCCCATTTCAGGGCATACTGGTTATGGCTGATATCCAGAAAATTGTTGAAAAAGACGGGCTGGCCTATCTGCTGGGCAAAAAAGTGCCTTTGCAGTTTACCGGCGAAATTAAAACAAGCATCGCAGGCTGGTCGTCGAAATATCCTGTGAATGTAAAAGAAGAAGTTAGCCTCAATAAATTGCTGTCGAGATAAACGGATTGGGAGTGGCGGCAAGCAAAACAACTTTCCGCTTTTCATTCCTGGCATTTTGCCATCAAGACAAAACCTTGATGCGGGTGAAGATATAATCCAAGTCTTCTTTGTTAATGACCATTCTGTAAAAATCCGTATCTCCCAGCTGTTCAGGATTGTAGCCAGTTTGTCTCAGGTATTTTTCGGTTGTCTTCTGGTCGAACCAATGGATCAGAGATATTGAGCCGTTTTCAATCTCAAGGCAGGTGATACCACGCTTCCCGATTACCGTGCCCGAGTTGAAAAGAACGGGAATGTGAAAAATGGAATGATACAGGTTGCCGATTTCCAGAATGGGGAGCTTCTTGCTATAAATAGCTTTCAACTCCTTTTTGTAGGCCTTAATGCTCTTCAAAATCAAAGGCTCCTCTCCCTCCTTCAATCCAACAAGCTCCCTGCACAACTGCTCTATTTTGTACTTAAGTCGCTCCGCTTTTGACAGTGATTCAAACAGCGGGCGGTGCGTATGACCGATCACCGAAGCAATTTTATTAAAGACTGAATAATTATAGACCCGCCTTTCGATTTTGTATTGCTTTCGGCTGTCGTGCGCCACTGAGAAGTTTTTGATTCGAAGTGGGTTGGCTATGTATTTCAGTGTGAAGCCAATAAGCCTGTTGCTTTTCTGATATTTTTTGGAAGCCTGGTGGCCGTGAAAAATAAAGATGGGATTGTCCTTGTACATCAGTTTGGCCGACTCGTACAGTTCGTACTGGAACGGTTGCTCTGGTTCGGTTACCAACGTGAGGTCGTGGTTGCCGACAGTTTTTATGAGCAAATTGTTCTTATTTATTTCATCAAAGAGCTCATACACTTCCGCCCATTGTTTCGCTATTTTTTTCAAAGAAAACCTTTGGAGCTCTTCAATGTCACCATTCAAAACCATGGAAAACCCTTTAGGAATGTAGTAATCTCTTACTGATTGAATGAAGAGGTTGGAATTTGGAAGAAAGTCATCTTTGGAGCTCCCATCCCCCATGTGTAGGTCACTAAAAATTACGAATTTACTCTTCTTATTAATCGGAAATGACGGAGCTCGTTCGAACAACTCATCGAGATTTTTATAGACCAGCTTAGCTTCGTTCATTTGGTTAGGTTGGGATGAAACGGGAAAGTAAATGCCTTCTTTTCAAAACGAAGAAAGGTGCATTTTAAATAATTATTACCTGATTGTTATGACTCCTTTGGGCTTCCTCGAATTCGTTGTAGAACCTAAGTTAATTGTCCCTTACAAGTTAAAAATAAAGCGCAATACATTGCGGCATACTTTTAGCTAAATTGCATTATCAGGTTTCACTTTCTAAAAGATACTGTAATGAGACTCGTCCTAAGTTTCCTATTTTTCTTGACTTCATTTGTTGCAGGAGCCCAGCTACCTAAGCTCATTGTGCCAATTGGCCACACCAACCCGGTGATTGGTTTGGCAACGGATCCCTCCAACACCTATCTGTACAGCATTGATGGAGGCTCAGAAGTAACCGTTTGGGATATCCGGACAAAAACAGTAGTCACTTTTTTGGAAGGGCACAATAGCACCATTACGTCAATTAGTGCCTCAGCTGATGGGAAATATCTCGCTACAGCAGATGCGTCTGGTAAAATTGTGATCCGTCATCAGTCGGACTGGAAAATCGCAGGTATTGCCGATGTGGAAGGAAGCGTTACTCAAATTCAATTTGACGCAGAAGGGAAATTATTGGGTGCTCTTACCACTACTGGCAAGCTATCGGTGATTACAGCGAACAAGCCTCAAGAAACTTATAGTGTTGAATTGAAGGAGAAGAAAATCACCAGCTTCACCTGGAACGCTGCAGGCAAGCTTGCCCTCGGTTGCGATGATGGCACCCTGGCTATGCGTCAACCGGGCGCTGAAGCGGCTACCATTGTTACCAATTCGGCAAAGGCTGTAACTGGCATTGTGCCAGGTGCGGAAGAAGATTCCTGGATTTACGTGACTGGAGACGGCGAGATATTCCGCTGTCGAACCAACATGATCGTTTCGCAAAACAAGTCACCTCTACCACGAATTATCAGTATGCATGCATCGAAAGACTTGCTGGTGCTAACCGGGAGGGGTAGCAACAGGAATGTCCACTTTTATCCGCTCTCAGGTGGTGAAGAAGTCTCTGACAAAATACAAATCCCGACAGCCTTGCTCGAACAATCAGGCAGTGCCATCGGGCTACAAACAGCGATCTTTTCTGCGAATGGGAGAGAACTATTTCTGCCCGACTATGAAGGAGGCATTCACGCCTATGACCTTACCACAGGAAAGTACAATGGTGCCTTTGTCGGCCTTGCCTCCAAAATCCTTTCTCTGGCGATTAATAAAAGCGGCACGCAGCTAGCTGTCGGCAGAAACGATGGTGTTGTGCTTTTCGACCTAACGGGGGCCAGTGCTCCTAAGCAACTGAAAACTGCCTCTGCACCAGTTATCGGCCTTGCCTTCGGAACCAACCAGTATCTGCTGGCAGGCGTGCAACAAAATGGAACTGTATCTGCCTGGGACACCAAATATGATGCGGTGGTGTACAGCAGAGCCACAGGTGAGAAACTCACCTACCCCTATCTGGAAGTAACAGCCGATGACCAGCGCATTATCAAAAAAGTAGACAATGGCACAGGCATTTTTTCAATTAAAAGCGGCAAGAAACCCAAAGTAATCAAGCTGAAAGAAAGCTTTGATCAACGCCTAACGCCTGATGGGAAGCTGCTACTGGCTCAAGACGCTTCGGCTGGCATTACCTTCTATGATACTGAGAATTTCAAAAAGCAAAATGCTATTAAAGTTGATGGGCTTCAATATTTCGAAGTAAGCGCCGATGGAAAATGGATTGGAGCCGTTGTTAAAAACAAAGGAACGAGCCTCCAGCTTATCGATATGGGCAGCGGTAAAGCGGTGAAAAATATACCCGTACCAGATGGCAAAACGATTACAAGGTTGAAGTTTGATCCTAGCGGTAAGCACCTTGTTACGCTCTCCAATGTGATCAGCAAAGGAAGCAGTCAGGGTGACTATAGCATCACTTTCTGGGATCTTGAAAAAGGTGCTGAAGCCTTCCAACTTAAAGGCCATTCTGCGGCTGTTTCAGGGCTGGCATTCAGCAGCTCTGGAGAAGTGCTTTTTTCCTCCGGCTTTGATGGGCTGATCAAATGCTGGTCGTTGAGCGACAAGAAAGAGCTGGCAACCCTGACGCCTTTAAGTGCAACTGATTGGGCAGTGGTGGCTGGCGATGGGCTGTTTGATGCTTCAAGAGAAGCTATTTCACAAATGCATTACTCGGTTGGTAAGGAGTCCATTGCCCTGGAGCAAATGAAAGACAAATTTTATGAGCCTTACCTTTTACCAAAACTACTTGGCTTTCATAAAGACCCCATCCGGCTATCTCCGAAGCTGGACGGCTTTGATCTCTACCCGGAAATAAAGCTGGCACATCCCGAGCAAAATAACGGTAAGCTGGGGATCAACCTGAATGACCAGGGAGGTGGCATCGGGCGAATTGTGATTTTCATCAATGGCAAGGAGGTGATTAATGAGTCAAGAGATGTATCGACCACTACAGATGGTTTTGCAAGCTTCGACTACGGCATTGAAAATCATCCCTACATCAAAAAAGGAGGACTTAACAAGATTACAGTAAAGGCCTACAACCAGAATGGCTACCTCTCAAGCCCTGAGAAGAGTGTTTACCTGATCGACGAGAACAAAGTTGGCGGTGCCACACCATCAAAAGTATATGGCATAGTGGCGGGCGTTTCAGATTACCAGGGAAACGACATGGACTTGAAGTATGCAGCGAAAGATGCTGAAGACTTCTATGGCGCCATAAAGCTGAGTTCTGAGAGTCATTTCGGGAAAGAGAATGTGAGCATTAAGTTGCTTTCTACCCTGCCAGGCCACGACAAGCCTACAAAAGTGAACCTCGTTTCGGAGCTGGCAAAAATCAAAAATGTGGCTACATCAAACGACTATCTTGTTGTTTATCTTTCGGGTCATGGTGTGGCTGATAAGGGAGAAGACGCTGACTTTTATTACTTAACGGCCGATGCTTCGAGCATGGAAGTTGGCGGTAATAAAGAAAGAGCTAATTTTTCCCTATCAAGCAAAGAGATCGCCAAGTTGATTATGGAAGTGCCTACTATCCGGCAGGTGCTTATCATAGATGCCTGTCATTCGGGTCAGCTGGCACAGAACCTCTCGGGCAGCAGCTTCACCATGAGCTCTGAAGAGGCAAGAGCCCTTGAAACGTTGAAAGATCGGACGGGGCTTTATATTATCGCCGGGTCGGCTGCCGATGCGGTGAGCTATGAAGCCTCTGCTTTCGATCAGGGCCTGCTCACCTACTCGCTACTGTACGGTATGAAAGGCCCGGCATTAAGAGAAGACCGATACATCGACATTATTAGTCTCTTCAATTTTGCTTCGCAAAAAGTACCCGAGCTGGCCTCAGAAATTGGTGGCATTCAAAAACCAGAAGTGAGAGTGCCTAACGACCTCAACACCTTTGACATTGGTGAACTTAATGATGAGCAGCGAAAGCAAATTGCGTTGAAGGCCAACAGGCCAGCCGTGGCTGCTTCTCTTTTCCAAAATGAAGCGTCGTTTATTGACGACCTACAGCTGGGCGAATTGATAGATCAGCGTTTGAAGAAGCTTGAAGGGCAGAATAGCCAGGCGGGCGTGATGTTTGTTGACGTAAAAACTTTCCCCGAAGCTTATGTGATCAGGGGAAGGTATACTGAAGACGGAGAAAACATATCAGCAGTGGGTGCAGTGTTTCAGGGCAAAAAGAAAATTGCTGATGTAGAGGCAACGTCAAAGGATGCTAGTCAGTTGGCAGACATGATCATAGATAAGGCACAGCAGTCGATCAAATAGCGGCTGCTAGTTGCAGATCACGCAGGTACCTCCTTCCGCTCTTTCGCAATCGGTTTGCGTAGCGTAGCAGGTACCGGCTCCGGCTTTTGACCATGGGCTTGCGGCCGTGCAACCAGTACAGGTAGGGTTTTCGTCATCTCCGCCACAAGAAGCGAAAATCAGCGTACCTGCAATCAATACTGCCAGGCTGACTGACGAAAGAATGCGCTTTTGACTTAAAAGAAAGGCTTTCATATTATCGGTTGATCGTGCTAATATAGCTAAAGCCCAGAAATTTGTTCTCCACTTTTAAAAAGTGTTATTTTCTTCCTACAAAACCGTGTGGCACCTTTCCACATAATTTCAGGGACTTTCATGGAAATAGTTGCTAAATTATGACCTACCCTAATTTACAACACCTATGAATTCTGCTTCGCTCTCAACAAGGCTTCGCCTCCAAGCTTTTCTCCAATTCGCTGTGGTTTTAGCTGCCAAACCAAAAAAAGCATCTCCATCTTCAGGTTCCATTCAACCTTGTTGAGATCGGCCAACCTTTCCAACCTCAACTACAACGAACATCCTTCTATGAAACCCATTGTACAAATCTCCCTTGACCTTACCGATATAGACGAAGCACTCGAAACCGCTGCCATGGCACTGCGGGCAGGTGTCGATTGGCTGGAGGCCGGCACGCCGCTCATATTAGCTGAAGGGCTTCATGGAGTGAGAAAACTGAGAGAAGCCTTCCCCGGCACCCCAATAGTAGCTGACCTCAAAACCATGGATGGCGGCTATCTGGAAGCTGAGATGATGGCCAAAGCGGGCGCTACTCATGTGGTAGTAATGGCCAGGGCCCATGCAGAGACGATTAAATGCGTGGTGCAGGCTGGGAAAGATTTCGGAGTGGAAGTGATGGGCGACAACCTCGGGTGCCCCGATATGGTGGAAGGAGCAAAATGGCTTGAAGGGCTCGGATGTGATTACGTAGTGCATCACATAGGCTACGATGAACGAAGAGGCATAGCGGCGGCAGGAAAAAGGATGCCGAGTCCGCTGGACCAGCTCAGAGAAGTAGTGGAAGCAGTGAACATTCCAGTGCAGGCAGTTGGTGGATTAAGTTTGGAGCAGGCCATTCGGTGCCCTGAATTTGGAGCTCCGTTGGTGGTTTTGGGGGCGCCATTAACGATCGACGCCGACGCCTTTAAAACAGCGGATGGGAATCTAGAAAGCTCACTGAGGCTGATTTGCGAAAAAGTGCACGGTTATGGGGAGGTGGAAATCAAAACGGCAAGCAATAGACGATAGTGCAAAAGAAATACAATACCGATATAAGTACCCGGAGGCGTGTGGAGACACCCGCCCCAACCAAAGAATTAGAGGTGGCGTGTGAAGACACACACCATAACATAAAAATAAGGGAATTATGAAATCTGCGGCAGTTGTCAATTACTCAGAAGTAAAGGGATCGGTAGAAATCAGGGAGGTTGAACAGCCGGTAATCGGAGAAGACGAAGTGCTGCTCGAAGTGGCCAATGTGGGTGTTTGTGGCAGCGACCTCCACCAATGGACGTCGGACCACAGCTGGGCGGTTAACTACCCGGTGGTGCTAGGCCACGAATTTGGCGGGCACATTGCCCAGCTTGGGAAAAGAGTCACCGGCTGGAAAGAAGGAGACAGGGTAGTGAGCGAAACCGCTGCGGTAATAGATCAAAACAACCCCATGTCAAGAAGAGGTTTTTACAACCTTGACCCTAATCGCAAGGGCTTTGGCTATGGTGTGAATGGCGCTATGACAAAGTATGTGAAGGTGCCCGCCCGTTGCCTCCACAATGTGCCCACTCAGCTATCCTTCGAAGAGGCTTGTCTTACAGAACCTTGCTGCGTGGCATACAACGCCGTGGTGGAAAACAGCCGCATCAAACCAGGTGACAGAGTGGTCGTAATTGGCCCGGGAACCATTGGTATCCTTTGCGCCGCTGTGGCTCAACTTTGTGGGGCTGATGTAGCCATTATTGGGCTGGAAGCAGATAAAAAGAGGCTGGAGATCGCAAAAAAATACGGCCTTCAAACAATTATTGGAGACGCCGCCGAATGGGCGAAAAAGGTCGATGGCATGGGGGCCGATTGTGTGGTGGATGCAGCTGGTGTCAGCGACTCTCTTCAAATCGCTCTTGATTTGGTACGGCCTAAGGGCCAAATTACGAAAGTCGGCTGGGGGCCTACCCCTCTTGGCTTTTCACTAGATCCTATTGTGCAAAAGAATGTAACACTGCAGGGAAGCTTCAGCCACAACTGGCCGGTTTGGGAGCGGGTTATCGCCTTACTGGCTAGCGGCTCGCTCAATGTAAAACCTATCATCGGCGGTGTGTGGCCCGTCACCAATTGGCTGGAAGCATTTGAAAAAATGCACCACCACGAAATTGTGAAAAGTGTTTTGAAACCTGTTTAAACATGAGACTACAGGACAAGGTAATAATTGTAACAGGGAGCACCACAGGCATAGGCAAAGCCATTGCGTTGCGCTGTGTGGCTGAAGGCGCATCGGTCATCCTTCATGGGTTGGAGAAGGACTGGGGCGAAGCTGTGCTAAAGGCCCTTGGCAAGGAGCATGCGAGACTGCACATAGAAGACATCAGCAAGGAAGGAGCGCCGCAGCGGCTGGTAGATTTTGCCATCAAATCGTTTGACAAACTCGACGCCGTGGTGAACAACGCAGCCAGTGTTGTCTCTTCCAACATTCACACGACCGACGCTGCCTTTCTTCGCAAAGTGATCGAAGTCAATACCATCGCACCATTTAATTTGATCAAAGCCGCTTTGCCAGAGCTGAGAATGAACAGAGGCTGTGCACTTAATATTGGCTCGGTGAATGCCTGGAGTGGCGAACCAAATCTCCTTGCATACAGCATTTCCAAAGGAGCGCTAATGACCATGACCCGCAACCTGGGCGACACACTCCACCGGGAGGATGGAGTGAGAGTGAACCAGATCAATCCTGGGTGGGTGCTCACAGAAGTTGAAACCATCCGCAAGCGTGAGCACGGCCTGGCCGACGACTGGTACAAAGACCTGCCAGAAGTGTATGCGCCGGCAGGAAGAATACTGGCGCCGGCTGAAATTGCCGCTGCCGCCATTTACTGGCTTGCTGATGAAAGCGGGCCTATCAGCGGACAGGTGGTGGACCTGGAGCAGTATCCCTTCATGGGCAGAAACCCACCTAAAGACACAACCACCATTAAGCCGAAGAAAAAATAAGCTTATGCCTCAACTCGCAGCCTTCCCCAAAGCCTTTATGCAAGCCCTTTGCAAAGACGGAACAATGACGGTTTCGGAATGGATTGAACTGGCTTCCAAACTTGATATCGACGGGCTGGAGTGGTACGCTGGCTTTCTGGAGATGAATGACCAGAAAAACTGGCCTAAGTTCCGGAAGCAGGTTGAAGGGTATGGGAAGGTGATTCCGATGATGTGCTGCTCGCCCGACTTCACCCATCCTGACACGGCCTTTCGGGAGAAGGAAATCGTGAAACAAAAGAATTGGATTGACATGACCTATGCCCTGGGGGGAAGCTACTGCCGTGTTCTTTCCGGACAAAAAAGGCCCGGGCTAACCATTGATGAAGGTGTGAAGCTGGCTGCCGATTGCATTGAAGCCTGCCTGCCCTATGCGCAGGAAAGAGGCATTACGCTGATCATTGAGAATCACTATAAAGACGATTTCTGGGAGTATCCCGAATTTGCACAAAAGGCTGATGTTTTTTGTCAATTAGTTGAAAGCATTGATCATCCTTGCTTTGGCGTCAACTACGACCCGAGCAACACCTACCTGGCCGGGGAAGACCCCATCGAGCTACTGAAGCGGGTCTCTCACCGGGTGGTGACGATGCATGCCAGCGACCGATATTTGAAGTATGGCTCCATTGATGATTTACGAAATGAAGAAGGAGGAGCCATTGGGTATGCCAAGCGACTAAGTCATGGAGAAATTGGCAAAGGGCTGAACGACTATGACGCCATTTTTACTGAATTGAAAAGAGTAGGCTTCGATGGGTGGATCAGTATTGAAGATGGCGTAGACGGCATGGATCAACTGGAAAGGAGCGTGGCTTTTGTGAGGAGAAAGATGAGAGAATACTGGGGAAAGTGATGACCTGGCCAAAGGTTAGTGTTCTTGGTCACAGATTTTGCAGCCAGCGCATAAGTAAAGTATCGTGCAAGGTATATCTTCCATCATTTACAATGACGAATTCCTTTTTTGTCAGCGCCTGTAAGGCCGAACTCACTGAGCTTGCCGCTCCAAAGCCATGTTTGCCCAAAAACTCCTGAGAAAGTGGATTCTCCACCTCTTCAGATTTAGCAATAGCAATCAGCAATTTCCATTGAAAGGCTGTAAGCAATTGCTGGTACGTAGAAAAAATTGGCACCTCCTGATAAATAATTTCTGCAAGCACTTCATCAAGTACCTTCTGGTCGACAACATTACTCCTTCCATACAGCTTGTTACAAATCAGCTGTACATAGTAGGTTTGCCGCCTCGTCCACTCAAAAATACTATCGATAAAAGCCGTGTCAATCGCCTTCCCAGCGTTGCTAAATCGAACCAAAATAAAATCTGAATACTCTGCAAACGGAAGAGCCTCTAGTTTCAGCATTTGGGCACTTCTATAAAAAGGCCTCGATGCTTCACTGAACATCGATTCCATCATCTGCCGATGGCTTCCACTGAATACGAAGCGTACCATCGGAAATTCCTGCATCCAGGTGCGAAACGTGGCCTCTGCGTGCTCCTCTTGATAATTGACTACTTGTTGAAATTCGTCAATGCAGATCATTACGGGTTTCTTCCTTGCTTCAAGGTATTTGCCCATAGCTTCTAAAGAGGATGGCACAGACTGATCTGGAACAAGGCCAAATGTAACCTGAGGGGTTCCACTAAGTGGATCAACACCAAAAGTGGCGCCAATAGAGCCAATGAATTTGAGCAAACCCGCTCCTATTCCTTTGCTGGTATCATTTAGTTGATGGACTATGGCAGTTGCAATCCGCTTGTTAGCTTCACCCAGTGTTGAGGTTCCCAAAAGATCAACAAATACGGTGTCTGCCTTTTTGTTCATATTCAAGTGGTAGAAAAAATGCCTGATTAACGACGTCTTCCCCATGCGACGCCACGAATAAAGCACTGTGTTTCTCTCGTTATCAAATTGCTCCATCATCCAGGCTAACTCCTGAGCCCGGTCACAGAAGTGCTCAGGGCTATGATAACCCGAAACAATAAAAGGGTTCGCTGATGGCCTCATACTTCTCTATTCATTACGAATCATTCGTTACGTAAAGTTCGTTACGTAAAGTTCGTAATAAAGATAAGAAATACCAAATAGCTGGATATAGAAGTGAAAATGTGTTTGGTGTGGTGAAGCGCAGATGCGGGATCAAGCGGAAAATTTGGGGGATTACCTTCTAACCCCAATATCTCGAGTCGCCATAAAAAAGCAAAAGATCCAAGCCTGTCCGACTGGAGAAGCCCGGCCGGGCGAGACGCATTAAACCGGTTTTGCTTTTTTATTTAACCACACAGGAAACATCCAACACCCCAGAAATACAGATTGATCCCAGATGTGGGCTATTTTATTAAAGGCAAAAAAAAGAAGGTGTTCTACCAGAACACCCCTTTCAACGCTGCCTATTCGCACAGTATTTCTACTCTACGATCAAACGGCTAATATTTTTAACACCTCCGGGCGTCCTCACTATGAGGAGATAAGTACCCGAAGGTGTTGAGGCAAGGTCGATTGCGTTGTCGTCGGATATAATGTCTTGTTGCAAGATCAGGCTGCCTGCTAAGTTTCTTATTTCTAACTGGCCTCCCATCGGTTCATTCCACTCAACTGTAAGCAGCTCATTCGCAGGATTGGGATAGAATTTTAGGTTGCCTTTGGAAATTTTCACTCCGGTTGCGAACGAAGAGCTGGTCACGGAAAATTCGACGACCACTACCGGAGCGGCATTATAGTTATCATTTCCAGCCTGAGAAGCTGTTATGGTTATGGTTCCAAAATCTGTCGGAGTCAATTCCACACCGTCAAGTGTAGCAGGGCCGTCCACAGCAAAACTTACCCCGAGGCCACTTGAAGCAGTGGCCTCTAAAAAAATCGGGGTAACACCATTATCCAGGTCAAAGTCATCTATGCTGGAAAAGGTAATTGTTTGATCTGCTTTACTGACAACAAGGGTTCGTTCAACACTTTCAGCTGCCATGTAGTTGTCGTTTCCGGCTTGGCTGGCGGTGATTGTGGCCGTCCCGGCACCCGTAATGGTTACAGTTGTGCCGGATATCGTCGCTACCTCATCATCAGACGATGTGAACAAAACGGCCATACCAGAAGCCCCTCCAGTAGCAGGAAGCTCAAAGGCTGCAGCGCCAAATGTTTTAGATGGAATTTCTTCGAAACTAATCGCTTGAGCAGCCTTAACCACAATCAGGGTTTGTTCCACCGACGTTGCTGCCTGATAAGTATCATCGCCAGCCTGGCTGGCAGTAATAGTAGTGGAGCCGGCACCTACAATGGTAACAGTTGCACCTGAAACTGTTGCAACGGTTTCGTCACCAGAAGCATAGGTTAGTGGCAATCCTGAATCTCCTCCAGTGGCAGTCAAATCAAAGTCTGCATCACCAAATGTTTTGGTTTCAATTTCACCGAAAGTAATCGCCTGAGGTAGTTTCGCTATTGCCGCAACCGTGAGCACCCGCTCCACCGGTTCGGCTGCTTCATAATTATTGTCACCTTCCTGGCTGGCGGTTATCGTAGTTGTTCCAACGCCAACGATGGTCACCGTGCTACCTGATACTGTCGCAACAAGCCCGTCGGATGACGAAAAAGTAACGGGGTTGGCTGAGGCTCCGCCTGTAGCGTCTAATTCAAAGGGATCGTCTCCAATCGTCTTTTCTAAGAGTTCATTAAACGTGATGGATTGTTCGGCTTTATTCACAGTAAATGTTCGCTGTATTACGGCAGTGGCGTAATCGTCGTCTCCGTCCTGGCTGGCCGTAATGGTGGTTGTGCCAGCGCCGACAACTGTTACAGTCGAGCCAGAAATTGTTGCTACCGTGCCATCGGAGGACTCAAAAACTACCGTATTACCTGTGGCTCCAGCTGTGAAGGTGAGATCAAATGCACCATCTCCGTAAACTTTTGAGGCTGGCGTATCGAAAATAAGCCCCTGACTGGCCTTTGAAACGCTAAAGGTGCGAGTTACAGACGGTGCCGGATCATAATCAATATTACCTGCCTGGGTAGCCTTCACCTGGACAGTCCCTGCTCCTGTAATCGTCAAAGTTGTACCATCTACTGTAGCTGGGCCGGAAACAACTTCGAACGCTACTGCGAGTGAAGATGTGGCGCTGGCAGTGAGCTCAAAGGCCGGATCACCAAAGGCCTTGTCGGCTATTTCAGGAAAATCGATGGTCTGTTGCTCTTTATGGAAAGTCCAGCCGATAACATTGCCGTTGTTTACCGAATTGTAGGCATTAAAAGTGGCTCCGCCAGTGGCAGTGATGTCCTGCAACTCCAAAAAATAGGCGTCGACAGTACCTGACGATTTGCTGATGGTCGATGTCAAACCACTGTTGACGGAAATAAGTACTATAGGGTCGTCGGCAGTACCTACTGCCACCAGGTCGTCAACTGTTAACGTAGCTCCTGTTTGAATTTTCAGCTTCTTGCCGGCTTCTATGCTAAGGGTCGCCAAAGTAAGATTTCCATAAACTGAAGATTCGTCGCTGAAAGTGAGAAACTCGAAAGACACATTGCCAAGACTAATGTCGTTGGTCAAGTTATCATAGAAATCAAGCTGAGAGCTCACCTTCAATTCAGCATCTGCGCCATCGAAAGAAAGGTTTGTGGCAGAACCGACAGCTAAAGTCCGTGTAGTGAAATCAGAGGTGCCCAGTAGCATTGTTTTGTTTTCACTCCCGAAAAAATAAAGGGCAAAATCAATCCAAATATCTTTGCTGTTGAAGTCGATCGTGCCACTATGGTGATGGAGTTCTCTTGTAAAAAGTGCAGATTGAAGCTCCCAGGATCCTGCCCCCGTGAAGTACATGTAAGAATTGTTTCCGGGAGCGGTGGCACTGGCAGTAATGGTCTCTGCTTCGTCCGACAGAAAATAGTAGTTCTTTACATTCACGATCATTCCGTCGTCCAGCGTAAGTGAACCGTAAATGTTCATTGTTTTGGTTGTCCCAATAAATGATGGGCTGCTGGTTACGCCCGTCCATGTCATGTCGTGGAAGTTGGCATTTTGATCCAGCGTGACCGTTTGTCCGCCGGAGGTGAATGAATTTTCATCAAATATCACATCGTCCAACACACCAGGGACCGTGGTTTGAAAGGTACTTCCGCCAGAAGTGGTTGCCCAATGGTTGGCGAAGTCCGACCAGTTGCCTCCGTCTCCCACCCAGTAGTATTCAGACCCGGTCAGTTCTGAGATGTTCCAACCTGTGTTATTCCCGTTGTCAATGGTTTCGGCCGCATTGAAGGTTGCTCCACCAGTAGCGGCGATGTCCTTCAGCACCAGGTAGGTGGCGTCTACCGTACCGGAAGACATAGAAACAGTTGCCTGAGAACCGGAAAGATCGGAGCTAAAGTTGATCGGGCTGGCCTTGGTGCCACTCATGTTGAGCGCCTGATTAACCGTTTGAGTAGTACCCGACTGAAGTGCTATCGATGCACCAGCTTCAATAGTTAGTGTCTCAAAACTATTAGAACCTTTGATCGTGCTGTTTCCATTAAAAATCACTTGGTTTAGCTCAATACCATAGCCATAAAAATCACGCTCTACTGTAATTGTGGAGGTGCCGACGTTGACTACTGGAGAGGAAGAAGAATTGACAGACAGGTCTCGGCAACTGATGCTCGAGCTACCCAGGTTCAATTCAACTGCTGCGCCGCCATTACCGATGCTGTAGTCTATAGAGCAATCGATGACAACGTCACCATAGTTAACTGTACCTTTGTAGTGATTGAAGCTACCGGTACTAATATCATCCATGAGGGTATAGCTGCCTGTGCCATTGAAAGTCACATAGCTGTTGTAACCGGTGCTTGCTGCGGTAAAAGTGAGCCCTGTTTCCTCTCCAATAAAGTTGATAGAGTACACATTTTTGTTCATCCCATCGTCAAAAGTCACCGAACCGTGGGCGTAAATCGGGTATGAATAAGGAGCGCTGAAAGTAGGCAGGTTGGTCACACCTGTCCAGTCCATATCGTGAAAGTGTGCAGTATTCAGGTCATTCAGAACGGTTTGCCCGGTAGTGGTAAATGAATTGGCATCAAAAAACACATCGTCCAGTGGCCCGGGATAGTCGCTATGCATAGATGATCCACCAGAGGTGGTTGCCCAGTGGTTGCTGTAGTCGGTCCAATCGCCTCCATTTCCAACCCAGAAGTAATCTGACCCCGTTACATCGTTGATTGTCCACCCGGTATTGTTGCCATTGTCCACAGCATCGTTGGCTGTAAATGTGGCGCTGCCAGATGTATGGATGTCTTTCAGTTCAACCCAGGAAACAGTTACCGAACCAGAAGCTTTATTTAATGTCGCCTCTGAACCTGCAGATGTTGTTTCAAAAATAATAGGCTCATGTTTTGTGCCGTCCGCAACAAGGCTACTCAGGGTAAAAGTATCTCCACTTCTCAATTCAACCTCCAGGCCTGCCGGGACAGTAATTTCATTGAAGGCAGAAGGATACCTCAGATCTGCGTAATTAAAAAACTCAATGTCGTGGTACGTGTAGGGGCCCGCACCTGTCATGTCGCTATAAAACGAAGAGACAATGATTTTTGAAGTACCTGCGTTAATGGTCAGGTTAGTGCCGTTCATCCACCACCTTTCCGAGGTTATTTCTGATGAGCCAAGGTTGAGCACCTTTGTGGCAGCACCGTCGGTTTGAAAGTAGGCACCTGAGTTAATATTGTTGTTATTTGTGTTCAGAGTGCCCGCTAGCATATACAAGTTGTAGGTGTTAAAGTTGTCCTGAAAACTCCATTCTCCACCAATACCATTGAACCGGGTGATAGAAATTGAGCCCAGCGAAGTGCCATTGGTTGTGATGGTGTTGCCTGAGGTGGTCGACTCAAACTCTACATATTTGAAATTGGCCGTCATGTCAGGAGACAGTGTCAAAGAGCCGAAAATGTTGAGTGTGTTGCCGTTGCCGACAATGGAAGGGAAGCTTGTCACGCCGGTCCAGTTCATCGACAAACAATTGGCTTCGGCATCGAGGGTTACGGCCTGCCCTGAGCCGGAAAATGAATTAGCGTCGAAGAATACGTTGTTAGCAGAAGTGGGCGACTGGGTGTGAAAAGTTGAACCACCCGAAGAGGTGGCCCAGTGATTAGCATAGTCAGACCAATTGCCGGAGCCACCCACCCAATAATAACTCTGCGAAAAGGCAGCGAGAGAGGAAAAGGTAAAGATTAACGTGGCCAGGAACTTCATCGAACAGCTTTTAAAAAATCTTAGAATACATTTAACTATTCTAAGTTGCCCAAATGAATGTTGCGCCGGTAGCGCTATTTAGTCAACGACACTATTTTTTTAGTGATCGACAACCCCGGCATGAGAAATGTCTAGAGCATGGATATTTTTGCCATAAAATCAGTCTTAAAGGCTCGCCCGATTGGCACTTTCATTTTTCCAAAAAAAATATAGCCTTCACTGATCATGGTGATTTTTGCAAAGTTAACCAGATACGACTTGTGGACACGCTCAAACCCAAAGTTCAATAGCTTGTCCTCAATGCTTTTCAAAGTGTGGCTGATAATATAAGCCTGGCCGGCAGAGTAGATTTTCGCATAGTTATCAAACGCCTCCACGTAGTCGATCTCGTCAGGATCTATTGACACCAATCCCTCTTTGTCCTTGATAAAAAATTTTTCTGGTTTGGTCTGGCGGGAGGATAGTATTTTATGAAACGCCATTTCCACGTTGACCTGAATATCCTGCTGATTAAATGGCTTCAGTATATAAGCGACAGGTGCCACTTCTTTGGCCCTGTTAAGGGTGTCAGCATCGTAATAAGAAGTGATGAATATAAAAGGAGTCGGGTTGGTTCGGTTGATGAACCGGGCAACGTCAATTCCATCTTTTTCGCCGGAAAGGTTGACATCAAGCAACACCAGATCAAACTGATGCTCTGTGAGCTTCTTCAAAGCATCTTCATATTTAAGAGATATTTTGATGTCGCTGACGCCAAGATCCTGCAGATGAAAAGAAAGGTCATCGGCTATAAGCGGTTCATCCTCTACTATAAGCACCTTTTTCTCCATGATCTTTTAAGCCAACTTAAAACTAGAAATAAGCAAAGACGCTTCTGTGCCTTTATCGAAACTAAAGCTAACAGTGGCTTCCAGTTTCATTGCAAGTGATCTGATCATACGGATTCCAAAAGAATCAGACTTATTAATATCCTTTTTACTACCCACTCCGTTGTCACAAACCTTCAATTCAAGCTGGTTGTTGGCTCTTTTCAACGCAATCGAGATGTTTCCTTCCTTATCGTTGGGGAAGGCGTGCTTGAATGAATTGCTTATCAATTCGTTCAGGATTAGCCCGATGGGTATGATGGTATCTACATCAATGTTAAGGTTTTCGATATCATAGGTCACCGACACCCGCTCAGCCCCGACACCATAGGAGGAGCGGAGCGTGCTGGTGAGATTTTCAATGTAATCCAGGGCTTCTACACCGGCCAGGTTTTCGTTTTGATAGAGCTTCTGATGAATAAGCGCCATTGACTTTACCCTGTTCTGCCCTTCATTCACTGCATCCTTGGCTCCTTTGTCCTCGATGTACCTCGATTGCAAACTCAACAGGCTCGAAATAATCTGCAGGTTGTTTTTGACCCGATGGTGAATCTCCTTCAGAAGCAGTTCCTTATCCTTCAATGACTTGGATATTAACTTATTAGATTTTGTCTTGGACCGAATGAGCACTCCAAGAAAAACTGCCCCGACAATTACTATCAGTGTAACAAAAAGATAAATATTCCGCTGATTGACCGACTGCTGATTTTCAAGCTTGAGCTCTGTAATCTCCTGCGCTTTCTTCTCGTTCTCATACCTGGCTTCCAATTCTGCCAGCGCCTTCACCGATTTCTCATTGATGAGCGAATCATTCAAAGCCACGTATTGATTCAGGTATTTGTTGGCTGTTTTATAATCCCCAGTGGCTTGATACGATTGATACAGAAGCTGTGTAGCGTCCACCGCAGAGGGAAGTGTTGCCGTTTCATTCGCAAGGCTCATGAGCCTCTCCGCATAGTCTATCGCTTTCACAAAATCTTCGAGTATCAAAAGTATCTGACTTGCGTTTTTCAGCGAGGTAGTTTTGATATCAACATCAGGGTTTGTGCCTTGCAGCATCTCATCATATAGCGACAATGCCTGGGTCAGCTCGCCCCTATTTTCATACAGTTTTGCCAAATTAACCTTATTATAATCTCTCAGGTAAGGATCGCTATTCTCCCTTTCCATTAACAAAGAAGCTAATTGATGATACTCAAGTGCTTTTTCATATTCTTTCGTCTTGTTATAAATTAAGGCCAGGCCAACATAGCTGTATTCCATTTGCGCCGTGTCACTGATCGATTTTGCATGCTCAAGCCCACGCAGGCTGTATTGCTCGGCTTTCTCATTGTCGCCCATGCTGAAGTAGATGCTTGCCAGGTTGGCAATAATGGAACCTTCAAAGCTTTGGCTCATAAAGTCTGATTTGCCTTCCACAGCCTTCAATGCATTTTGAAAGCTCTCAAATGCCATCTCATTATTTCCCTTTTGCCGGCTTACGTTGCCTATACCGTTATAAGCCCTGGATTTAAGCAAATGCTGCGACTCACTTCCGAATTGCAGCGCCTGGTTGAAGAAGTATATTGAAGAGTCGGCTTTCCCGGAAATGCCATAGGTAATGCCACATCGGAGAAAGAATTCAGCTTTAACGGAGTCGTCCCCCTCCTTCTGGAGTAGGTTTTCTCCAAGTTTAATAAGCTTCAGTTTATCTCCGGGGTTTTGAATGGTGTCTATCTGACTGATCACTTCAGGAAGCGATTCCTGTGCATTGGCGATAGTGCAGCTAAGCAGCAACAGTGCTAAGAAGTGAGCTTTCTTTAACATATAATAAAGGCAGTCGGTCGATTGAGTCATTCTGAAGAATCTCTCAGCAGCGCCTAAGATAGTAAATTTGAGTTTTAGAGGATCAAGCAATATTTCTGGGGATTGTTTTTTTTTGCAAGAGTATCTTCTCATTACATAAAGAAGCAAAAGGTCCAAGCCTAACCCGGCCGGGCGAGACGCATTGAACCAGTTTTGCTTCTTTATTGTCTATCATTCGCCAAATGGTACAACGTTATTTCAGCGTCTTACTCCCCAGATTTTCCGCTTGATCCGCCATAAGCGGCGGCGGCCCGTCGTTAAATAGCAAGCCTGTCCCAGATTTTCCGCTTGATTCGGTTTTCCGTTTGATCCAAAAGTGGCAGGTCATGGGTGAAAATAAAAAAAGTCACCCATTTCTGAGTGACTTTTGTGGGCCCACAAGGATTCGAACCTTGGACCCCCTGCTTGTAAGGCAGGTGCTCTGAACCAGCTGAGCTATGAGCCCCTTTTCAAAAAAGCCTGCTGTTTTCACAACCTGCTTCCCGGTTAGGGAGTGCAAATGTAGTACCCTTTTGTATTTTTGCAAATAGGTTAATAAAAAATATTTCTTCTGTCATAAAATTTATATCGTCAGCGTTGTATCGTAGAAACGCCTTTGATTTGTTTAATTTTATCCTGTGAAAATTCCAAGGCTAGCCGCACTGATACTTACCGGAGTAATTGCTTTTGTCACTGCCACGCTATTGGCTTGCCTGCTGTACATTCAAATCAACCGTGATGAGTTTATTCAATACTTTCTGGACAATGTGAACGAGAGACTCACCACGCCGGTAAAGGTGGGCCACATAGACATTTCGTATTGGGACAGTTTCCCCAACATATCGATTGTCTTGCAAAAAGTTGAAGCGGGCACACCCGAAAGCCCATTGGTAAGCATTGGGCGATTATCGTTCAGTTTTCACCTTTGGAACTTCCTTGATAAAAATTACCACATTCGTCAGCTCAATGTGGACAAAGCCGAGATCAACCTGCTGATAGATGAAAATGGAATCAGAAATTTCGACGTGTTTAAAAAGAAGGTGGTGGATGAGGAGTCGCCTCAGCTAACGATTGGTAAGGTGAGAATTTCCAACAGCAAAATCCGCTACGAAGACATACCTGCGGAGCTACTAAGCTATTGGGAGTTCAGCCAGGCGCACTTCGATATCCAATCCATCAATAGCCCTCAGCTTTTCTCGGGACATTGGAAAGGCACCAATCTGAAAACGGTTTATCAGGGCTTTCCCTACCTGGAGGGAAGATTGCTGGAAATAGAACTTCTGGGAGTGAGGATCGACAAGGGGCATTTGGCCGAAATCAAGGCTTGGGAGCTAAAGGAGGCCAGCCATAACCTGACCGGCACGCTGTCGTCATCAAGCCCAGACGACCTGCTTCTGGAGTGGGCTGGCAACACAAAATCACTGGCAGATCTACTTAGCAATATACCTGCCGGATGGCCAGCTGACTGGGCCAGTTACGATTTAGAAGGCGAAGCGACATTCACAGGAAGCTATACAAAGCAAAATGGGAAGCCCACCCTGGTCACGGACTTTAGCGGACAGCATGTCCGGTTCCTTTACCCTAGTCGCCCGCTAGCCTTTTCGGACTTTAGTTTGGATGGTCGGCTGACAACGAACCTTCAGTCGGAAGGCACGAGCCTCCAATTGAAAAACCTGTCAGGCACGATGAACAGCTTTCCACTGAAAGGCAATGCTACCATCACCAATATGGCCACCATGCACACCAGGGCTGAGCTGGAGGGCAATATGACGCTGGCACAGTTTGAGAAAATTGTACCCGAGTGGGGTATCAAAAGCGAAAGCGGCACGCTGAGCTACCTGCTTGGCTTTGAGGGAAGGCTGGATGAAAAAGCAACAGGCGATTGGCTGATAGATGGAGAAACAACTATCCAGGATGCTACTTTTTCATGGCAAAGTTACCCGCTGTTATTCCGGGAGTGGAGTGGAATTTTACTATTCAACGACCGTGATGTTGCTTTTACAGAAACTACCGGCAAGCTGGGAAACAGTGATCTGAGAATTAATGGGCTGCTACGAAACTTTCATTTTTTCTACGAGGGCAAAAACAACCTTCTGTTGGTAGAAGGGAAGGTGTCCGCCAACAGGCTCGACCTTAACGAATTGCTAGCCAATAAAAATACCACCAACGGAGAAGACGGCGCTTACTCTCTTACAGTAAGTCCAAGGTTGCGTGTGAAACTAACGGCAGAGGCTGAAACAGTTGTTTTTGACCGTTTTACTGGCAAAAATGTAAATGCCGAAGTGCTTATTCAAAACCGTCAGGTATATGTTAAAAAACTTGATTTCTCCACCATGGGAGGCGATATCAAGCTCACCGGCAACTTGTCGGATCAGCCCGGCGACACGCTCCTTACCTACTTCTCAGGAGAAGTGAAAAACCTCTACATCGACAGCGTCTTCTATGTTTTTCATGACTTCGGACAAAGCTGGATGCAAAGCAAGCACATTAAAGGACAGCTCTTTGCCGACTTTGATGTAGACATGGGTGTGCGTAACAACCTTAGTTTCCTCCCAGACCTTTTCAGGGCTCGGATAAATGCCCGTGGCGTCAACGGAGAACTCATCAACTTCGAGCCAATGCAGGAACTCTCCAGGCTTGTAAGAGAAGACAAGCTGGGCCATTTAACCTTCGGTGAAATCACCAACCAGTTCCTTATCGAAAACAGGAGAATCCTGATTCCCAGCATGGATATCAAATCTAATGTATCCAATATCACCCTTAGCGGCACCCACACTTTCGATCAGCAAATCGACTACCGCCTGAAGGTTCCTTTATTCAACAGGCAACGCCGGCGTGACAATGATGAAAGCTTTGGTGCTATAGAAGAAGACGAAAGGGGGAACATTTACGCCCACGTGAAGATCGCTGGCACAACTGACGACTATCGGGTAAGTTATGACGCCCGCAGCGCCGCAAAAAGTCTGATTGAAAACATTAAAGAAGAAGGCAAGGTTCTGCTTGAGGAAATCAGGAAGGATCCGGCAAAAAAGCCTGGCACTTTACAGTTAAAGAAGGATGAATTTTTCGAGTTTGAGGCCGACACTACAAAAAAGGGGAATTAGTAGCGACGAAACCACTCTCCGGCAAAGCCAGTGAACAGCTTTTCCGGCTACTCCCTCCTTAGTAGTTTTCCGGTTCGTTCTTCCGCAAACTCTCCATTGCTTCTCGCCAGCTTACCATTGACCAAAACAAAATCGACACCCTCAGTGAGGTGGTGCGGATGCTGGAAGTCGGCCTTTACCTTGACGTTAGCCGGATCGAAAATTGCGACGTCAGCTTTGTAGCCCACCTTCAGTAGCCCTCTGTCTTTCAGCCCGATTACTTCAGCGGTTTGTCCGCTCATTTTATGAACGATTTGTTCAAGCGTAAAATAATCACCTTTCACAGTGTAAGTCTCAATCATTTTACCAAAGCTGCCATAGCCTCTCGGGTGTCTCATGCCAGGGCTGCCGTCGGACGACACCACCACATAGTCGCTTTTCATCAAAGCCACCTGGAGCGAATCGTTCATCACAAAATAAGCCGCACTTGCTCCCCTCGGCCCAATATCATCAATCAGTATGTCTTCAAACGGTTTGTCGAGCTCTTTTTCAAGGTCGGCCAGCGTTTTTCCTGCATAGGGAGCTGTGCCGAAGAGGGTCGCAGCCGGCCCATTTCTTTGAGCAATCTTATTTCGCAGAAACTCCTCCAATTCACCCCTTCTCGTCTTTTTAACCTTGTTGAAATTGGCCGGAGGAATAGCCCAGTCGGGGAACACAATACCGATGCCTGTGAAGCTGGCCATGTAGGGATAGACATCAGCGCTTACCCTGTAGCCAAGCAATTCATACTTCGCAAGAATGGAAGTAATTTCCAGGGCTCTCTTGGCCCCCTCGCCGTATACAGACTTGAGGTGGGACACGTGCACAGGAGCCCATTGGCCCAGGCTCAAAAACTCATCTAACGAGTCCTCCAGCTTGTCGTTGTCTTCGTTGCGAATGTGTGCCATTAACACACCCTGGTAGCTGCCCACTATTTTTGCCAGCGCCTGCAATTCCTTTTCTCCTGAGTATCTGCCTGGCACATACTCCAGCCCCATGGTCAGGCCGAAGCTACCCAATTGAAGCTGATGATCCAGTTCAGTAGCCATCATCGCCATGTCCTCCTCACTTATCACCTCGTCAAACGGTGTTTCTATCGCCATTCGCAATGAACCATGACCAGTGAACGGAGCAATATTAAGTGCCGGCCCAACGCTATCGACAGAAGCCTGCCATGCGCCAAACTCACCCTCTGAATCACTTGACCCATCCTGCCCCAGGCAAATGGTAGTAACCCCCTGGGCAACAAAGTTGTAAAACTGAGGTGTTTTGATGGGGTCGCCATGTGCGTGAGCATCGATAAAGCCAGGCGTAACCACCTTACCGTTGGCATCTATCTCAAGCGTGGCAGTTCTGGTGGAGTCCAGCTGACCAATAAAAGCAATTGTGTCGGCTTGAATGATGATTGACGCTGGATACCCGGGCTTGCCTGAACCGTCCACCACCAAACCATTTTTTATAATGACGTCAAATTTCTGAAGTGCCTGAAGATTTTCGGGCAATGAGCTTCTGGTGGTACACGAATGCAATACAGCGCATGCAAACAAAATCAGCAACGCTCCTTTAAACTTCATTTCTTATAACATTCGAGTTTCATCAAAGGAAGTGGAACCCAAGCTTAGAACCTGAACAACCGAGCTGATTCTGACCAGGGGATTCTTGAAAGAATCAGTATCAATGCGATGCCGAAAAATATTGCCTGAAGCTTGAATTTCTTCTTATCAACAGAAGTTTTCTTCACCCGGATACTTCCAATTTGGGCGACGATCACGGCCACTATCATTATTGAGATATGTTCAACAGCCCAATATCTCACAGCACCCACTTTCATGGCGATCTTCATATTATCCATTGCTGTAGTAGTGATGGGGCTATATACGAAATAAAGCAGCAACCCAATCAGCAGCTGAAGGTGAAGCGTTCCTATCAAGGAGGTCGTCAGTGTCTTGTCCTTTTTTAAGTATTCCTTGCCTCCATTCATTCCGCCAAGGGAGTTAAAAAGCACGACAGCAAAAAGAATAAGGGTGACCCAACGAAGCCAGGAGTGAGTAAAAAGAAGTATTTCGTACATTATTCGAGTTATTTGGCGGAAAGGTAATTACTATTTGCCTATAGATCAAAAAAGTAGTGTATTGCTGCGACAGGCCGCCACGCAACATGGGCCATCAGATCATTCAAGCTGACACTGCCTGCCCGGAGTCCACACAGTCCGGAATTTCGACGATAAACCTGCTCCCTTTGTCATAAGCTGTTTCTACACGCACCGTGGCAGACAGCTTTTCAGCGGCCTTCGAAACGATATAGAGGCCAAGGCCATTCCCTTTCGACTTCTCAGTCGCTTTGAAATACATAGCAAAAATGTTCATTTTATGGTCGTCGGGAATTCCATGGCCATTGTCTTCCACTTCAATCACCAGGCTGTCTCCCTTCAGGTAAGCATTGACTTTTACATATGGTTCCGATCTGCTGGAGAAATTCAAGGCATTCTCAATAAGGTTGTCCATAATGATTGAAACAAGTACGGGATACGTGGTAATAGCCCCTTCCACCTGAACATTCAGGATGACATCAACACCCAAATCCTCTATTTCTTGCGCATGTTTTTCGAGGCAGTTTTCAACAAGATCCCGCACAATCACATTTTTATAGGACAACTCCATAGCTCCTATGTCAGATATGGACTGCAACTTATACAGCATCTTGTCCAGGTTCTCGGCAGTCACCCTCACCATTTTGAACAATTCGATGGCTTGCTCGTCTTTGACAGTAATTTTGGCAACATCGGCCAGGCCCATCAGCGTTGTAAGTGGCCTTCTGAAATCATGCGATGATCTGTAAAAAAAGGTGTCGAGCTCAGCGTACGCTTGCCGAAGCTGACTCGTACGCTCATTTACTTTTTGTTCCAGATTGTCATTGGCATCCGACACGGTAAGGTTTGCCTCTTTCAACTGGCTATTGACCAGGGCAAGATTGGTTTGCGTTTGATTGAGCTTCCGGTATAGGAATATCATAATTGCTACAAACACGGAAACAACAAAAAGGAAAAAGATTGCAATATAAATCTGCAACTTCTGATCTCTGATTTCTGCATTGCGAAGCTGCAAAAGGTTTTCTTGTAACACCCTTTGCTTTTTCAAAGCTTCAATCTCGTTTTCTTTTTGCCTGAGATCATATGTCGCCTGCAATTCCGCTATTTTGGCCGTACTTTTGTCTGTAAAAATACTATCATCAAGCACTTGATATTTCTTTCCGTAATCCAGCGCCAATTTGAAATTGCCCTTTGCTTCGTGGAGCAAAGAGTACATATGATAGGTGTTTCGCAGAGAAAGTTTTGAAAAGACCTTACTGTCCAATTCGAGCGCTTTGTCCAAGAAGTCTTCCGCCTCATTGTATCTTTTCAATTTCATCAGCAACTGTGCCGCCCCTCTGTAGAGATAGGCAAAACTGAGCGAATTTTTTATCGGTTTGGCTTGCTCGATAGCCACCATTAGTTGGCCCAGCGCTTTTTCATTTTCACCAAGTTTTTCTAAAGCAAGCGCTTCATTAAATATTGTAGCCACCACACCTCTGGTGTGGTTAATCTCTCTTCTTATTTTTAGCGATTTCTGAAACTCCCTGATTGACTCCCTGTATTTTTCCTGGAGAAAATAGACAAGACCAATCGTGTTTTGCACATACGAGATGCCATAGGCACTACCCAATTTTTCATTTAGCTCCATCGACCGCCTGGCGTACTCCATTGCAAGATCAAGTTTTCTTTCTTCCTTGAAGACCCACGCAATTTTCGCATAGATCATGGCCGTTTCTGCTTCGAGCCCGATAGCCTCACTAATTTCCAGTGCTTTGAAAAAATACTCAAGCGAAAGGTCAAACTCACCCAGATTTATATAAACATCTCCAGCCTGGAAATAAATTTTTGCTTGCTGTGCCGGATAGTAGTAGGCTTTAGTAATTTCCATAGCGCTTCGGATCCTTTCCAAAGCCTCTAGAAAGTTTCCACGTTGGTGGTAGAATTCAGCGTGCTGCAAATCGCATTTTATACGGTGGTACCTGTCTTTTAACAACTCTGCAATGGAGCACATTTCATTTAGCGCAGCCTGCGACTTATCAAATTGTAGCACGTTGCTGTATACCTCTCCGAAAAGTGCCAATAGCTCCAGGCGACGATAGTCAATTTGCGACGAATCAATTAGCCTGTCGGCACTGTCCAGATAGACGATGCCTTCCTCATTTCGCCACTGGTTTATAGCAATTCTGGCCATTCCAAGGTAAACCCTTGGCAGCCAATAGGAGTTAGTTTCTTTAGCCAGAGGAAGAGTTTGTTGAAAAACACGTCTCGACTCAGAATATTTTGCGGTTGCAGTCAGGCACTCCCCAATTAACGCCATTGCATAAACGTCATTCTCCCGGCTACCGGCATCTTCAATGGCCAACGATTCATCAAACTTAACAATTGCTGAATCGTACCTCCCTCCTCCATAGAACCCAAGACCGACAAGCAGAGTGGAATATTTAACTCCTGATGAGTAATTTATCTTTTTGCCAAGCGCCAGTGCTTGCTGCGCATAAGAGATTGCAACCGTATCGTTGAAGTCAAAATAATTGTAAGATAGCTCATTCATCAAGTCTACTCGCTTCTGACTATCAGTCTCGATCGTTAGCTTATTAATCAAGTCCATTCTCAAGCTGTCGGGAGCAATAATTGCCCGGACATTAAAGCTTAGCGCAAGCAGACAAGCAGCAACTATGTATTTAGGTTGGGTCAAAATGTCTCCAGGGTGATTAATGGATTGGATAATTTACCAAAAAAATATCAATTTTAAAAGTGCGGGGGCGACAGAGCTACTGATATGCCCCCCGACTTAACTGCGATTCAAATTCAGCTTATGTACATTTGATAATCTTCTCAGCAAAACAGTATATTAGCCCACTTTTGCAACACCTAACAAACTACCATAGTGGCTTCAATCTCCGTAAATTCTACTTCAGGCACATCTCAGGGAGCACCCTCCGGCGGCCAGCTTCAGGCTCAAATTTCGCTCTTCTCACTATTCTTCATGTGGGGTTTTATCACCTGCCTTAATGATATCCTGATTCCTTATCTGCGGGGGGTATTCACACTCACCATCTTCCAGGCAACACTTGTGCAGTTTGCCTTCTTCGGCGCCTACTTTCTCGGAGCTTTGTTTTACTTTCTGTTTTCGGTGCGATTTGGCGACCCTATCAACCGCATTGGATATAAAAATGGAATCATTATCGGGCTGGTTGTGGCTGGTGCTGGCTGTTTTCTTTTCTATCCGGCAGCCATATTTCTACAGTACGGTTTATTCCTCGGCGCCTTATTTTGTCTGGGTTTGGGCCTCACTATGCTGCAAATTGCCGCCAACCCATATGTCGCCTTGCTTGGCAGGCCAGAATCCGCCAGCAGCCGCCTAAACCTGGCACAAGGGTTCAACTCATTCGGAACAACCATTGCGCCGGTCATTGGGGGCTTCTTCATCTTTCAGTACTTTGTAACC
This sequence comes from uncultured Imperialibacter sp., assembly GCF_963974565.1. Lineage (NCBI taxonomy): Bacteria > Pseudomonadati > Bacteroidota > Cytophagia > Cytophagales > Flammeovirgaceae > Imperialibacter > uncultured Imperialibacter sp. The sequence goes on along the minus strand of NZ_CAXBCJ010000028.1, from coordinate 36,834 downwards.
GATGCCTCTGCAGGTGAAGTGGCAGTGAAAATTCCTTACATCGTATTGGCCAGTCTTTTCTGGCTCCTGGCTGTGGTTATCTTCTTTATCAAACTGCCAAAATTTGCCAATGAAGATGTGATCGAAAAGGGAGCAAAAGTACTTGGCTTCAGTCATTTGAGAGGAGGCATCTTTGCCATTTTTGCCTATGTGGGTGCTGAGGTAGCTATTGGTAGTCTGCTCATCAACTTTATGGGGCTTGAAAACATTACTGGGCTGGAAGAAGGGGCTGCCAGCAAATTGCTTTCCTTCTATTGGGGCGGGGCCATGATTGGTCGCTTCATGGGGGCTATTATGATGAGCGACAAATCTACGGCCGGTAAGAAACTAGTGGGCATGTTTGCATTAGGTGTTGCCGGCTACGCCATTGTTTCACTCATCGCTGGGGTCGACTTCATGGACTCGTTACCCTATCTAATTGGCCTGGCACTGAACTATGTTATCTTCATGATCTTCGGTGCACATCCTAACAAAGTGCTGGCTGCTTTCTCTTTGTCAGCGATTGTGTTGCTGCTGATTGCTGTGTTCATGAATGGGGCCATATCTATGTGGGTGTTGCTGTTCATTGGCCTTTTCAACTCTATCATGTGGTCGAATATCTTTACTCTTGCCATCAAAGACTTAGGTCGATACACCAGTCAGGGCTCTTCGCTGCTTGTAATGGCAGTGCTGGGTGGCGCTGTGGTGCCACCGGTTCAAGGGCTTTTGGCCGATGAGTTTGGCATACAAATGTCCTTCCTGCTTCCTGTCGTTTGTTACATCTACCTGTTCTATTATGGATGGAAGGGCTATGAAGTAAAACAAAAGGGCACCTAAGCCTGCTTTGCATGGTCAACTGCTTGATAAACGGCCATGATTTTGGATGACCTTTTCAGTATATTGTTGACATCTACTAATACTACAATATTATGTCAGCAAATCAGAACAGAAGAGACTTCCTGAAAAAAACCACGGCAGCCAGTGTTGGCATTGGCTTGCTGGGCAGTAATGGCTACAACGCCTTTAGTACACCAGCCAGCGACAAGCTGGTGGTTGGCATTATGGGTGTCAACTCACGAGGCTCTGCACTGGCGACGGGGTTCACCAAAACACCAGGGATAGAAGTCGCCTACATCTGCGATGTGGACGACAATGCCATGGCCAATGGGCTGAAAGCCGTAGCAAACGCTGGCCAGAAGAAAGCCCCCAAAGCTGTCAAAGATTTTCGCAAAATACTCGATGATAAAGGGGTGGATGCGCTGGTCATCGCAGCGCCCGACCACTGGCATGCACCAGCCTCACTACTGGCACTAAGTGCGGGGAAAAATGTTTACGTAGAAAAGCCCGGAAGCCACAACCCTTATGAGGGAGAAATGGTCGCTTCGGCTTCGATGAAATATGGTAAGGTTGTGAAAATGGGCAACCAGCGCCGTTCGTGGCCTTTTGTGGCTGAAGCACTTGGAGAGCTCAAAAACGGTATCATTGGCAATGTGTACCTGGCCAAAGGCTGGTATGCCAACACCCGTGCTTCTATTGGCTATGGCAAAGTAGCCCCGATTCCCACCGGCCTCGACTACGACATGTGGCAGGGCCCGGCACCACGAATGCCCTATAAAGACAACCTCATTCACTACAACTGGCATTGGTTCTGGCATTGGGGCACCGGCGAGCTGCTCAACAACGGCACGCACTTCGTCGATTTGTGCCGCCTGGGGCTTGGCGTGGAATTTCCAACAAAGGTTAGCTCACAAGGCGGCCGGTATGCCTACAAAGACGACTGGCAAACACCCGACACACAGATGACACTGTGGGACTTCGCTGGCAACAAAACAATCTCCTGGGAAGGGAGAAGCTGCAACGGCCACAAGCTCGAAGGTGAATCCGCCGGTGTTTCCTTTCATGGAGAAAATGGAACTTTGGTGATTGACGGCAACAGCTACGTGGTGTATGACAACCAGGACAAGCTTGTAAAAAGAGCGAGTGCCGAAACCACAGGCAAACCACTGGATGCCACAGGGCCGGGCTTCGACCTGGATGCTGATCATATTGCCGACTTCTACAAATCCATCAAAGAAGGTAAAACGCCCGTTTCAGATTACAAAGATTCCAGAAAAAGTGTGTTACTCTGCCACCTCGGCAATATTTCCCAAAGGGTGGGCCGGTCATTGAACTGCAATCCTGAGAACGGAAATGTGATTGGTGCCGATGAAGCCATGGCCCTGTGGAAACGCAGCTATGAGCCGGGCTGGGAACCAAAAGTTTAACTTTCACGAAAGACTTCCTTTTTATGACACCCCTCAATAGAAGAACATTTTTAAAGAAATCAGCCGTGGCCGGCGTTGGTTTTGGCATTTTAGCCAACGAGGCTGTAGCCTTTAGTCCCGACCAAACAAAGCCAGTGCGGGTTGGTATTATCGGCCTCGACACCTCGCATAGCGTGGCTTTTACCAAACTACTCAACGACCCGGAGGTGGCCGCTGACCTGGCTGGTTACCGGGTAGTGGCAGCTTACCCCCATGGCAGCGCCGATATTGAATCGAGTGTGAGCCGCATTCCAGGATACATTGAAGATGTGAAAAAGCTGGGCGTAGAAATCACCAGCTCCATCAAAGAGCTACTCGAAAAAACCGACGTCATTCTCCTTGAAACAAATGATGGGAGGCTTCACCTTGAGCAGGCCAGGCAAGTAATCAAGGCGAAAAAGCCCATGTTCGTTGACAAGCCAGTGGCAGCCTCGCTTAAAGATTGCCTCACCATTTACAAAGAAGCGGAAGCAGCCGGAGTTCCCATCTTCTCTGCCTCCTCACTTCGTTATATGAAGGACGCCAATGAGGCCAGAGAAGGGAAGCTCGTGGGCAAGGTACAAGGGGCAGACACTTACAGTCCGGCACATTTGGAGCCTCATCATCCCGACTTTTTCTGGTATGGTATTCATGGAGTGGAATCGCTTTTTACCGTGATGGGAGCAGGCTGCAAAGAAGTGACCAGGACGCAAACACCCGACACCGACATGGTGGTTGGTGTATGGAACGACAACCGGATTGGAACATTCAGAGGGATGCGCAAAGAAAAAACTGGTTACGGTGGCACCGTCTTCGGCGAAAATGGCATTGCGCCGGTTGGGCCTTACGACGGATACCGACCCTTGCTGGTGGAGGTCATCAAGTTCTTCAAAACAGGAAAAGCACCGGTTAGCCCGGAGGAAACCCTGGAGATATACGCCTTTATGGAAGCCGCCGATGAGAGCAAACGACGTGGTGGCAGCAAGGTGACCCTGGCGGAAGTAATGAATAAAGCGAGAGGTTAATGACAACAGAATCCTTTCACCCTAATCAACCGCTACTTTGCAACTAAGCACTCCTGACTTTATCGTAATTGGCCTATTCTTCGTGCTTATGCTGGTCATTGGCCTGTGGTCGATGGCCAGGAACAAAACAGCCGAAGACTATTTCGTGGCCAGTGGCCAGCTGCCCTGGTGGCTATCGGGCATTTCGCATCACGTTTCGGGCTACAGTGGTGCCGTATTTGTGGCGTACGCCAGCCTCGCCTACACGCACGGGTTCTCTATTTATGTATGGTGGGCCTTTACTATCGGCATTACTGTTCTTCTGAGTGCCCGGCTATTTCCCGTCCTCTGGGTGCGGCTGCGAAAGCGGCTGCAGATACAGTCGCCGCTGGAATACCTAACGGTTCGCTACAATCTTCTCACTCAACAAATCATGGCCTGGAGCGGGGTGCTGTTAAAGCTTTTTGATGTGGGTGCCAAGTGGACAGCCATCGCTGTGTTGCTCAACGTTTTTACGGGGCTTCCGCTGATTTATGGCATTCTTATTTCCGGAGGTGTTTCTCTCATTTACGTCACCTTCGGTGGCCTGTGGGCAGTAATAATCACAGACTTCGCTCAGTTTATTGTGCAAATTTTGGCTGGTCTTATTATGCTAATCATGGTCGTTCGGCACCTGGGCGGATGGAATGAGATTCTCACCTTTTGGAACGACCTACCAGAAGGCAACAGTCAACCTTTTAATAGTCCATATACTGTTGGTTTTGCACTAGCGTTTCTTTGTATCAATTTCCTCAGCTACAACGGCGGCACCTGGAACCTGGCCACCCGCTACATTTCGTCACCGGATGAAACCCAGGCCAAAAGAGCGGCCTACTTGTCCGGCAGTCTGTACCTGATCTGGCCCTTGATTTTGTTCCTCCCAATGTGGGCAGCACCTCTTATTTTGCCCGGCCTGCAAGACCCAAGTCAATCATATGGATTGCTAACACTAAAGCTCCTACCCGCTGGTTTGGTGGGCCTGGTGGTGGCGTCTCTCTTTGCCAACACCATGACCATGACCTCTTCAGACATTAACACCATTTCGGCGGTGCTCACCCGAGACATACTGCCTGTGCTATCAAAGAGGTTGAAAGAAAAGCGGGCTTCGCTGGTGGTAGCCAGAGCCACCACCTTCATCTTCACGCTGATGACACTGGTGGTGGCCTCCCAAAACGAACGATTTGGAGGCGTGTTTGGTCTTATTGTCACCTGGTTTGGCGCTTTGGTAGGCCCTATTGCCGTGCCCATGTTGTTTGGCATGTTACCTGTGTTCAGGCACTGCGGGTCTTTGGCTGCAATTGGATCAATTGCGGCGGGCTTTGTTACTTTCATTGTCACCAAGAACATTGAAATCACCAGCCTGGCACTTGCTGTGGCCTTGCCATTGATTGTATCTTTATTTGTGTTTATCGGCTTCGGGCTGCTGAACCGGAGCAAACCGGTTTCAGAGGCTGTTAGCGGTCTGTTAAAATCGTTGGAGCATGAAGGTTAAAGTATACAAAAACAGAACGGAGATGGGGGTTGCTGCGGGGAAGGCAGTAGAACTAGAGATACTGAACCTACTGAAAAAACAAGACGAAGTACGGATGATATTTGCCGCTGCTCCTTCACAAAATGAGGTGCTGGACTTTCTGAAAAAGAGTGAATTTATTCCGTGGCAAAAGGTGGTGGCTTTCCACATGGATGAGTACATCGGGTTGCCTGCCGGATCGCAGCAGTCTTTTGGCTACTTCCTGAGTAATCATTTGTTTGACCATGTCCCTTTAAAGCAAATCAACCTCCTCGACGGAAACGGAGGGGACAATGAACTAGCAAGATACACCCAACTTTTGGCTGAGAAACCCATTGACATCGTCTGCCTGGGCATAGGAGAAAACGGTCACATTGCCTTCAACGACCCGCCCGTGGCTAATTTCAACGACCCGGAAACAGTGAAGGTGGTGAAATTGGATGTTCCGTGCCGGCAACAGCAGGTCAACGACGGGTGTTTCCCATCTTTCGACGCCGTGCCTACGCATGCACTTACGCTTACTATTCCCACGCTGATGGCTGGAAAGAATCTGTTTTGCGTAGTGCCCGGATTGAGCAAACGAAATGCCGTGACCGATGCGCTGATTGGACCTATTTCTACAAGCTGCCCGGCCTCTATTCTGAGAAACCACGGCGGCTGCCAGCTTTTTCTCGATCCTGATTCCTTCGGCGAAAACTACATTCCATCTGCTTGATGAAAGAAGCGTCATTTATCGAAGCTATCGACTGCCTTAATGGTCGCCACGTAACAGTGAATGCCATCAACGGAATATCGGCTTTATCAAAATCAAGTTCCGTGTCTGACCAGGTTTTGTTTGTGGGGCCAGGCCTTGTGGACCTCCAGGTGAACGGCGTTAACGGCATCGACTTCAATGATACCTCTCTAACCGCAGACGATCTTTGGAATGCAGCTAAATACCTGTTGAGCCAGGGCGTAACCACTTTCTTCCCTACTATCATTACCAATTCCGACGAAAACATTTGCCAACTGCTGGCCACCATCAACGAAGCCTGCCGTCATCATGATTTGCTTGGCCAGTGCATTGGCGGCATCCATCTTGAAGGGCCTTTCATTTCGAAAGAAGAGGGGGCCAGAGGGGCCCATGATAAAAAATATGTGAAAGCACCAGACTGGGAGCTGTTCATGCGTTTTCAGAAAGCTGCCGGCAACCGGATCAAGATGATTACCCTTTCCCCTGAGTGGGACAACTCGGCAGCGTTTATTTCCAGCGCAGTAAAAAGTAGAGTGCTGGTGTCAATAGGTCATAGCCTGGCTTCACCCGAACAAATTCAAAAAGCAGTTGACGCCGGGGCCACCATGTCAACACATATAGGCAATGCGGTTCCACTCATGTTGCCCAGACACCCCAACATCATTTGGGAGCAACTGGCACAGGATAGGCTCTGCCCGAGCATTATCGCAGACGGTTTCCATCTTCCCGATAGCTTCATGAAAGTTGTCATGAAGGCAAAAGGAAAAAACTGTTTCCTGGTAAGCGATGCCACCCTATTTACTGGCATGAAGCCTGGTGTTTACAACACTCATATTGGTGGCCAGGTGAAGCTCGAACCTAATGGTCGACTGAGTATGGAGGGTGGAAACGGACTGCTTGCCGGTGCCGCCATGACATTGCTTCAGAATGTGGGATATCTGGTAACACATCAAGTGGCAAGCTTAAGCCAGGCCTGGAAAATGGCATCGGTCATTCCAGACAGCCTGATGAACATCTACAGAGAGCCCAATAAAATAGCCTGGGAAGACGCTGTTATCTTTACTTTTGAGGAAAAGATTGCAATTCAAAAGGTCTACAAGTGCGGAGCATTGGCTTTTGAAACATAAAAAACCGGAGCTCCCGACCAGGCTGGCCGAAAGCTCCGGCAATCAAAAATGCTTTACTGAATATTAATCTTCTCTACTTTGTCATAGCCAAATAGCTCTTCCAGGGTCAGCTGCTTCACTTCACCATATTGCTGAAGGCCTTTGAAGTCGATCTTGTCCTTGTCGCCCAGCACCATCATGTTATACTTCTTCCCTTTCACATACTGCTTCTGAAAGGCTACCACATCCTCCATGGTCATGGTCGGAATCTTTTCATAAATATCTTTTCTGATATCGTGATCCAGCTCCATATCCCTAGCACTCTCATAGTTAAAAAGCTTGCTCCAGCGGGTGATGCGCTCGCTCTCGATCTGGCTCATGATCGACTTTTTGGCAGTTGCCAAACCAGTCTCTGACTCAGGAAGGTCCTCAATGATATTGAGCAAAGCCGGCACCGCCTGATTTTGCTTGTCGGCCTGTGTGCCCACGTAAGCAAAGAAGTGATTGTTTTTACCCACCTCATCTGCTGTGGAATAGTTGGCCCAAACCGAGTAAGCCAACCCCTGTGCTTCTCTTATCTCCTGAAAAACAATAGAGCCCATGTTGCCGCCAAAATACTCATTGTAGAGCTCCGTTTCAGGCATCAGGTTCACGTCGAATTCTTCGCCCCTGGTTAAGAACAGTATTTCTTCCTGCACCATGTCATAATCGGCCCAAAAAACTTTTGGCTTGTCAACTTCCTGCTTGGCGAACTCCTTCGGCTCAGGAAGCGGTAACATGGTTTCAGGCAGTTTGTGGTTCGTATTTAAGATGGCTACGAGCTTTTTTGACTCTACCGGGCCATAATACATCACTTTGTGAGTGGTCTTCGTGAAGTTCCGGGTAAGATCAAGCAGCTCCTCCGAATTGAGATTCATCAGGTCCGTGTTCGACACCACATTGGTGAATGGCGACTGAGCACCATAGAGTCCGTAGTTCATCAGTCCGCTGAAAAGTATGGCTGATTTGTTCTTTTTCTGGTCTTCTCTTTCTTTCAGTATCCTGTCTTTCAGTTTGGCAAGTGCCTCCTCGTCCGGCTGGGCATTGGCCAGCAAATCCTCAAAGATCACCATCGCTTTTTCCATGTTTTCAGAAAGGCCCGTTAGCATTACATAGCTTTCTTCGGCAGAAGAAAATACCGAGAAGTTGCACCCCAGTTTGAAAAGCTCCTTCTGTATTTCCTCGGCTGTGTAAGTCGGTGTGCCTACAAACTCGAGGTAGTCAACAGCTACTTTTATTTTCGGGTCGATATTCGTACCAAAGTCTGCCTTGTAGTATAGCCTGAACAAGTCGTTCTCATCATTTTGCGTGTAAAGCACTTCCAGGTCATTCTTCATTGTCAATTTCTCAATGTCCTTGTCGTAGTCCACAAACAATGGCTTCAACTTCGGCGGTTCACTATTGATAATCGCTTCATGAAAAGGTGATTTGGCCTCCCTGTTGAGCTCCACTTTGGTGATCTCCGGCTTTTCCACCTGCAGCGCATTCGGATCCTTGCCCGTCCGCTTGTAAACGAGCGCATAGTTGTCGCCAAAGTTGGCTTTGGCGTAGCCCATCACGTCTTCCTTTGTCACTTTCGACATCCGGTCGAACTCCGACACAAAGTCGCCCCAGGGCATGTTGCTGGTGAAAGCCACGACCAGGTCGTTGGACCTTGCCCAATTGTACTGGTGCTGATTGAGCTGGTTCTTTTTCAAGTCATTCACCACAGCAGAAATCAGCCAGTCATCGAAGTTTCCTGTTTTGATTTTCTCAAGCTCCTCCAGAAAAAGGTCTCGAAGCTGATCAAGCGTTTGGCCATCTTTGGGGCTTGCCATCAGCACTTGCATGCTGTAGTCGTTCATGTCGTACACGAAGGTGGATGCCTCCAACACCTTCTGCTGTTTCACCAGGTCGAGGTCTACCAAACCAGCCTGACTATTGCTCAGTATATTGTCGATGAGTCTGACCATGATATAGTCTCTACTCGACCTCCCTGGCAACCGGAAGCCCATCATGATGCGTTCCGCATCGGGCCCCAACACCTCTGTCACAATTGGCGCTGTGAGAGGCGCTTCCTGCACTGGCGTCCATGTGGGCAGTGTTTCATTAGGCTTCCAGCTTCCAAAGTATTTGTCGATCAATGTGATGGTGGCATCGAGGTCCAAATCACCACTTAGGCAAATGCCCACATTGTTGGGGACATAGTATTTATAGAAATAATTTTTGATCTCAGTAATGGAGGGGTTCTTAAGGTGATCAATAGTACCAATCACCGTTTGGGTACCGTAGGGATGCTCTTTAAACAAAGCACTTAGCATCGCCTCAAACCCCTTCCAAATATCGCTGTCAAGGCTGCGATTTTTCTCCTCATACACTGCTTCCAGTTCCGTATGAAAAAGGCGATTGACAATCATTTGAAACCTATTGGATTCAATTTTCAGCCAGTTTTCCAGCTGGTTAGCTGGTATGTCGTTGATATAAACTGTGCGATCATTTGTCGTATAAGCGTTAGTGCCTTTGGCGCCAATGCCCGAAACCATCTTATCATATTCGTTGGCAATGGCATATTTGGATGCTTCAATGGACACCTGGTCAATGATGCGGTAGTGCTTTTTACGTTCTTCTGGGTCGGAAATTTCTTTATATTGATTAAAAAGTGCCTCCACACTGTCGACCAGCACGCTTTCGGTTTCCCAGTCTTGCGTGCCGAAAGTGGCCGTGCCCTTGAACATCATATGCTCCAGGTAGTGAGCCAGGCCAGTATTGTCGGCCGGGTCATTTTTGCCACCCGCTTTCACGGCTATGGCTGTTTGAATGCGGGGCTCATTCTTGTAGTCACTCAAGTAGACTTTGAGCCCATTGCTCAGGGTATAAATTCTGGTTTTTAAAGGATCGCCGTCAACGTATTCATACGTGAAGCCGCCGCTCTCCGCCTTTTTTATTTCGTAATTTGTTTCCTTGTTTTGCGTGCAAGCTGCCAGGGCCAACAGGCAAATAATAATTCCAAGCTTGGTTTTCATGGATTTTTATTTGGTTAATGAATGAGTATTTGAATGTAGAGTGTTCTGAAAAAAGTAATTTTTGTCACGTGCTAAACCATGAAGATAATATTTTCTGAACTATTATTAGTCAATTAATGTCCCGTACAGACTGGTTCGCACTGGCTCAAATGCGCCACATTAACAATCAAAAGGTTTTACACAGGCTATGGTTTATTTTCTATATTTGCAGTCACTTTTTGATCAGAGTATCAAATGAGAATAATAATAGCAGGGGCAGGAGACGTAGGATTTCACTTAGCAAAGCTGCTCGCCTACGAAGAACAAGACATCATTCTGATTGATCTTGACCAGGAAAAACTAAAGTATGCTGCCAACCATCTGGACGTGGCAACTATCAGGGGAAGTTCGACCTCCTACAGTGTTTTACTGGATGCCAACATAAGCAAAGCAGACCTCCTGATTTCGGTTACTTCCAATGAGGAAACCAATATTGCCACATGCATTATCGGCAAAAACCTTGGTGCCAAGCGCACTGTCGCCCGGATCAGCAACATTGAGTTTCTTCTAGGCAAAGACATCCTCGACCTCAAAACAATAGGCATTGACGAAATCATTTCTCCTGAATCGTTAGCTGCAAAGGAAATCAAACGACTCCTTCGTGAGTCGGCCCTCACCGACACATTCGACTTCGACAACGGCCTGCTTTCGCTTGTCGGCATTACTATCGACGACAATGGAGAGCTGGCTGAGAAAACACTGAGCGAAACCGCTTACCTCAACCCCGACAACAGCTTTACCACGGTGGCCATTTTGAGGAACAACGAGACCATTATTCCTCATGGTGAAAATGCCTTCAAAGCCAATGACCACGCCTATTTTATCGCTCAGCCCGACGGCGTCGACAGGGTAATGGATCTTTCGGGCAAAAAGCGGACAGACATTAAGAATATCATGATACTTGGTGGCTCCAAAGTAGGTATCAACACCGCCAGGCGCCTTTCTAAAAAGTATAATATCAAGCTGATTGAGCAGGACAAGGAGAAGTGCTTTGAGCTGGCCGACATGCTGCCCGACACCCTGATCATCAATGGTGACGGACGTGATATCGACTTGCTGATGGAAGAAGGCATCACCGATATGGATGCTTTTATAGCCGTAACAGGGAACTCCGAAACCAATATTATTTCTTGTCTTGTGGCCAAAAACCATGGCGTGACCAAGACAATTGCCCTGGTAGAAAACATCGACTATATCCACCTTTCGCAGAATATCGGTGTGGATACGATGATCAATAAAAAGCTGATTGCTGCCAACTTTATTTTCCGGTACATCAGAAAAGGAGAAGTGCTCAACCTAACGAGTATTCATGGAGTGGATGCGGAAATCCTGGAGTTTGAAGTAAAGCCAGAAAGCAAGATATTGGCAGATGAATTGCGCAATCTTGACTTTCCTAAATCTGCCGTTGTGGGTGGTGTGATCAGAAGAGGAAGAGGACACACTGTGAGAGGTTCCTTCCGTTTCGAGCCCAAAGATCGGGTCGTTGTTTTGATTCGTCCCGAATGTCTTCATAAAGTAGAAAGCTTCTTTAAATGAGATTCAATGTACCGGTGATGGCGAATATCCTGAGCGTTTTGCTCATTATGAACGGGATATTGATGCTACTGTGTATTCCGATTTCGCTTTCTTACAATGAGGGCGACCTGGCCGGTATATCGCTGGCCAGTGCCATCACACTTGGCACGGGCTTTATGATGTGGTTTTCGACCCGGAAAATCAAAGACAAAGAGCTAAAAAAACGAGACGGCTATCTCATAGTAACGCTGGGCTGGTTTTTGATGTCCCTTTTTGGCTCCCTTCCCTACATCCTTAGCGGCGCCATTCCCAATTTCACCAACGCCTTCTTTGAAACTATCTCGGGCTACTCTACCACAGGAGCCTCCATTCTCACTGACATTGAGTCGGTACACAAAGGCATTCTTTTCTGGCGAAGCCTCACTCAGTGGATCGGTGGCATGGGAATTATTGTGCTAGCCGTGGCCGTTTTGCCTATATTGGGTATTGGCGGTATGCAGCTATTTGTAGCGGAAGCTCCGGGCATTTCTCCTGACAAGCTGCAACCCCGCATCAAGGAAACTGCCAAGCGCCTCTGGCTGATTTACATCGGACTTACCGGTATAGAAACAGTGTTGCTTTGGGTAGGAGGCATGACCTTCTACGACGCCATCAACCATGCCCTGACAACCATGGCCACCGGTGGCTTTTCTACCAAAAACGCCAGCATCGCCTATTACACTTCACCTTTTATACAGTATGTGATTATTGTGTTCATGTTTTTGGCGGGCACCAATTTCACAATGACATACTTTATTTTTAAAGGATACTTCAAAAAGGTTTTTTCCAACGAAGAGTTTAAATACTATGTGCTGTTTTGCTCTTTCAATGCACTCCTGGTGGCGTTTACCATCTATTTTGTCAGCGATTCCTCTTTTGAAAAGTCCTTTCGTGACGGGCTCTTCCAGGTAGTGTCGGTGGTGACAACCACCGGCTATGTATCAGCGGACTACACCTCATGGACACCGTTTCTCACCGTGCTCTTCTTTGTGCTAATGTTCTTCGGTGCCTCGGCCGGTTCCACAGCTGGCGGAGTAAAAATTGTGCGCCATGTGATCCTTTTCAAGAACAGCGTGCTTGAGCTAAAAAGACAAATTCACCCATCGGCAGTTATTCCTGTACGGTTCAATAAAAAGGCCGTCACCCGAGACATCACCTTCAACATCCTGGCCTTTATCATGATCTATATCAGCGTGTTTGGTGTTGGGTCGGTGGTTATTGCCGCCACCGGAGTCGACTTCATGACTGCCATTGGCTCGGTGGCCACCTGCCTGGGTAATATTGGCCCAGGACTGGGTACCGTTGGGCCGGTCGACAATTTCGCTCACCTGCCCGTCGTTGCTAAGTGGATACTTTCGTTTTTAATGCTTGTGGGCAGGTTGGAATTGTTTACTGTTCTTATGTTATTTACGCCCTACTTTTGGAGAAAACACAGTTAAATCAATATCGAAAGAATGCTATCATACCTTATTTGGAATCCCGACCCGGCCATTTTTAATATTGGAAGTTTTGACGTGCGCTGGTACGGATTGCTCTTCGCACTCGGCTTCATTGTGAGCCAGCAGGTGATGTACAAGGTGTTCAAAGCCGACGGCCGGGATGAGAAAGAAGTAGACACGCTTACCCTTTACATGGTGGTGGCCACGATCGTTGGTGCGAGATTAGGGCATGTGCTTTTTTATGACCCGGTGGAATACTTAAGTGACCCCATCAGAATACTTTATATACGAGAAGGCGGACTGGCCAGCCACGGTGGTGCCATCGGCATTTTCATCGCTTTGTGGCTGTTTGCCAGAAAAATGAAGGGCATGTCCTACTATTGGATCCTCGACAGGGTGGCCATTGTAACGGCACTGACAGGAGCGTTTATTCGGTTTGGTAACTTTACAAACTCCGAAATTCTTGGCGAGCCAACAGAGTCCAATTACGGGGTTGTGTTTGCCACGCCGGCGGCAGATTTCCTCAAGCAGTACATTGTTCGCTCTGAAGAAATAGACATCAGCCGCACCACAAAAATCACCAGCGACGTGCCTGGCAGAGCGCCTATCGATGTGCTGGTGAAATACAACGAGGTGCCGGTGGACGAACAGGTAGCCCACAGCTTCTACCAAACAAAAATGCCTACAATTCTCGGCAACTCCGGTTATCTGAGCGAATACATTTGGCACAACCCCGGCGATGGCCTGAAATACGAACTCTACAAAGCCAATGGCACTACCTATGCCGAATTCTACACCTATGGCATTGTGCGGCATCCGGCTCAGCTCTATGAGTCCATTTTTTGCGTGTTTCTCACCATATTCCTCTATTATCTCTGGAATAAAAAGAGAGCCAAAATGCCGGAAGGGCTCCTTTTCGGTATATTCATGACGCTGCTCTTCACGTCCCGCTTTCTGATCGAGTTTGTGAAGGTGTGGCAGGAGGAATTTAATAATCCGCTACCGATCAACATGGGACAAATTCTGTCTATCCCAATGATACTGGCGGGACTGATAATTATCTGGAGGGTGACGAGAAAGAAGAACCTGGCCTAGCATCCTGAAATAAGACCTCATTTTTCCGACCCGCCTGACAATTGTCCGGCGGTGTATTATGCTTTCCCTGTGTGTTCATATGCGCAATAGTCTTAGTATATTCACTTACCTAAGCAATACTCTGACTACAATGACAATGAAATTTCATCTTCCCAAAGCGCTGTTCGCCCCATTTGTATGGCTCCTGTGCTTGTATTCCTGTTCTTCCCCCGACCCCATCCAAAAAGAAAAGCTTGAAATTGCTGATGCAATGGAGAAGTCGCTTACTACCGAGCTGCTCGACAAATGGTACCCGATGGATGTCGACAAGGAAGACGGCGGTTTCCTGAGCAGCCTCACCTATGACTTCAAGCCGGGAGAAAATCAGGACAAAATGATTGTGACGCAGGCCCGCCATGTATGGACCAATGCCAAGGCTTTTCAGCGCTACCCTGAGAAAGCCTATTATAAAACAGGCGCCGAGCATGGTTTCAAGTTCCTTCGTGATAAGATGTGGGACAAAGAAATGGGCGGTTTCTACCAGCTGGTAGACAAACAAGGAAACCCCAAAACCATGGACAAAACTGCGTACGGCAATGCGTTTGGCATCTACGGTCTGGCTGCGTATTACATGGCTACCAAAGATGAGGAAGGCCTGGAGCTGGCAAAGAAAGCTTTCTACTGGCTTGAGGAGCATAGCCATGACCCCGATAAGCTCGGCTACTTCCAACACCTGGAGCGTGATGGCACCCCGGTGGTGAGGCCTGACACCATACCCTCCACCTCTGACCTGGGCTACAAAGACCAGAACAGCAGCATTCACTTGCTGGAAGCAATGACAGAGCTCTACCAGGTGTGGCCCGACCCGCTGGTAAAAGAACGATTGGCCGAGCTGCTCTACCTGATCAGAGACACCATTACCAACCCGAAAGGCTATCTGGTACTTTTCCTCACGCCGGACTGGCAGCCCATTTCTTTCAAAGACTCGACGGAAGAGGTAATCCTTCGCCATCACAACCTCGACCATGTGTCGTTTGGGCACGATGTGGAAACAGCCTTCCTGATGCTTGAAGCAGAGCATGTGCTGGGCGTGCACGACGATCCAAAAACGCTGGCACTGGCCAAAACCATGGTCGATCACGCACTGAGTATTGGCTGGGACAATGAGGTCGGCGGGTTTTACGACGAAGGCTATTATTTCAATGATGGCTTCCGCATTATCCGGGACACCAAAAACTGGTGGGCGCAGGCGGAAGGACTTAATGCACTGCTGATGATGTCGCAGCTATTTCCCGAGGATGAGCACCAATACTATGAAAAATTCAAGCTGTTGTGGTCGTACGTCGACACCTACCTGATCGACCACGAAAACGGTGGCTGGTACTCTGGCGGCCTCGACAAGCAGCCCGACATGAAGCCACGTGGCAAAGGCAATATCTGGAAATCTGCCTACCACAATTTCAGAGGCATGTCGAATTCAGTGGATATGCTGAGAGGGAAGAACTTGCTGGAATCAACGCAGCATTAAAAGGCCAAAGCTGTCATATCGCAGAGCCCAGGTTTAAACCCTGGGCTTTGTTTTATGAAAGTGAGTCACCATCACTTCAAACTCTCCAGTTTCTCATTTTCTATCCTGGAAAGCTCTTTTAGCAACCCCTTTTCAAGCTGTTCGTCCGTTTGGTGAACACTGATGGTTGAATCTATTGGTTCATAATTGACATAATCCTGGAAAAGAATGCCGTCGACAGTCTGTCGGTTGTACGCCTCCCGGAAGCGGATACCTGTTTCGTCGGTATTATAGTAGTAAGCCAGGTAATCCAGCTGATAGGTGTCCTTATCGAACCAGTAAATGAAGACATCTTCGAAGTCTTTACCACCACCCTCCTGCTGGAAAGTGATCTGTACTTTGTGATAAGACTTGCCTTTGATAGTCACCTCACCCAGATATTTTTTTATGACTGCGGCATCGTTGAGGCCGTAGGGCAGGAGAGCGAAGTAGAGTACTGAATTCACTGAGTTGGCATATTTGAATGCCCATTCGTCGGTGAGCTCCACTGTGTCGCCATCCACCGTGCGGGTAAGCCGGGTGCTATTGATTAGCACATCTTCCACATAGCCAATGGAGTCCTGCCACGACCGGGTGTAGACGTATCGGTCAGGAAACCTCTGAACAGTGTAATGCTTTTCCCGGAAGTCGAAACCCACGGCAGCAGATTCGTAGGCAGCGCCGCCATGCTTTGCGATAGCTTTGTCTACGATCTCCTGTGCTTTTGGGTCAGCGTTGGATTGCGCTTGCTCCAACCTGGTAGAACAGGATGTCACGTAAAGTGAGATAATCAGGCTTACGGCTAGTGTATTTCTAAACATTCTTTTTTCTTTCTTAACGGAAACGTTTCGGGTCAAATTTAGTTAAGTAGTTATAGTCTTGCAGCAGACAAACCGTATTTCTTCCAGTGGACGAACGACTTCAAATCATCGACTTTAGCCAACCTAAGGAGGTAATAGGTTTCACGCTATTATTATTCCTGATCGTTTTTATCCGTTATGTGATCGTCTCTGCCATCTTTTTTGGAGTCTTCTACCGATTGGGTGGGCAGAAGTTTGCCGCCAGAAAAATATCCATAGGCACCTGGAAGAAAGGTCAGTTCAAAAAAGAAATCATTTATTCGGCCCTTACCTCATTTGTCTTTGCCCTCTCAGGCGTGGGCATGCTGTGGGCATGGCAAGCCGGGAAAACAGCCATTTACACTGATCTCTCAACCTACGGTTATTGGTATTTGCCCGTTAGTTTGCTCATTGCTCTGTTTATACATGAGACTTACTACTACTGGGCGCACAGGCTGATGCACCTGCCGGGGCTCTTCAAAGCCGTTCACAAAACGCACCACGAAAGCCTGATTTCCTCTCCGTGGACTGCATTCTCTTTTCATCCGTGGGAAAGTCTGCTTCAGGCCATCATTGTGCCGTTGATCGTGTGGTTTCTGCCCATGCACATCTATGTCATCCTTGCCATGTTAGTGGTCATGACGGTGAGCGCAGTTGTGAACCACCTTGATATTGAGATTTTTCCTCAGAATTTTGATCAGCATTGGCTGGGCAAATGGCTGATTGGTGCTACCCATCACAGCCTGCACCATTCGGAGTTCAACACCAACTATGGATTGTACTTCACCTTTTGGGACAAATGGATGCACACCGAAAGCGGGAAATACGAAAGGCTTTTCAGAGAAAAAACATCAAAAAAAACTAGCGTGGCCTCTCACCAATAAAGGTGACGCAAGGGAAGGAATTCCACGAACATGGTTTGTGAAAAGTAACACTCAGTGGCTCATTGGCCTCCGCCGAAACCTCAAACACCAGGTTGGCTTCTGCCACCCATTTATCCAGGCAGGCTTTATCCACAGCCGTATAATTCTCTGTCTTCTCAGCAAAATTCGACATCATGTAGTTGTACGAGGCTTTGTCCACTCTTTTCTCGTCTACCATTACATAAAACCCTGGTTCCAGGTTGACCGAAAACTCCCCTCTTTCGTCTGCCGTCACCTCAGCCACCACCGGTGCCTCCGGGTCGTTGGCCTTTCCTGACTTTATGTAAATGACTTTCCCGGCAAGTGGTTTTGGTATTTTCATTTGGGCCAACCTGTCTTCACTTGGCGCAGCCCCTCCGCAATACGACTGCGTTTCGAATACTGTGCCTGTGACGACAACGGCATTTGATTGTTTTGCCGCCGGGCGTTTGCAACCAAAAATAGACAGCGCTAACGCCAGGGAGAGAATTTTGAAGAATTGCATGGCCTCAAGATACTAAAATAGATCGCTTTACAACCACTTTTTGTGTTTCATGTACACCACCATCACCACACTGCTCACAATCATAAAAGTCCACAGCATTGGGTAGCCATAGGGCGAATCAAGCTCCGGCATGTACTTGAAATTCATGCCATACACCCCGGCGATAAAGGTGAGTGGAATGAAAATAGCGGCCACCACCGTCAGGGTTTTCATTACCTTGTTCATGTCGTTGCTGAGGTTGGACAGGTGCAGGTCCATGATGTCTTTCAGCATTTCACGGGAAGTTTCAAAAGAGCTGATCAGGTAGTGAATGTGGTCGGCAACGTCCTGAAAATAATTCACAGAAGTTTTCTGGATGAAGTGAGAGCCCTCCACCCTCATCTTATTGAGGGCATCCCGCAGCGGCAAGGTGTATTTCCTCAGCGTGTTGATCTCCTTTTTGATCTCCATGATCTCCTCCACCACATGGAAAGAAGGGTCTTTGATAATCTCAGCTTCCAGCTTCTCTATTTTGTCACGCAGGCGCTCCATAATAGCCATGTAATTGTCCACCACAGAGTCGATGATGTTGTAAAACAGGTAGTCGGCACCGTACTTTCTGATTCGCCCCTTGGCCAGTGCTATGCGATTTCTTAGCTCATCAAACACGTCGCCGGGCAACCCTTCCTGAAAGGTGATGATGAGGTCTTCGCCCATCACAATGCTGAGATGCTCCTGGGTTATTTTATTGGATTCAGGGTTAAATACCAGCATCTTCAAAGTAAAGAAAAGGTACTTATCAAACACCTCGAACTTTGGCAGCTGTTCCAGGTTTTGAATATCCTCAGCCATCAGGTGATGGATACCAAAGAACTGAGCGGTGTCTTCCACCAGGATCTTATTGGTGATTTCCACATCAAACCAGTTGATGTGATCGGGCTTTACCAGCTTTGAGGCTTCGGCGGGGCTAAGCCCATCCCTTGTGGTGTAGCCAGGGTCGTTGTATTGAATGAGTGTTATCAAGGTTGGTGAGATTAGGCTGTTAATTTACACCAACGATTTGGAATCCGTGCTAGCCACTATTCCTCCGGGTGTAATTTATTTTTGCGCCCTTTGCAGGGGCTGGCATTTGTAGAATTGACAATCAGAAAAATCGTCAAGTACCTCATCTTCATCTATATAGATTTTCCACTCCCCGTCAATCCGTTTAAGGGTGGCGTGAAACATTCCATAAAGCACCTGAGGGGGGCTCTGGGGCTTGTGCAGACTGACACGATAATAACCGACCTCATAGGCTATGGCACCTTCTACCAGCCGGTCAACAAACCGAATCTCCAGATTTCTTTCCCAGTCTTTCGATTGAGAAATCGCATTACGCCGATACTCATTTTTCCGGTAGGCCGTACCCACCATGATCTGGCTACTCTCCCTTTTTACCCTGATTACATCCGGCGTGTGCAAAGCCATGAAGGCCCGGGTGTTAAATTCATTGTAGGCCTTGATATAGGGTATCCACAACTGTTCATCAATTTGCTCAAATACTCTGTCCTGTTGCGCCCAAACGTCAACGGAAAGTATACATAGCAAGACCAATACCGTGCTCTTCATTCTTTCCTCCTTCTTCTGCCTGTGTGTTCTACAACAATTAAAGGACGTAAAGTCAGCACAATACAACCCATCGGACTGGGGGGAATTTTAGGGGGATATGTGGAGGAGAGGATTTGCGGCCTCGAATTGAGGATTCTGAAAGCCCGGATGGGGCTTCACCGCCATCCTCTGGCTATTCCGCCCCTACAGGGCTTTGAGGAGTCTGCATGGCCGCTAGCCACACTGCAAGTGCCGTTTATTAACCTTGGTGTCTTCGTGTCTTCGTGGCTCCAGAAATGGTCGTTAAGGTGCCGTGTCTTCACGCAACTTGTCCGGATGGAACAAAACGCCTTTTGAGGTCTCTCGCAGAGGACCCTGAAAGAGCGTTTTACCCTTTTTCGGATGGGGCTTCACCGCCATCCTCTGGCTATTCCGCCCCTACAGGGCTTTGAGGAGTCTGCATGGCCGCTAGCCACACTGCAAGTGCCGTTTACTAACCTTGGTGGCTTCGTGGCTTCGTGGCTCCAAAAATGGTCGTTAAGGTGCCATGCCTTCACGCACCTTGTACGGATGGAACAAAACGCCTTTTGGGGTCTCTCGCAGAGGACCCTGAAAGAGCGTTTTACCCTTGTACGGGGCATCATTTTACCACCATCGCTAGCCCACCGCAACCCTCAGCATAGGTGGGCGGCTGACGGCTCCAACGCTACTGGCCCCTTGCCGTACCAACGCCTCCAGCTCCTGTCTTCGGCCTTCCGTCTCCTCTCCGAACCTCCGAACGTCTGTATATCCGAACATCTGAGTGTCCGAGTGTCTGAATATCTAAACGTCCGAACATCCGATCGTCCAACCCGCCTCCCACTTTCCTACCCCGCCCTTTCTTTTAAAACTAATTCCTCCCCATTTTTGTCTTAACCAAAAGCAAACTCACTCAAAACCCTTTTGCGCCTTAGTTTTCTCCATATCATACTCATAGCCCTGCTCGCCCTGGCAGAAACCGTCGTAGCCCAGGACATCCCTGTTTTCCGGCCGACGGAGGATCTCACACTGACCGCCAAAGGCATTCAGCTGCGCCAGCCCTTCGCTGGTGGCATGCACTCCGGACAGTTTTTTATGCTTGATGTCAATGCCGATGGCGACGAAGACCTCGTCGTTTTCGACCGGGCAGGCGACGTCGTTAAAGTGTTCACCACCGAAGCCGGGCAGTATGTGTACCAGCCCGACCTTGCTCAGTTTTTCCCGTCTGACCTTGAGAACTGGATCATTCTGATCGACTACAATTGCGACGGACAAAAAGACCTGTTTACCTATTCTTCGTTCGGTGTTCGTGTCTTCACGAACACCTCCAACGCCGGCGAGTACCCTGCCTGGGAGCTGACAGAAGATCCGCTCTTCACGCAATCGGGTAATAACACCGTGAACCTCCTGGTCAATCCGTCAGACATCCCCTCCATTCAGGACATCGATGGCGACGGCGATGTCGACATCCTTGCCTTCAACTTCAGCTCGGGGCAAACGGCGGAGCTGTATGAAAACCGCAGCGTCGACAACACAGGCAACTGCGGTCTCGACTACGTACGTACTAACCAGCGCTGGGGCGGCTTTTCTGAGTGCAATTGCGGCAACTATCAGTTTGAGCCCTTCACCTGCGCCGACCCGTCCAGCCGGACGATGCACATCGAAGGAAAGGCCTTCCTGGTTGCCGACATCAACGGCGACGGGAAACGGGATGCGCTCATTGGCCAGGAGACCTGCGAAGGATTGACCTACCTGATCAATCAGGGTACCGATGCCGATCCCAGCTTCGTGGAGCGGAACCTGTACCTGCCTGATTTCTCTCCCAGCCAGGGTGCCTTTTTCCCCTCTACTTTTCTCGCCGACTTCAACAAAGATGGCCTGGCCGACCTGATCCTCTCCTCCAACCACCGGGAAGACCTGACAGGCCTCGACTATAGGCAGTCGAGCTTTCTGCTTGCCAACAACGGCACCAGCGCAGTGCCTGACTTCGCCGCCCCGGAGCCTTTTTTGCAAAATGAAATGTTTGATGTGGGCGAAAATGCAGTGCCCGTTGCTTATGACGCCACCGGAGACGGACGGCCTGACCTTCTCATCGCCAACAAAGGCCTGCCTGCCACCGACGGCAGTTTCCGGTCAACCATCACCCTGCTCCAAAACAAATGCAATGGCAGCTTTGAGCTAAATACCTCCGACTGGATGGCCCTCAGCCAGCTGGGCCTCACCAACCTCAGCTTTCAGCTGGTGGACATGAACGGAGACGGTCACGCCGACCTGGTGCTCAAAGGGTATGGCCTCAATACTTTCGGACTCAAAATCTTCTGGATTCCTAGCCAAGACGACACCTTCAGCGCTTCTGCTGCCCTGCCTCTCGCCATCGAAATCAACGCCACCGACTACCCCTATTTCTACGACATCAATGGCAATGGCAGGCTGGACCTGCTCCTGGGCCAAAGCAACGGCCGTCTCTCGCTGTGGCTCAACAGCGGAAGCAATACCTCCCCTAGCTTCAACACCAAAACTGACGCCTACCTGGGCATCGACCGCACGCCTGACCGCACCTTTCTCGTGCCTATAGTGGTCAATGAAGATGGCAACGGCTCGCCCGACCTCCTCCTGGCCGACAACTCCGGTGGGCTGCGGCTGATTCACGACTTTAACGTAGCGGGCACCACAGCACCGCAGGTCATCCAGCTTTACAATGCCACGCTCGACGCCACCCAGCTGCTGAAAGCCGGCCGCAGGCTGTGGCCAGCCCTCACCGACCTCACCGGCGACAATGCCAACGAGCTGATCATCGGCACCGCCCAGGGCGGACTTTTGGCCTTCACCGCCACCAACGAGCAGGGCAATCCCGGTGAGGAAGTAAAGCTTCAGGTCAATGTATTCCCCAACCCGCTTGAAACACTCCGAACACTCCGACTAACCACCAACCTCAATGCCGTGGGCATACTGTACAACGTGTCAGGCCAGCGATTAAGTGGGGAGCTGGCCTTCAGCCGCACTGCCACGGCGGAGATTGACCTGAGCAACTTTCCCACTGGCCTCTACTTGCTAAGGATCAGGTCTGGCAGCCAGGCCATAACCAAACGCATCATTGTAGGGCCATGACGAAAGCACTGTTTTACATTCAGCTGGGCGCCAGGGAGCAAATTGGCTTCGGCCACCCCTTTGGCCCGTTGCCAGCCTGGCAGGTGTACGACCTCGACAACCACGCCGACGCTACCACCCTAAAATATGCCAGCCGGTTGCTCGGTGAAGCCGAAGAAGTAGTGCTGGTATTCAAACAACACGGGCCATACCAATCCCTGGGTGGCATCACCGGTTTTCTGGAAAGTGTGATGCGAAGTAAAAAGGCAAACCCAACCGCCTACTCGTTGGGGCCGGTCACGCTGCCCGTTCTTGTCAATAAAAGGTTTGGGGTGCAGGAAAAGGATATTAAAAGCATAAAAGCACTGCTCGATAAACCTCTCGAACCGCCACAAAACACACCGTCCGCCCCTTAAAACAAAGACTGCAGCGCTAATTTTTGCAATAAGCCAAAGAATGGTACATCTGTAGAAAGTACAGCACTTCTCCGAAAAAGGCCGAAACGAGGCCTGTTAACTTTGTCATACACCAAAGGAAAGCACATGAAGGTAACCTATACCTTACTCACACTTCTTATCGCTACTCAGTTGTCATTCGGCCAGAACATGGCTGCCGAAGCTGTCCAACCCGACGCTCTGCCCGTGGCTCCCCATACCAACGCCACCGCCGCCCAGGAAGATGACCAGAGCGCAAAAACGATTGACTACAGCCGCTATAGCATGCCGAAGAAGGCAGCTGCCGAAGAAACCGTCACCCTAAGCCGCCAGGGAAAACGAAGGGCCATTCAGACACAGGAACGCTACGCCATTGCCCACTCTAAAACTTCACATAAGAAAAACAAAAAGAAGAAAAAGCAAGGAGCGATAAGATAAACGGCTTGCATGCCGATCGATTACCCGTCGGTTGCTGCCACCCCTAAAAGTAGCCGACCAGCCCTCGCCATTCGAAGCAACCCCCTTCCGCAACGCCATCAAATTAAAGAGGTTAATCTCTGCGCCCCTGCAAGTAGTAACCTCTTTAATCTCAACGCAAACGAAATAAAGAGGCTCTGCGCTTCCGTAACGCTATCAAATTAAAGAGGTTACTCTCTACGCCCCCGCAAGTAGTAACCTCTTTAATCTTAACGCAATCGAACTAAAGAGGCTCTGCGTTTCCGCAACGCTATCAAATGAAAGAGGTTACTCTCTACGCCCCTGCAAGTAGTAACCTCTTTAATCTTCCCCGACGAAATGAAAAGTTGCACTCCAATCCCTCCATCACCCAATCAAAAAATACTTCAATTGCTTTGGGCGTGCCCCCTTTGCCGCCGGAGTGCTAGCACTCTCCCGATAATCCGTGCCGTCGGCAGGGGTCGGGCCTTCACCAGTCGCCGCCCAACGCACAAAACACCAACAGCGGGCTCCAACAATGGCTCTGTCCCTCACGCAAGGAGGCACCGGTGGAAAAAGATGGAATTAGAGAAGCGATCGCATGGACGTTTCATTATCAACAATATTCCATATTACGATATGGAATAATCCGTCTGTGTCCGAAACGGAATCACCAGTCAGCGAAGCGTTTTCGCAGCCTTAGCGGAGAAATCCCCTAAGACAAGAAGAACCTGTAGACCAACTGCCATTACTTCGAAGTGACGTCGGAGTGGGCCGACGTAGAACTCGACGAAGGAATGAAGCCCCCTTCCATAGCACATTCTCTCCCTAGCTGCATTGTTACAATTCCTCGCTTTTTTCTGCCACTTAGGCTTATATTACCACCGAAAAACCGCTATCCGTGACACCTGCCAAATTCATCAAGCGTTGTAACCTCGCCATCTTCTTCATTGCCTTCCCCTTTGTGCTGGAGCAGGTGCTCCCCCTTTCCAAAACTGACGCAGAAGTCACCAAAACCTCCCGCCCGGCTAACTATGTAAGGCACAAAATCAAGTATTCAAGTGAAGAAGTCATCATCCACACCTCTGAAGGCAATATCAGAGTGCCGCCCAACCATCTCAATATCATTAGACAAGGTGACGACGTCGTGGTATACAAAACGGTGTTCTTCAGAAAGCTGAAGCGGATTCACCTGCTGAGACAAGACAAAACCATCGACAGCATCAACCTGCTCTATCGCTGGTTTATCTTTTTACCCGTGGTCATGACCATCCTCGCCGTCGCCACGGTTCGGGTTGCCGACAATGAATTGGCAATGAACCTCGGCTCCGGCAACCTTGTGATAGGCCTCGTAGCCCTTTATATGCTGCTGAGAGACTATGTCAGTTGATTGAAACACGTTGATTCTTCCCTCCCGTTAAAATGTATGCCTTCACACAGATTGACACCAACACAAATGGGGCGAGTCTTCGCTAATCGAAGCAAGCACCGCCACCAGACAGTCATTCTCTTGGCCTTAGGTGGCCTCGTGCGGGTGAGAAGTCTCTAACTACTAGCGATAATACTCTTTGATTGTTTTCAACGACGATGCAAAAAAGTAAAGTGAGTCTTACGACACAAAGCACATGGCCACTTTCGATAAATCCACGAGTCAAAGTATCGACATTGCTCCTCAAATATTTACTTAAGAGATTCTTTGCGGTATATTTAAAAACGTAAAGAATCGTATTGCTTCCAACTAATAAGTCAATGGCAGAAATTCAAAAAATTATCAGCGAATTGATTCAATTCAGAGATGAAAGAGACTGGGCCCAATTTCACAACCCAAAGGATTTAGCTCTTGCAATTAATGTGGAAGCTGGAGAATTGTTGGAACTATTTCTTTGGAAGACTCCGGAAAATGCTAACAGGAATAAGGTTAAGGAGGAATTAGCAGATATTCTTGCTTATGCTTTTCTGCTTGCTGAAAAATACGAGTTTGATGTCAAGGAAATTGTCCTTGAGAAAATCAAGATCAATGGTCAGAAATACCCTGTGGATAAGGCAAAGGGAAATGCAAAGAAATACAATGAGCTATGATATTACCCAATAGCTTCGAAATCAAGCGATACGAATTTTCTTCAGATTTAACTAGAGTTCTAAGCAGTGAATACTTCGCTAAAGACCTTTGGCCAATTGTTTACATTATAAGTGATGATAACGTCAAAGAAGCCTATGTGGGGGAAACTACTGACGTGGACGCACGAATGACTGCCCATTTAAAAAATCAGAGAAAAAAGACGCTTACCACTGTTCACTTAATATCAAGCGTCAAGTTTAATAAATCTGCCACACTTGACATTGAATCAAATCTCATCAAATACATCTCAGGAGATGGTGTATACACATTACTTAATGGCAATCTGGGATTGGCAAATCACAACTACTTCCAGAAAAGAGAACTTTACTGGGATACCTTCAGGTCGATTTGGAATAAACTACGGGGAGAGGGAATAACAGAACATTCTATTGAATACATCGACAATTCAGACTTATTCAAATATTCTCCCTATAAGACGCTTAACAAAGACCAAAAGGATGGGCTACTGGCAATAATTAATAGCTTGCTCAGCGAGACCTACAAAAACACGATTGTTCAGGGCGGGGCTGGGACAGGAAAGACCATCTTAGCTTTGTTCCTTTCTAAAATTCTAAAATCACCTGACAACTCGTTCAATTTTAGGGAATTTCAGGAAGTAGAGGAGTTTACTGACCCTTTAAGCGAATTGAGAGTCAAGTTCCCCGATCCAAAAATTGGACTTGTTGTTCCAATGGCTTCATTTCGCAACACCCTAAAGAAAGTTTTCAAGAATGTAAAGGGACTCAATTCGTCAATGGTCATTGGGCCCGCAGAAGTTGTAAAACAGAAGTATGATATTTTGATTGTTGACGAGGCACATCGATTACGCCGAAGAGTCAACTTGGGTACGTATTTTGGCTCATTTGATTCAGCATGCGAAAAATTGGGACTCGACAAAGCGAGTTGCAGTGAATTAGACTGGGTGCTCCTTCAATCAAGGAAGTGTATACTTTTCTACGATGAGGCGCAGTCGATCAAGCCTTCGGATGTAAAAACAGAAGACTTCCAAAAGTTGAAGAACAGCCCAGACACCACTTTCTTAGGGTTGAAATCGCAGCTGAGGGTAAATGGAGGGAATGACTACGTCGAGTTTGTCAGTGACTTGTTAGACTGTCGGCTAGCGACTATTAATCAGTTTCAGAACAACGAGGAATTTGAGGTCTTGCTTTTCGAAAGTATAGATGATCTTGTAAGCGAAATAAAAGCCAAAGAATCACAATACGGTCTGTCTCGCCTGGTCGCCGGCTATTCCTGGGAATGGGTATCCAAGGGTGATGACACTAGAACCATGACTGATATCGAGATTGAGGGCACCAAGCTTCGTTGGAATAGTGTCGCATCCGACTGGATAACTTCCGAAGGTGCTATCGACGAGGTGGGCTGTATTCATACGACCCAGGGATATGACTTGAATTACATTGGAGTGATTTTTGGAAACGAAATCACCTACAATCCAATCAAGAAAGAGATCGAGGTAATAAAAGAAAATTATTTCGATCGAAACGGCAAAATGTCAATCAACAATATCGAGCAGCTGAAGGCATACATTATCAATATCTACAAGACTATTATGCTAAGGGGAATTAGAGGTGCTTATATATTTATCTGTGATGCTGAACTCCGAAAATATATGGCTCAGTACATTCCAGAGGCCCTTCACCATAAAAAATCGCCCCTGAGAATATTGACACAAGATGAAGCCAAGCCGTTTGAAAACTGCATCCCGATTTACAATCTGAGAGCAGCGGCTGGCAACTTCAGTGAATCCCAAATAGTGGACGAGTTAGATTGGCTTGAGTTGCCTTCAGATTTGCGCCCGAAAACGGATATGTTCGCATGTCAGGTTGTAGGCCGGTCAATGAACGTTGTAATACCTGATGGCGCCATATGTTTGTTTCGTAGATACCAGGGCGGATCGAGAAACGGAAAGATTGTGCTTGTCGAAAGCACTTCCCTCCAAGATGCTGACACAGGCTCTAACTATACCGTCAAAGAATACCATAGCGGCAAAACCATCGACGGAGATGGTTGGCAACACAATTCTATTACCCTAAAACCGTTGTCCGACGATCCTAACTATTCTGATATTGTACTGACCGCAGATGCCGCCCAACAGCTTAGAGTGATTGGAGTCTTTGATCGGGTTTTGGATAGTTGAATGAACATCAGCAGCAAAGGCTACGACACGCCTGATGAGGTAGGTAACTACAGCATAAAGCGCAACAAGATCAGTTTCTTGCCCAGTGCAGAGATGAGAGAGAATATGGGAAGAGTTAGCTACTCCAAGTATGTGGACACTACTGCTCCTCTATTGTTCAACGAACCTGATGAAGTATGAGAAGTACCCTTAGGGGTAAAAACCCAACCTAGAATCCCGCATGCGAGTGCGGGATTTTTTTTTGTGGTTGTGCTCCTCCGTACGCCGGCGGACACGGAGTATTTATACCGGCGCTTCTTTCTTCTTCTTCTTCCGACCTTTCCACCATCCCACCAGGAAGGTAACAATGGGGATGATAATGGATGTCAAAGCCCATTCCGGGTTCTCTCTTATAAACACCCACACGTTAACGAAAAAGCTACTGGCCTTTACGCCCACCTCTATCTCTCTGCGCTGAGCGGGGATCCTCTGTAGCCATTCCCCGTTGCTGCCCAGATTCTCCAGCACAAACACCAGCTGCTTATTGGAACCGGGGCGCAGCGGCTTGATGTACCAATCAAACCACTCTTCCCTGTCCTCAGAAAGTGTTCGCTCAAAGCTTTTGGCCTCACTCAACAATTCGAAATCAGCCGGATCGAACTCAACGGAAAGGCGAATTTTGTCTGTGAGCACGACCCTAAAGGCAGTGGTATTGTCAGCCGATTCATCGATAGTAATATTTTGAGCCGTCGCAATAGCCCCAATTATCTCCTGACGGTTTAATACCTTGCTCACTACTGCAGTAATAGTTTCCGGCACTGTCTCCAGCATTGTCGAAGGGCAATTCACCAATAGCTCTCCATCAAATTCCACCTCGCTTAATTCGCTGATCTGCTGTCTAAGGCCCATTTGCCTGGCAGCCAGTGTGTCTGCCAGGTGTTGCTCCTGCCTGCTAATTTCGCCATTAGCCACCACGTATCGCTGCCGGTAGAGCCTGGAAACAGCCAGCAGGGAATCATACACCTCATCTATTGGGTTGCGGGCAACTATTGGTTCTGCCAATTCATTTCTAAAGCGCTCCATCATTGCCCTTGCCTCGTCTAATTCCGCTTCAGTGGCTAAAAGCATGGCCTCAACCGCCGCTTTTTCAGTTTTAGCAGCATCAAGCTCAATCAAACGAATGGAATCGTTCTCCATAAGGAATCGGAGGTCTTTCGCATGCGCCTCGCTCACATCTCTCTGCATTCTGGGGCTTGCACAGCCGATTAGCAGCAAGGGCAGCAAGGCACGTGTAAACAGTTGTGACAATTTCATAGCTGTAGTGATTTTAGGTTATCAATTTGCAAACGAACGCACACCTGCAACAGGCTAACAGAATGGTATTGGTTTGGTGTGTTTACCCAGGACAAACCGCCTTATCCCAATGGGTACAGTGACATAAAAATAACGTCTCTTCTAAATCGACCCAGGGCCAGACTCATGGGTTCGATCAATTGCTTATCAACCAGGCATTTCCGAATTTGAAATGAAAATACAAAATATTCAAAACTTGACAGTGGCCTTCGCTGCAAGATCAGTCCCCTCCCCAGGAATTTCGCCAGGGCATTGGAACGGATCCGCAGTTCACAGTCAATAAGACAGACGGCCCCCCGACACCTGCCGACGACATTCTCCGCTTTGCTGCCCCATCCCTCACTTTCCCATGCCCAATAACCTCACATGCACACATAGGTTACCTTGCCGTCAGGCCCCACCACCCTTACCTTTGTCTGGCCTTCCGGGCATTCAACCGCTGCAGTGGCTCCTGCTTTCTTTTTTCTGGATTGTACCACAGCTACGCTGCTGATACCATGCTTTTCCAGTAGTTTTTTGTAATCTTTGATTAGCGCTTCCATGTTCATGGTCATTCAGTTTTTAGCTTTACATATACTTTTAGCGAGTCTTTTACATTTTCAAGCTCGTTGCCGGCAGCGTCGAGGGCGGTAGCCACCAGCCATATATACTGATCGGGCGAAATAGTTCCGGGGGAATAGATGGCAGAGACTTTTGACTCTCCGTCACTGTTGAGCGACTCTGCCCTGAACGAACCACCCGGACTGCCGCCAAAGTCTTCGAAGTAGTCCATCAACTGCACTTTTGTGCCCTTGTCCACCCCGTTGCCCTCTTCGTTTCGCAGCCGGCCCGATAAGGTGAGCTCACTATCAAAGTTGGTATAAACGCTGAAAGCATCGGCCGTTAGAGAAATAGTTTTGGGAGGAGAAGCAACCACGGCGATGGTGTCGCTTACCACGTAAAGCCCTCCAAACTCAGGCAGCTCAGGTTCGGCCCAAATGCCCACTTTGCCTGATGAAGCTGGCGCCCGCCAGAATACCTCTGCCAGTACTTTTTCATTTCTCTTGATGGCCTTCGTAGAAATCTTGATCCCCTCACCATCGACAAAGCTGCCTCCAGTGGACTTTACCACTACCGTTCGCAGTGTGGGATCGGTATCGGCATTTAGCTCAAGAGTAACTTTTACGGTGGATGACCCATCGGCCTTCACCTCCGACTTTGAGAGCTTCATGGTGATGACGTCACTGATGGCTGGTGCCTCGTCCTCAACACAAGCGGTGGCGAGCACGCAAAATAACATCATGGGGTAGTATATATTCTTTTTCATCAGAGACCGAATTTTCCTGTTAGTTTCGAAAGTTGTGCGCCAAAATCCACATCGAGGCTAATACCTGCATAGTATCGCATCACCAGGTCGTTGTCGATAATGAGAGGAATTGGGTTTTTCTTGTTGAGCAAGGCCACGCCGGTGGTGAATGAGAGTGAACGAGTCAGTTTATAGTTGGCACCCCCCAGTAATGACATTTTGCTATAGAAGTCGCTATACTGATCATCTTTTATTTCAATGGCAGAAAGCGCAAGGCTAAATGAAAAGCGGTGCAAAAATTGGTTTTTCAGGTGCTTATAGGGAATCTCCTTGTTGACTTGCCTCAGGTAGAAAGATACACCAAACGTGGGCCTGACAAATAGCTGGTCGGCATTGGTGCCATTGGCAAAGATGCTTACCAAGCCTATTTCCGGAATAATGAAATAGGTGCCTCTTGTTTTCAAGCTTAGCACTTCATTGGTGCCCGAAAACCAGGTGGTATAGCGAATCTGGTCGCTTGAGTCCAGTATCTCCATCAGGTCCCCGTTGAGGTCGGACAAAAACTTTTTGTTGGATGTCATCTGCACAATGATCGCCCGTAAATCAGTGAGCAGGCCGGTGTACACTGAGGTGTTGACGTTGTCTCTCAACTGAAGCCACTCAGTCATCGCCCTCAGCTCGTTGAAATATTTCAGGGAGCTGGAGAGGTTGCCTATTCGCTTTTCAAGTTCGTAAATTTTGGCTGGCTGCCCACCGGTGCTATTGATGGGGCCATAGCTACCCTCGTAAACCCCTGGAAGCTTGCCGGCATCGAAAAGACTCCAGAGCAATGCCACCAGCTCGGGGCTAAGCTTTCTGAGCGCAGCATCTTTTTCAACAATGGCGAGATTACCTTTATTCAGGTGGCTAACCGCTGGTGAAAAAGTGGCGGAATATAAAGAATTGAAGGCGGGCGCAATATTGGCACTGTAGAAGTCCTTGATTGCTTTGTGATAGGCCTTGCGCAACTCCTGACCTCTTGCCTCAGGCGAAAGGTTCAGTTGGGCCACTTCCCGGTTGGCGTCAGTTATCCACGTTGATCCAAATGATGTGACAGGGGCATCTTTAAAGGTAGGTTGTAATTTTGTAAGAAGGGCATTCAACTTTTTGTATGCCTTATCGTCCTCACCATTCTTGAATTCATTAAAAACGCCATAAAGCTCCATGAGGGGGTCTTTCCTGAACTTATGTATCAATCTGACCTCCAGTGTGAGGTCTGGAGGAAGCGCTTCAATATCCAGGAAGGCATAATTTTCAAAATGCCTGGCCTCTTTCTGGTAAAAGGGCTCAACGGTCTGGGGTTTTATTTGAATTAGGGGATTCTTTTCGTCGGTTAGTTCGCCATTTTTATAATATCGTCGATATAGCAAGACCTTCTCGATTGACTGGTGCTTGTCTTGTACTTTTAAAATAAAAGGTTCATCAAATGGCAGCTGTCCCTTTACAGTTTTTGTGAGCGAGTCCACTACATACACTTTCTGTCCGGGCGAAAGCAGTGGCAGAAGCAAAAGGGTAAATAAATAGGTTAGCGCTGGTTTCATTTTTTACCTTTAAGATACTGGGAGTTCCTTTCAAGGTCAATACTCATTATTCTGTATTTAATTGAGACCCAGCTGAATTGATGGCCAAAAGGCGCTTCTATTTCGATTGGCTCGGGTTGACAAGGCATCGTTCCCTCTTCTGTTGCGCCAGGTGGCGCTTCTATATGCCGTACCTACGGCACTCGCTCTGCGTTGCTTCTCTGCTTTTGGCGTTACCGCCATGCCGTCCCTAACGGGACTGGTAGTGCTGCTATGGCAGGTCGAATTCGAGCCCTGAAGAGGCCCGGACGGAGTGCAATAACCATGCGAAGGGTGCTAGCCCTTCGCACCAAAGCAGCCACACCAAGGCGATACTTTATATGCCGTACCTACGGCACTCGCTCTACTGCCTTACTCGGCTTTTGGCGTTACCGCCGTGCCGTCCCTAACTGGACTGGCGATGCTATTGCATGCAGGTCGCATTCGAGCCCTGAGCCGGGCGCCCCTAAGCAGGACACCCCTGTAAGGGCCCGGACGGAGTGTAATATCCCTGCGATGGGTGCCAGCCCTTCGCACCAAAGCACCATCACCTCAAACCTCACCTACCGTTTTTATCGCTACTTTCTCTCTCAAAACCTAACTCCTATTTGCAAATAAAAAATAAGTACGTATTTTAATATCTCATTATATTATTTCAGCCTAGAACCTATTTTTAGCCGGATGGAGTTAGTTTTTCAAGGGGTTTTGTATAAATCATTTTTTAAAATAGCGGGATACTATCTATTAATTTCATCTCCCCTGGCATGATATCGAAGGTATATATCCCTGTATTTTACCTGATTTTATGGGTGCTTCTGCTGGCAATTGTGCCTCAAAGCCATGCCCAGCAGCCTTCAGTTCCCCCACAAGAAGGCGACACCCTCGACAATGTCACCATATCGGAGGACGAAGCCCGCAACATCATGAAGGGCCTGTTCGACCTGCCCCGGCTCACGCACTCCCTGGCCCTGGGCCGCATTGCTAAGGACGAGCGACTCACAGCCTTCACCGACGGCTTTATGCAGCGCAACAATATCCAGGTGCTCACCATCGGCTACATCGAGAGCGACGAGTTCTGGCCCAGGATTTTCCGGCAGCAGCGGCTTAACAAAATCAACAAGGCCGACATCGACAACCTGCTGGCCGCCAAAATCATCTTTGTGCCTGTGGCCACCGATGGCCCCCCAACGGGCTATACCACCACCCTGGAGCTAACGGGCAAAACATCACAGGTCTACGAGCTGCTCAGTATCAGCCAGGCCGAAGTAGATTCCATTGCCGCCTCCACCAGTCAGCAGCAGCTGGGCAACACCGCCTTCGCCACGCCCAACGAAGCCAAAGAAACCGTGGTGAGTGCGCTGATAGCGGCGCTGCAAAGGGTGGAGCTCAAAGCCTCGCCGCAGGATGCCCTGGCACTGGTGACTTTTCAGGCAGCTCCAGCGGGTGAAGACGGCCTGCCGACTTACGGATTTGACCAGATGGTATACGAGCAACTGGCAGCTGACTACCCCACAGCGACCATAGCCGGCCAAACAGTTCGCACCGCCTGGAAGTCGCTGAAAAGCAATGCACCCGACAAAGTAATAGCCGTGGCAGGCGGCGACGTCACACCTGTCTTCCAAATGGATGGCGCAACCCTGGCCGCCACCCCAGGGAATGCCAATACCTATAAAGTATCGCTGATGGGCGCCAGCGACGGCACCACCAGCGAGGTGCTGGCCCTCACCTCGGCCGACAACGGATTAACCATGGGCTTGCTCAATACCATCAGCTATGATGAGGAGCACACAAGTGTAAAGATTGTGCCGGTAAATGGGGCCGGAAGCACGATAACGCAAGCCGCCTTGCAGCAAGCATTGAACGACATCTACGCCTCAGCAGTAGCCAGCTGGGATGTGGAGGTGCTCCCCGGCGTGCAGCTTGGGATGGCGTGGGATGAAGACGGCGACGGCAAGCTGAACGATGGCGAAACGGGTATGCTCTCCAACTACACCGGCGAGATGAATGCCATGATCGCTGAGTTTCGAAAAAACCACAACAGGGAAAAGGATGCTTATTACATTTTCCTGGTAGACAAGCCGAAAACAGCAAACAAGCTGGGGTATATGCCTCGCAAGAAGCAGTGGGGGTTTGTGTTTGATGGCAACCACACCAACACCGAAGCCCTCACCAAAACCATTGCCCACGAGCTGGGCCACGGTGTGTTCCGCCTTGAGCACACGTTCAGCGAGAAGGGCCTGCCCCAAAGCCAGACCACCAACCTGATGGACTATGCCCCTACCACCACGGCCCTCTACAAATACCAGTGGGACTACGTGCACGACCCGGTGAATGTGATGACGCTGTTTGATGATGATGAGGAGGGGGCTTTGGTTGATGATTTTGAGTCACCCAACTGTTTGGTTTTGTTAGATGATTCGAACTACCTAATTGGGATAAAACAACTCACGTTGTCATATAAGTTAAACAAATGGGAGCAAGCAATAAACTCCAATAGCCTGAATCCTAGCAACTTCAATATTGTGTTGTTTGTAATGCGAAATGGCCAAGTGGTGTATGCAACAAGTCAGCCTCTCAGCGCAAAAGGTGCTTTAAATTGGCACGGGCTTGTTTTTCAGGGGGATTCAATTTTAACGAGTAAGAATAAAGATCAGTACAAGTTGTTTCTAGGGATTGCGCAACAAAACAGAATAGGCGAAACCTACAAACATTGGTTAATAGACTTCGGAACTAGGCCATTGAGTACTGTACTTAAGTCTCCTTCCGACGTAAATGGTTTTATAACTTTTGTAGACCTGATACGAGAAATCCCTTTTGAAGTGGAAACAGCTTGGGAAGATTGGAAGGAAGTGTCTGATGATGTAAAGAAGTTAACCGATGGGTATGGGAATTATAAGAAAGTAGAAGGTTTGCTACGGAGCGAATCGGATGGGATTGGAGAGGTTTTTTCGGAAATAGAAAACCCTTTACAATTTTTGTATGACAACTCGGAGGAGGTGGAATTCCTTGGCAACAACATTCGAGTTCACTGGACATTTGCAAAAAAGCTTAGGTCAATTGAAAAAAACATTGCAGACATTAAATCCAGTGACCGCTATGTCAGTGGAGATATCTATGGGATAGGGATAAGGCCTCAATATGGGGCAAGTAAAAATACTGTAAGCAATCACAGTTACGGACTAGTTGTCGATATAAAATCAAATCACAACCACTACATTAAAAATGACCAGACTGAGTTATTATTTTTAATAAAGCACATAACTAATTTAGATCTTTTTGATAGAAATGCACGCTCCCCAAAAACTATAAATGAGGCAAGCGTGCTTTTCAAACAGTCGACAGAGGGGTTTAGGTTTGATAGCTTAGAAAATATATATTCTCGAGTAGATGGCTACTTAGGGATATCAAATTCGTATAAAATACAGAACTTAGTTGAAAGGAATCCATTTGAGGATTTCATGAAAATAAAAGCTAGAGTTGACCTTGGCATAATTGACAAAACTGAAATCAGCAATTATTATGTATTACTAGATGGTTTGGAAAAAATCATCTATTCTGAAACCGGAATGCCAGATTTTGGCTACTTGCTATTTGATGAGATCGCTCAACAAGAATTTGCTGAGTTTTCGGAAAGGGTACATTTTTTGAAGGATCATTTATCTCCTATGGAGAGCAGCTTTGCAGATGAAACAATTACTTCGGTATTTTCATCGATTGACAATATTAGGATGCCAGTTATCGCATCGATGTTAGAGGATTATGAAGAATTTAGAGAGGGAATCGTAATGAATTTTGTTCCAAACGGCGACCTCTCAAACTCAGTTTTTAAAACATTTGCTGGTCAACTAAAATCGAAGGCTGCCGATGAAGACTTTATTAAATATATTTTTGTTAACGGCTTTTGCGAAGTTCCGGTGGAATTGATTGAGTCATTCATTTCAGAGGAAGATGTCCAGTGGGGTGGATTGTGGAATTCGACTAATGTTGACTACATGCATTTCGAGATAAAAAAGGATGCAGTTTCAAAGTATCTCAATCAAAAAAAGGTAGACTAGATGACTAAAAAACAGATTGTATATTTATTTCTTGTCTTTCTAAAATTACCTCTTGAAGCAAATGCACAAGAAAGACCGAAAAACCTCCGAGATTCACTTCTTCAGCAATTTACAATCGAGGAATTAAAGAAGATGAGTACTGATGAAATGTGGGAAGAGGTTAGGAGAATGAGAGGGTTTCCTCCAAAAGAAACTTCCGAAGTAGGTGCTTCAAAATTAGATGAGAATGGAGTTCCGATAATTAGGAACTTCCCAAGGCAAAATTTAGTGCCCAAAATAGAAAAGATAGTTCAGGAAATTGACGAGGAAAAACAGAGCTACTTTCAGGAGATTTACCCTAACAATTGGGTAGACATTATTAGTACTAACTTCCAACAGTTTTACCAGGATTGGCGGAAAAGAGAAGTAAAGGAAGAGTTTAGAAATCTTCTGAACATAAATAGCGATACGACTATATATAGCAATATTTCTAAGAGGGTGTACTATTTTAGTAAACAAGGTGAGCTAAGGTTAATCTCTATTGTATATGGTTTCAACATTAACACTGGTAATAAATGGGGCTGGGAGGACAAGGTTCCGTACCAATACGACGAAAGGCACTACTACGTTTGGAATGATTCATTGATCTATTTTAAGCAAATTGAGGCAAAGCAATACTACGACACTGAGCCATCTATGTATAACTTGGTAACAATTGACACAGCAGATGTCCACGTCACTAGGAGAGTTTCCTATTTCTATAGGAACCAGGGCTTTGATTTGTATTTTAATAGAGGACAGTTTAAAAGGTGGGATTGGAGGGATAAATTAGCGGAGATGCCTAATGAATATAAAGAGGTTGGAAACAGTTATCAGGTGATTGTGTTCCGAAATCTCTTATTGGAGAGAAACGAATATTTCCGAGAAGAAAATGACTACCTTTTTCCTGTTCCTGGTTCATTCCTTGAGCCTTATGTGATCGAATCTAAATAACACTATTTGCTTCTGTTCACATTGGGGCTGTGAAAACAGTTAGCCAGGAGCATCCTATGCCCGGCTGATGATTTTTGATGCAACAGAGTGAGAGTGTTACAATAACTG
This sequence comes from uncultured Imperialibacter sp., assembly GCF_963974565.1. Taxonomy (NCBI): domain Bacteria; kingdom Pseudomonadati; phylum Bacteroidota; class Cytophagia; order Cytophagales; family Flammeovirgaceae; genus Imperialibacter; species uncultured Imperialibacter sp. The sequence goes on along the minus strand of NZ_CAXBCJ010000028.1, from coordinate 36 downwards.
TGTCAAGTCATTGATTTAGTAAAAATCGATAACTTG
>NZ_CAXBCJ010000027.1:0-72182 GCF_963974565.1 uncultured Imperialibacter sp. | reverse complement strand
ACCGTTAACGGTAAAACAACTGAAGAAATACGTGACAGGGTTTCTTTCGAATACCTGACTCCACTGTTCCCGGAAGAGAAGATAAGACTTAGCTCTCCAAAGAGACCTGACCATTACTCAGCCAGAATTCTCGACTTGTTTGCTCCAATTGGAAAAGGACAGCGTGGAATGATTGTGGCACAGCCAAAGACTGGTAAGACAGTGCTCCTTAAGCAAATTGCCAACGCCATTACTGAGAACCATCCTGAAATTTACCTGATCATACTCCTTATTGACGAACGTCCTGAAGAAGTAACCGACATGGCTCGCAGTGTGCATGCTGAGGTTATTTCATCAACTTTTGACGAGCAGGCCGACCGTCACGTGAAGGTGGCGAGCATTGTTCTTGAGAAGGCTAAGAGAATGGTGGAATGCGGACACGACGTTGTTATTCTTCTTGACTCGATCACACGTTTGGCCAGGGCCTACAACACAGTAGTTCCTTCGTCAGGCAAAATACTTTCCGGTGGTGTGGATGCTAATGCGCTGCATAAGCCTAAGAGGTTCTTCGGTGCTGCCAGAAATGTTGAGCACGGCGGTTCATTGACCATTATTGCCACCGCACTGATTGAGACAGGCTCTAAAATGGACGAGGTTATCTTCGAAGAATTCAAAGGTACTGGTAACATGGAACTGCAACTGGATCGTAAGCTATCCAATAAGCGTGTGTACCCTGCTATTGACGTGCCAGCATCCGGAACTCGTCGTGAAGACCTGCTCATGGAAAAAGACGAGCTATCAAAGGTTTGGATATTGAGAAAATACATGTCTGACATGACTTCTCAGGAGGCGATGGAATTCCTTCTTGACAAAATGAAGGGGACTCAGAACAACGCCGAGTTCCTGATCTCGATGAACGGATAAATAATAGAGACTTATCAATTGAAAGAGCGGCCTGCAACCGCTCTTTTTTTTGTGCCGTTCTAAATCTAAACCTGACCGACTACCTTCCTTCAACCCACTCTTTCAGGTACTGGTAGCGGCTGGTCAGCTTTCCGTCTTCGGTGATAGTGGCATCCTGGACGATTCTAAACTCATCGTTGCTGAACAGGTGAGGCAATACATTCTTCACCAGCATGTTCCCGAAGTCCATAGAGGCATCTCTGGGGAGCTCACAGGGCAAATTATCGACAGCCATCATCGAAATATTCCCCTCTTCGCTAAACTCAGGCATTATTTCATCTTGTGTAGGGTCGTAGTCGTACACTGGTTCATCTATTGTCGATGGCCTTTTTGTTGAAGGGATCGATCCTTCAATATCGCAGGTAATGTCGGCTATCACACGCAGGCAAAAATCATTTTTGGTGGCATCTTCCCTTGTGAAAAGTGTTGGCGCCTTTGGTTCCCAAAAAGCAGCAGCGATGAGTATTTCAGCTACTTTGGCATATTTCAGAAAATCGGAATGAAAGTTGTCAGCATGGGAGTAGAACTCACCACGGTTGAATTCTTTGCCTTCATTGTGTGCATTGTAATCTCTCGAATTTAGCTGAGCAAATACTGGAAAATCGAAGGATTGTGTTAGCAGGGCGGCAGGTGTCACTTTTCTGACATTCATGCCCACCAGCACCTCCATGGCTCCTTTGGCTACCCGGCCACCACCCGTTACCACCATTTTTATAGGGGGCAGTTTTACCTTAGCAAACTCGGTTTTTAAGTCTTCCAGATCAAAGCACTCATGCGCCCGCCTCAAATGGTATAGGTTGTATCTTTTTCCGTAAGTCCAAATAGCATTGTAGGCACCCACTATCCCCGCCCATCGGCCAAAAGCGATAACCCGCTGGCCATTTTCGTCTGTTAGGGTTTCGTAGTCCACCATTTTGATTTTCTTTTCCAACAGTGCCTTTAGCAGTGGTTTGTTGTATTCCTGTTTTTTGATGGTGTGGGAAAAGAAGAAGTAGGTTTTACCGGGGATGAGTTGTGCCATGGGGACTTCTTTGACCCCAAATATGATGTCGCACATATCCATAGAATCGACCATTTTGAGGCCCTTCTCCTCATACGCAGCATCCGGGAAGCAACGCACATCACTTCTTTGCACCAGGACTTCTACATTTGGGAACTTCGCCTGTATTTCAAGTGCCTGATCGGGAGTTATAGGGACTCTTTTGTCGACAGGAACTTTTCCCTCTTTGATTATGCCTACCTTTATCTTCATCATTGAATTGGGAGTTGTATTCTTGACCCAATATTACTAAGATGCAAAGACAAGCATAATCATATGGAAGGATTAATTTTGGTGAGCCTGTTCTGGGTGCTTTACTTTTCCCTCCATAGCTTTCTGGCAGCGGATTTTGTAAAACGCAGGTTTAACAGGCAATGGTTTCGGTTGTTTTACAATACTGTCGCCCTGCTGTTGCTGTTGGCTATCGTGTTCTACATGGCTACTGTCGACTCTCCATTTGTGTTTGATAAGACGCCAGTTACCGACTTTTTTGCTTTTTCACTGGCGGCCTATGGTGTCATTATCATCAGGCTTTCTTTTCGTCAATTTTCTCTCTTCGCTTTTCTTGGTGTGAAAAAGGAGGTGGAGGACGTTGAGTTTAAATCGGGAGGTATTCTTGAAAGGGTCAGGCACCCGATTTACACAGGCACTATATTGCTTTGCCTGGGTTTTCTGCTCTACATTCCTAAAATGATCAATCTGGTGACGGTCGTGTGGGTTTTCGCCTACTTGCCAATTGGCATTTGGCTGGAAGAGAAGAAACTGATAAAAAAATATGGCAGAGCCTATGAAGAATATCGCTCCAGAGTCCCTGCCGTCTTCCCTAAGTTGTTTTAGTTCTATGATTCCAGGAGGCTTCCAAGAATGGAGCTGCCCTCCTTACCACTGTTTTTACCATATGGCGCCAGCACCTGAATCAGTTTTCTGATAGGCATCGACTGCAGCCACACCTTTCCGGTGCCTCTCAATGTAGCCAGAAAAAGGCCTTCTCCACCAAAAAGCATGGATTTTAATCCTCCCGAGCTCTGCACATCAAAGTCAAGCGTATGCTCAAAGGCCACTACGCAGCCGGTATCGATCCGTAGCGTTTCGTTGTTCAGCTGTTTTTCTATCACGGTGCCACCGGCGTGCACAAATGCTTTGCCATCTCCCTGAAGCTTTTGAAGAATGAAGCCCTCGCCGCCAACAAGTCCGGAGCCAATCTTTTTGTTGAAGGTGATCGACACTTTTGTGCCGAGTGCGGCGCACAGAAACCCATCCTTCTGCACAATCAGCTGGTTGCCCTGCTGGGTAGCCAGGTCAATGGGAATAATGGTGCCGGGGTAGGGCGCAGAAAAGGCCACTTTCTTTTTACCGACGCCATGGTTAGTGAAATGGGTCATAAAAACAGACTCGCCGGTAAGTGCCCGGGCACCGGCCGAAAGCAATTTGCCCAGGAAACCCTGGTCGGGCTCTGAGCCGTCTCCCATTTTGGTTTCGAAGATGATGCCGTCTTCCATGTAAAGCATGGCCCCGGCTTCGGCGATGACAGTTTCTCGTGGATCAAGCTCTACTTCAACGGTTTGAATGCTTTCACCAAAAATCTTGTAATCAATTTCGTGTGATCGTATCGCCATGACTAGTCTTCGTCTTTGCTTGTTTTCTTTTTTATTTCTTCGATATCTTCCCTGTCACGTAGTTTCTTGTCATCTACGTTTTTATTGAGAAACTCGTTGATCTTATCAATTTGAAGGTTGGAGGAGATTTCCCCAAACGTATCTATGCTTATTTCGAAGCCACTAAGGTCTTTGGCTACTTTAGGCTTCTTTTTTTCGGTTTCTTTCTTGCTCATGCTTGTGTGCTTTGTCCTCCTAATATAACGATAGCTGAGTCAATTCGTTTAGCAGTTTCTTTGGCGCCAAGTATTTCTATGATGGCCATGAGGTCGGGCCCGCCGCCTTGTCCGGTAATTGACAACCTTAGTGGCTGCATATATTTGCCCATTTTCAACTCTTTGGCAACAAAGAAATTTTCTATCGTGTCATGAGCAGTGGTGGCCGTAACCGAATCTTCAAGTTGGGAAATACGTTTCGATAAGTCGTGAAGAACCGCTGCCACGTCTGGGTTCCACTTCTTTTCAACAACTTGCTGGTCGTAGGCGGTTGGAGCTTCAAAAAAGAACCTGCCCTGTTCCCATAGTTCCTGTGGAAAAGAGACTCTCTCTCTTAGCACTTCACAAATCCTGATTGTGTTTTCTGAGGATGCCTTTAAACCGGCTTTTTCCAGGTCTTTTTCCAAATAAACAGCCAGCTCCTCTGCTGATTTGCTTTTTATATAATGCTGGTTGAACCAGTTGGCCTTGTCGATGTCGAATTTGGCTCCGGCCTTGCTTATGCGCTCAATGGAGAACTCCTGGATAAGTTCTTCCATGCTGAATATTTCCTTTTCGGTGCCAGGGCTCCAGCCCAACAAAGCCAGAAAGTTAATCATTGTTTCCGGCAGGTAGCCTTTTTCCCTAAACCCCTGAGAAAGCTCTCCCGACACCGGGTCTGTCCAGTTGAGTGGAAAAATAGGGAAGCCAGCTTTGTCGGCGTCCCTCTTGCTCAGTTTGCCGTTGCCGTCTGGTTTCAGAAGCAGAGGCAGGTGAGCAAACTGCGGCATGGTGTCTTCCCACCCAAAGTACCTGTACATCAGCACATGTAGGGGTGCCGAGGGCAGCCATTCTTCGCCTCTGATTACATGAGTAATCTTCATGAGGTGATCGTCGACGATATTGGCCAGGTGGTAGGTAGGCATGCCGTCCGACTTCAGCAATATTTTATCATCCAGCACAGACGAATGCACAACAACCCAACCTCTTATGAGGTCATGAAACCGAATGTCTTCTTTGCGAGGCACCATCAAACGAACTACATACGGATCTCCATTGGCAAGCCTCGCCTTCACCTCAGCTTCCGGTAGGGTGAGGGAGTTCTGCATCGTGTTGCGGGTCACGGCGTTGTACTGCTGATTGGCTACCTTGGCAGCTTTCAGCTTCTCCCGCATAGCGTCGAGCTCCTCCGAAGTATCAAAAGCGTAGTAGGCCTTGCCTTCATCAATCAACTGCTGAGCATATTGAGCGTAAATATCTTTTCTTTCAGACTGCTTGTAGGGGGTGTGGGGTCCTCCGCTCAACGGGCCTTCGTCAATTTCTATACCCACCCATTTCAGTGATTCAAGGATATAGGCTTCTGCACCGGCAACATATCTCGATTGGTCGGTGTCTTCAATGCGTAAAAGCATGGTGCCATTGTTCTTTCTGGCGAAGAGATAGTTGTAAAGAGCGGTTCTTACACCTCCAATGTGGAGGGCTCCCGTGGGGCTTGGAGCAAAACGAACCCTGACTTCTGAATTATTCATGTTAGCTTATCGAGTACTTTGTGAAGTGCTTTTTGTGTTTGTTTCAAATGGACGTCAAAGTTAGCCAATGCTATCAGATAATTGGCAACGCAGCCCGTCAAAGAAAGACAACCGTAAAGGTAATTGTTGGCGGGCCCAAGAAATATGAGGGTGAGTAGAAATGTGAGCAGACACCAGAAAGCCAGGAAGAAACGAGTGCTGGGAAACAGCCGGTACTTTATCTGAATGAGGGAGCCGGAAGAAGTCTGGTCAACGATGCCTTCTGCCAATGGGATAAAATTTTGAGGCTTCGCTACGTTAACTGACACTCGGAACGAGCCTTCGTAGACAAGACCCGTAAATGCGAAGCCTTTTCCGGCGCTGGCCTCCGACTTGGTCTCCACTTTTAAAAGAGCGATGATGCTGGCGGCTTTGGCCGATGAAACAATGGTCTCTCTTTCAAAAGGGATTAACCTCATGCATCAACGCCAGCAATAAGAGAAATTTCAACGAGAGCGTCTTTTGGTAGCCTTGCCACTTCAACGGTTTCACGAGCCGGGGGCTCACTCTTGAAATAGCCTCCATAAATCTCATTGACCACGGGAAAGTCGTTCATGTCTTTGATAAAGATGGAACACTTTAGCACCTCTGCAAAGGAAAGACCCTCTTCCAAAAGGATAGCTTTAAGGTTTTCCATGACCAATTTGGTTTGCGACTTAATATCACCCGACTCAAACTGACCCGTTGCAGGGTTGATAGCCACTTGACCTGATACCAGCACAAGGTTGCCGTATCTTACAGCCTGGCTGTAAGGCCCGATAGGGGCAGGAGCATTTTTAGTGTATACTATTTTCTTCATGCTTATTCAACAGTTACTGACTTGGCAAGGTTTCGTGGCTGATCTACATTACATCCTCTCATCACCGCAATGTGATACGAAAGCAATTGAAGAGGAATAACCGACACCAATGGCATAAGTGCTTCGGAAGTGTGGGGAACCTCAATCACAAAGTCTGCTATTTGGTTGATGGTTTCTTCTCCTTCGGTAACAATAGCAATTACTTTTCCTTTTCGTGCCTTCACTTCTTGAATGTTGGACACTACTTTTTCGTAGGAAGAATCCCTGGTGGCAATAAACACCACGGGCATTTCCTCGTCAATCAAGGCAATAGGGCCGTGTTTCATTTCCGCTGCAGGATACCCTTCCGCATGGATGTAGGAAATTTCCTTCAATTTAAGCGCCCCTTCAAGGGCCACAGGGAAATTGTAGCCCCGGCCCAAATAAATGAAGTTTCTGGCATCTTTGAAACGTGCCGATATTTCTTTGATTTGATCGTTAACGTCCAGCGCTTTTTTGATCTTTGCTGGTATGCTTTCAAGCTCCACGAGTAACTCGTGGTATTTGCTCTCCGTAATGGTGCCTTTGCGATGAGCTATCCGCAAAGCCATCATAATAAGAACAGTCAGCTGAGCAGTGAAGGCTTTGGTGCTAGCAACACCAATTTCCGGGCCGGCATGCAGATAGGCTCCCTCGTGAGTTATTCTCGAAATGGAAGACCCTACGGCGTTAACCACTCCAAGAATAATGGCTCCTTTGGATTTGGCCAATTCAAGGGCGGCTAGTGTATCGGCTGTTTCACCAGACTGCGAGATAGCAATCACAATATCCCCTTCGTTAATGATCGGGTTCCTGTAACGGAATTCTGACGCATACTCAACCTCTACCGGGATGCGGCAAAAATCTTCAATAATGTATTCAGCAACGAGCCCTGCGTGCCACGAAGTGCCGCAAGCCACAATCACTATTCTTTGGGCATTAGTGAGTGCATTAGCATACTCATGAATACCTCCCAGCACCAGTTTGCCTTCGTTGGCCTTTAAACGGCCCCTCATACAGTCGGCGATGCTGTTGGGCTGTTCAAATATCTCCTTAAGCATGAAATGCTCATATCCACCTTTTTCGATGGCCTCAAGATTGAGGTCAAGCTCATGCACCTGAGGAGTTTGTTCTACATCCTCAAGACTCTTTATTGTCATTTGATTGCCACTGATGACAGCCATTTCTTCGTCCTTCAAATACACCACCTTCTTGGTGTATTCTACGATCGGTGTTGCATCAGAGGCAAGGAAGAAAGAGCCATCATCCTCTTTAATACCAATAACAAGGGGGCTGCCCTTTCTGGCCGCAATAAGTGTGTCGGGGTTGTCTTTGGCGATTACTACAATAGCGTAGGCACCTACCACTCTGGTCAGAGCAAGCCTTACGCCTTCCTCGAGAGAGCAATCTTCAGACGTAATAATATAGTCGATAAAAGACGCCAGCACTTCTGTGTCAGTCTGGCTCTCAAATGTGTATCCCTTTTTTTGAAGCTCTGTTTTTATTGCTGCGTAATTTTCAATAATGCCGTTGTGCACTAGTGAAAGTCTGCCATTGTGCGACCTGTGGGGGTGGGCATTGATATCACTGGGCTCACCATGAGTGGCCCAGCGAGTGTGGCCGATGCCAACGCCAGATTTGGGGCTTTTACCGTCAATGAGGTTTTCAAGCTCTTTGACCTTGCCTTGTTTCTTGTATATCTTGATATCAGAGACGGAATTGTCGTATAAGGCAACTCCTGCACTGTCGTAACCTCTGTATTCAAGTCTTTTAAGGCCCTTAATGAGAATTGGCAATGCTTGCTCTTTTCCCTTGTAGGCAACTATTCCACACATAGCTTATTGTAATCTCGTATAATAAATTTTTAGCTGGATGCTGTCTTTAGGCACAATGAATCTGCTCAAGCTCGTTACATCATTGCTGCCAGGATAAATGATCAGGTCGTTGGTATTAAATATGCTGTCACGTAACCCCTGAAAGAAAAAAGTCGGCGTTCCGCTGTACGACCTTGAGGCTGAGTCGTATAATGGGAGCAGGGCACGAGGCGAACTGGGATTGCCGTAGCTGACATCGGTCAGGACAACATGATTGGCGATTCTGGAAGCCAGTCCAATATTTGCCCCAATTATTTTATTCGTACTATCAGCAAATATATACATAAAGCTATTTGGTGGCATGATTCGATAGTCTACCGAAGTCAATTCATCAATAGCACCGAGCCTTATCTCAGCACGGTTGACGATAATATTTCCCAAAGAATCCACAAACTTTCTGAACGGTCTGAGAGAAAGCTTCGTGTAAATGCCTGTTCCTCCCTGAAGATACATATCGCCTGAAGGAGGAATAAACTCATCACTTCTCTTTATGAGTGTCTCCAGTTCGGTGCCAGCCCTGTCCGCAATTATGCCGTTGTATCTTGTGGCGTTAAAGTTCAGTGTATAAACCAATGAATCTGCGCCGTCAGGTACGTGGTAGTGAACATTCACTTTAGAGTTCTCGGGGTGGAATCCAAAAATGAGGGTATTGTCTTTCCCTGGAATCAGAGCGAATCCTTTTATCTCATTTTCCAACTCCGAAACTGTTGTTCCGTTTCTAACGATGCTAAAAAAGCTACTGGCCCATGCGGGAGTTGCCTTAATTCTTATTACCGTGTCTTTTGTCGGAGAATAAAAGAATTTTTTAGCCGCCACCGGCGTGCGTGACAGGTAGTTGGTAGAATCATCCGAATAGTAGCTAATCCCGGAATAAAGCGTGTCCGACAGCTGATACACGTTAATGGTTTGAAACGTGCTACCGTATTCGCCATAAATATAACTCAACTCAAAATCAAACATGATTGAGTCAAGAACACCCTTGTCGTTGATAGCAACAAGCTCGCCGTTTCTCGTTACCTGAGAAAAAGACTTGGCGGTAATGTCTCCAAAGAATGGGTCTTTAAACCTCCCAACGAGCAACCTTGAGTCGTTGGTGGTATTTAGACTATCAAAAAGAATAACAGAAGATGGAAGAGTAAATACCTCTTCGTAAACACCTACATTATTTTCGTTTGGATTAAGCTCCAACCCTACTTCACTTGGGCTTTCACACCCAAAAAGCATTAGGGCTGCTCCAAAGAGCAACCCTGATGCAGTCCTACCCTGCAAGTTCATTATATAGATTGTAGTGTCTGTCTAAAAAGTTTTCGTCATTTTCAATAACGTTGAATTTCTTTTCTTTGGATAACTCGTTGGTTAAATTATTCAGGCTCTCACTTTCTTCTTCTTCTGCTCTGATAACAGCGTCCGAGTATTCGATACCCATCTTAATAAAACCTTCGTAATCTGCTGACTTAAGCGGATTCAACATACTGTCCTCGATATCAATCATTTTCACCTTTTCAAGCAGGTTATCACCAAACTTGAAAGAGAAAGCGTTATCGTATATCGTCAAGACACACTTAGCCGTCTGAAAGATGGGATCGTTCTTGTAAGTAGTTTTTACATACAACGGAATCAGGCTTGTCATCCAGTCGTTGCAGTGGATAATGTCTGGCGCCCAACCCAATTTCTTAACGGTTTCGAGCACACCCTTGCAGAAGAAAATAGCTCTTTCATCATTATCGCTATAGAATTTATCTTCTTTATCGTGAAACACAGACTTTCTGTGGAAGTAATCTTCATTATCGATGAAGTATACCTGTAATTTAGCGTTAGGGATAGAAGCAACCTTAATAACAAGAGGCTTTTCCTCATCTCCCACGGCAATGTTAATGCCGGACAATCTTACTACTTCATGCAGTCTGTTTTTTCGCTCGTTGATCAACCCAAAACGTGGAACAAGAATTCTGATCTCCATGCCTCTTTCCTGCATCGCCTGCGGCAGTCTTCTTACGAATTCTGCTACCTGAGTTGTCTGGAGAAAGGGATTGATTTCGCTGGCTACGTATAGAATGCGAAGTTTTGCCATAAGAGTATTGATTTATATTTGACGGAACAAAACGAGGCACAAAAGTACAAAAAAATAACGTGCTTTCCATACATATTCCCTTTTATAACTTAGTTTTGCTGCCCTTTAGCTCACTCATAATCAGTGCTGTGGAGATAGTAACATCCCCCGTAGAATGTCGAAAAAAGATACTTTCTCTAACCTTGGAGGGGAAAAATATAGGGTTTGTTCCAACTATGGGGGCACTGCATCAGGGGCACCTTGAACTCGTCAGACGGGCAAGGTTGGTCTGCGATGTGGTGGTAGTTAGCATCTTCGTAAATAGAACTCAGTTTAATAACAAAGAGGACTTCGAAAAATACCCGAAGACCTTCGATAACGACGTTGCGAAATTGAGACTGTCAGGCTGCGATATCGTTTTTGCTCCCACAGATAGTGATATGTACCCTGGCACTCCTGAAGTGAAAATAACTTTCCCTCGCTTCCAAAAATCGATGGAGGGGCACTACCGCCCGGGTCATTTTGAGGGGGTCGCTCTTATCGTTTCGAAGCTGCTGCATGCGGTGCCTGCCCAAAAGGCTTTTTTCGGCAGAAAGGATTGGCAACAGGTGCTTATTATCAAACAGCTGGTCAAAGATCTTCACTTCGACACAGAAATTATTTCGGTGCCAACAGTGAGAGAGCCAGATGGATTGGCTATGTCTTCCCGGAATCAACGTTTGAGCGAGACGGAACGATCATTGGCTGTGATTTTCAGTAAAAGCCTGTATATGGCAAAGGAAAAACTTCTGGGGGGAGATAGTATTGAGGAAACGGTTTCTTCAGTCAGGCAAGCATTTGATCGCATGCCGGAGGTAAGACTGGAATACTTTGAAATAGGGAATCGTGAAACTTTAGAGCCTGTACAAACTGTTGAAAGCAATACGCCCGTTTCGCTATTCATCGCAGGGTATGTGGGCGACGTTCGATTGATTGATAATATCTTCCTTCAGGAAGAAACTGAATAAGAAAATGCAGATTGAAATTCTTAAGTCAAAAATTCACCGAGTTCGAATTACTCAGGCAGAGCTTCACTATGTGGGCAGTATCACCATCGATGAGGATCTGATGAAGGCAGCCAACCTTATTGAGAATGAGAAAGTGCAGATCGTCAATATTAACAATGGTGAACGGCTTGAAACCTATGTCATTAAAGGGAAAGCCGGAAGTGGGGAGATTTGCCTCAATGGCCCGGCAGCCCGAAAGGCACAGGTAGGCGACATCGTAATAATCATTTCCTACTGTCACATGGATTTTGAGGAGGCAAAAACCTTTAGGCCCACACTCATCTTCCCTACCGACAATAACAAACTAATCAGTTGAGAAAAACCATCACCAGTGTTGCCCGATACGTTTTAACCCTTGCCCTTGCCTTCGCCCTCCTTTGGTGGCTTTTTAAGGATATTGACCTGGATGACTTCATGGCACGGCTTAGCAAAGTAGAATATGGCTGGGTGTACCTGTCTATTGGTATATCGTTTTTTGGTTATTGGATAAGGGCCTACAGATGGAACTTGCTGTTTAAATCCCTTGATGTATCGGTTAGTACATTCAGGCTGTTTTTGGCTGTCATGGTAGGCTATATGGCCAACATGGCCTTTCCCAGGATGGGGGAGGTTAGCCGGTGTGCTATCCTCAGACGAACAGACAACATTCCGATGTCTACCTCCATTGGCACAGTGGTTACAGAGAGGGGAGTTGATCTAATCTCTCTCTTATCGGTGCTGGCCGGGGCTATGCTTGTCGAGTTCGGGAAAATTTCATCTCTGTTAGGCGACATGATGGGCCGCCTTTGGTCCGGGCTTTCGGTGAGTCAGCTAACCATCACCATTGGAGTTATTGCTGCTGCGATTGTTCTCATCTACTGGCTGATCAAAAGGTTTCAAAAAATGCCGGCCTTCGCAAAGCTCAAGGAATTCCTTGTCAACCTGGGTCATGGTATCGGCAGCATAACTAAACTCAAGTCTCCTGCTCTTTTTATTCTCAGTACCGTGGCCATGTGGTTGAGTTACTTTTTCATGTCATATGTAATCGTCTTTTCTATGGAGGAGACTGCCTGGCTTGACTTAAAGGCAGGTCTTGTGCTCTTGGCCATGGGCGGAATTGGCATGGCTATGCCAGTTCAGGGTGGAATTGGCACATATCATGCCTTTGTGGCAGGAATTTTACTGTGGTATGGCATCGGAGAGCAAACAGGCGTATTTTTTGCTACACTGCTTCATACGTCACAGGTTGTAACCATCCTCGTGTTGGGAGGGGTATCGATTCTTGTGGCAGTGCTATTACCAGTAAAGAACCAAATTGAAAACAGCGTCGAAAATCAAAGATCGGAAGGCGGCCAGTAGCCAGGTTGCAAGTTGGCATGCCGAAGGGCTTTCAGTGGTGTTTACCAATGGATGCTTCGACATTCTGCACCTGGGCCATGTCGATTATCTTGAAAGGGCGAGGCAACTTGGCGACAAGCTGGTAGTGGCGCTGAATACTGATGCTTCGGTTCAGCGACTGAAAGGGCCTGAAAGGCCTATCGTGAATGAGGCATCCAGGGCCAGGGTAATGGCCGCTCTCGGGTTCGTTGATCTGGTGGTTTTTTTTGACGAGGAAACGCCGAAAGAGCTGATCGAAGCCCTTCAACCAAATATTTTAGTGAAAGGCGGTGACTACACTGTTGAAACTATTGTGGGTGCCGATTTTGTTTTGAAACACGGTGGAAAAGTTATTCCGCTCCCATTGATAGATGGGTATTCTACTACTACATTTGTGAATAAAATTAAGCTAAACGATAAAAACTTATGATGCTTCTTCTGATTGGTGTTGTTTTTATGATCATCAGCTGGTCGGTGAGTAACAAGCTGAAAAATAAATTTAAAAAGTACTCTCAGGTTGGGTTAGCTTCTAACCTTAGTGGCCGTGAAATTGCCGAAAAAATGCTGGCAGATCATGGTATATATGATGTGAAAGTTGTTTCGGTTGAAGGTCAGTTGACGGATCATTACAATCCGGCCAATAAAACCGTCAACCTGAGTCCAGAGGTATACCACGGCAGGTCTGCCGCTGCGGCTGCCGTAGCTGCCCACGAATGTGGCCATGCAGTGCAACACGCTACGGCCTATAGCTTCCTTGAGTTCAGATCGGCCATGGTGCCAGTGCAGAACGTTACTGCCAGGGTAATGAACATTATGTTCATGGCGATGTTGTTCGGAGCCTTTTTTATGAAGGGATTTGCTGAAACAGGTCTGCTGATAATTATTGGTTGCTATTTTGTATTTACCCTTTTTGCTTTCGTTACATTGCCTGTTGAGTTTGATGCAAGTAGCAGGGCGCTGGCCTGGATTGACCGGAAAGGCATAGTAACCTCGAAGGAACATGAAATGGCCAAAGATGCTTTGAAATGGGCTGCTATGACTTATGTGGTGGCTGCCTTGTCGGCGCTGGTTACGCTGTTTTACTTTATTCTGTCCTACCTGGGCATGAGCAGAGACTAGCAAAATATTTTAAATAAATGATGGGGACTTGGGCGTGGCTCAAGTCCTTTTTTGTTTATTTTTAGCTCATTCAATAACCCGCACATAACTTATGATGAAATTTGACTTGACTGAAGAGCAGCTGGCAGTAAGAGATGCCGCAAGAGATTTTGCACAGAATGAATTGCTTCCCGGGGTAATTGAGAGGGATGAGCATCAAAAATTTCCGGCGGAGCAGGTCAAAATGATGGGGGAGCTGGGGTTCATGGGCATGATGGTGGATCCAAAGTATGGCGGGAGCGGTATGGACACTGTGTCCTATGTGCTGGCCATGGAGGAGATATCGAAAGTGGATGCTTCAGCCTCCGTTTGCATGTCGGTGAACAATTCACTTGTGTGCTGGGGCCTCGAAAAATACGGGAGCGAGGAGCAGAAGCAGAAATACCTTACAAGATTAGCCAAGGGTGAGATCATCGGGGCATTTTGCCTGTCAGAGCCGGAAGCTGGTTCCGATGCCACCTCGCAACGAACCACTGCTGAGGACAAGGGCGACTACTACCTGCTTAACGGAACAAAGAACTGGATCACGAATGGAAACAGTGCATCTGTATACATTGTGATGGCGCAAACCGATGCTTCCAAGGCCCACAAAGGAATCAATGCGTTGATAGTGGAAAAGGGCATGGATGGCTTTGTTGTTGGGAAAAAGGAAAATAAGCTGGGCATCAGAGGATCCGATACCCATTCGCTGATGTTTCAAGATGTGAAGGTGCCAAAGGCAAATAGGATAGGCGACGATGGATTTGGCTTTTCATTTGCCATGAGCACGCTTAACGGCGGTAGAATTGGCATAGCTTCCCAGGCGCTCGGAATTGCCTCCGGGGCGATGGAGCTGTCAATTGCCTATGCGAAAGAACGCAAAGCTTTTGGGAAAAGCATCGCTGAGCACCAGGCCATTCAGTTCAAACTTGCTGACATGGCTACTGAAATTGAAGCTGCCAGGTTGCTTTGTCTCAGGGCGGCGCAATTAAAAGATCAGAAGGCAGATTTTAGTCAGGCAAGTGCGATGGCCAAACTTTTTGCATCCGATGTAGCTATGAAGACGACGGTGGAAGCAGTGCAGATTCATGGCGGTTACGGTTACGTGAAAGAGTACCATGTGGAGCGGCTTATGAGGGACGCAAAAATCACGCAGATTTACGAAGGGACGTCAGAAATTCAGAAAATTGTAATTTCCAGAGGGTTGCTCAAAAAATGAGTTCCTTTTTAATTCATATTTGAGCTAGGTATTTTGTTATTAAATCATATTTGTATTAGTTTTATACAAATTCATTGTTAATTTTTTCTATTGCCACCCGCTCTCGCAAATTGTAAGATTCATGGAAGAGTATAATAAAATTATTGAATCTCTTAGTATCAGATTTATTAAGGCACGCCACACCAATGTAATTCAATCTGTTACAGTAGAGAATTTTTATGACGTTGAAAACACCATTTTTTTGGTTCACAAGGGGGTTTTGAAGTTTGGTAAGGACAAAGAAGAGGTGAATGCCGGCGAGGTGCTTTTCGTGCCGGGCGGTAAAATGGCGTCTATTACTTATGGCTCAGGAAAGGCCATCAGCTTGTCTAATGACGACTTTTTGAACAACAAAGAGAAGTACCTGGAGAGCGTGAAGGGTTATAGCCAGGAGGAAGAAACGAGAGATAATTTTAGCTACATCACTTTCGAAGCAAAAGTATTTGACACAGTCAACTTTTTTGCTTCACTTGACATACCGCCGTTTGTGATGAAAGACCCTATGATGGGTGCTTTGATCCAGGACATTGTTGTTGAGCACTTTTCCGGAAAGCTGGGCAGGGATAGAATTGTGAAGCTTGAAACGGATAGATTGGTGGTGCAGGCCATCAGATATATCATTCAACACAACCTGTATGTGGAGCAGCTGGCTACCAATAGCAATTACTTCAAGGATCCTCGCCTGATAGATATCTTTGCCTATATCAAGGATAATCTGGGTGACGACCTTTCCAATAAGATTTTGGCCAATGTTGCCAATGTTTCGGAGGATTATGTGGGGCAGTACTTCAAAATGCTGACCGGCATTAACCCGCAGGACTACATCGAGTACCAGCGAATGGAAAAGGCAGTTAACCTTTTGCGAACCTCAAAGAAAAGCATTAGAGAAATAGGTAAGGATGTGGGATATAAAGACACGGCGTATTTTTGCCGTCGTTTCAAAATGATGTTTGGAATCCCTGCAGGTAAAATGCGAAGGAGAGAGTCTTTAATTAATGTTTAAAGGCTTTTGATTGAGGTGATGAATTCTTTCCGATACTTCAATCAATAGATTTGGGTTTTCCTCCACACTGTTGCCCAGAATAAGCATGTCGGCTCCAGCCTGAAGGGCCTGTATGGCCAAATGAACCGAGCTGATTCCCCCACCGACGATTAAAGGCACATTAATATTTTTCTTGACGGCAGTAATTACTTTGGGTGGAATAGGTGCCTCTGCCCCGCTGCCAGCGTCCATATAAATTGTTTGTAAGCCGAGCATTTCGCCGGCCATTGCTGTAGAAACAGCGATGCTTACCTTGTCCGTGGGAATGGGCGTGGTGTTGCTGATGTAGCTCGCAGCCGTAGCATGGCCGCTGTTCACCAGCATATACCCTACTGGTATTACTTCAAGGTGTGTTCTTTTTAAAATGGGTGCAGCTATTACATGCTGGCCTATCAGATACTCCGGGTTCCTTCCTGAGATCAAAGAAAGAAAAAGAATGGCGTCGGCATTGGAGTCTATTTGATAGTAGTTGCCTGGAAAAATGATCACCGGAATGCTGGAATTCGCTTTGATGAGCTGGATGATCTGGCTAAAATTATTCTTGGTCATCAGGCTGCCACCCACAAGAATATAGTCAACCTTATTTTCTACACACATGTTAATCACCCTGAGGCAAGCGCTGTTGTCCGACACCTTGTCAGGGTCAATTAATATGCCCAGGGAACGTTTACCTTCGT
This sequence comes from uncultured Imperialibacter sp., assembly GCF_963974565.1. Taxonomy (NCBI): domain Bacteria; kingdom Pseudomonadati; phylum Bacteroidota; class Cytophagia; order Cytophagales; family Flammeovirgaceae; genus Imperialibacter; species uncultured Imperialibacter sp. Next base: position 55,527 of record NZ_CAXBCJ010000027.1, on the reverse strand, counting down.
TGCTCTTCTGTGTCAGTTGACTCAGTAGGTGGTTCATTCGTCAGTATTCTTTTTTGAATATAATTTAAGCCAAATTGAAGTAAAACTCCCCAAAGAGCCGCCATGCTTTTATTGAGTGTCAATTTTAAAAATGATTTTGGCGGTTTTTCAACTAGTTCTACAGGCTGGTCAGGGCTTTTTTTTTAAGATCCTCTGTTCTGGAAGAGGATGTGATAAGTCTGGCTACCTGGTAGCCTGCAAAAAGGACGCCGCCAATAATCAGCCCGGTTTTCAGTGCCCGGGATACATTTTGCTCAACAGAGTCGGTTCCGGTTTGGAGTTTCTTTTTTGCCTTTCGCTCCATCTCCTCAAGTTGTTCCTTCCGTTTGGTAATTGCCGCTTTACTCATCTTCTTCAATTGATTTTTCTGTGAGGGCCTCCTTCTCTTTCATCGCTTTGGTGATCTGATTTTCAACAGCGTCCTTCAATTTGCCGGATTGGAGCAGATACACGAAAAAAAGCAACGCAAGAAGATAGAAGCACGTAACTGCGCCATACCCAAGGTAGGCACTGCTCCAAAGATAGTTTAAAAAAGTGCTCAGCGTAATACTTCCAAAAAACATGAAGAACATAAACACCGTGAGAATCAGAAACAGAGCTATCAGCTGAGCGAGAATTCCGGAGAGCTCTTCGATCATATTGAGTTTGACAAGCTCTATTTTTATCCGCACATATTCAGTGACGGAATCTATCAATTCATCTATTTTCAAAAACTTTGACAAAAATACCTCCTTTGGACTAAGTGTTCAAGGTATGAAACTTTGATCAAACGGTTAAGGTTCCTCGATAGGCTTTTTGTCTATTAGCTCCACGGGAGGAGAAGCTGTTTGTGTAAACGATCTATGCGCCAGAATGAGGCTGTAGGGAATAATGAAGAATGTGAGCAGTATGTAGGCAAATCCCACGATGCGATACCTCAGCGTAAATTTTCCAAGGAGCTCAGCCATTTTAACAGGAATCCTTCGGATGACAGGGAAGGGCAGGAATATCAGGACACCGATTAAGTTGAACAACAGGTGGGCAATTGCCACGGCAATGGCTTCTTCCGACTTGAACAGCGCTGCAATAATGGCAGTAATGGTTGTGCCAACATTGGCGCCCAGGATGAAGTTGAAGGCTTTTTGTACGGAGATTTTGCGGGTAGCCGCCAAAGGAACAATAAGAGAAGTGGTGATAGAACTCGACTGGATACCTGCCGTGAGAAGAGTTCCCCAGCCAAAGGCCTTAAGGGGATTGTTAAAAACAATATTTTCAAAATTCACCTTTGACTGACCAATAAGTCTCTTGTAGATGATATTCGACAGCAGCTTGATGCAGCCTATCAGCACCAAAAATGAAAGAGTGAGAAGAATAATGGGCTGCGATATCCAAAGACTTACCCAGTGGCTAATGGGGTCAAACAGCAACGTGTTGATATTAAATATTGGGCCGCTCTTCGAAAACAAATCGCCAGCGCTCAGAGAGGAGGCTATTTCACGGGAGAGGCGGGAAAGTAGGTGGTATTTGAGCTCTAGTGGAAAAAGAATGATGGTGGTAAGGATGTTGAAAATATCGTGCACTGCCCCAGCAGCAATGGCTTTCCTGAACTCATTTCTTTTTGTGATATAACCAAGCGATACAATTGACGACGTAATAGTAGTGCCAATATTGGCCCCCATGATAATGGGAACGGCATCCTCAAATGAGATTGAGCCAACAGCTACGGCCGCCACAATCATGGTGGTGCTTGACGAACTGCTTTGTATAAGCGCCGTGATCAGAAGGCCAATAAACAGGCCAACGAAGGGGTCAGAAGTGGCGGCCAGGATGGATTGGGCGGCAGTTTCAGTAAGCTGGTTGAAGGCCTGCCCCATCATATTGATGGAGAGGAGAAAGATGAAAACGGTGATGAGGACGTACCCGATATTACGGTACAGGTTTTTCGCAGAAGTCTGCTTTCCCTCGTCTATGTTTAAAACTTTCTTGACGGTCATCCAATTGAAGAGTTGTTGCCAGAAGAAGCAAGCCGCAAAGTTATCAAAAACTAATTGTTCAATCAGTTAGCGATATGAAACTATTGTTAATTCACCTTTTGCCAAAATAGCCAAACCGAGGCTGTAAGGGAATTTGCGAATGACCGGATTCGCCTATATTTTATTGAAAACAGTAAATGTCTGGGTGGAGATATTAGCTGTCATTCAAAATAGGTCGGTTTCAACCATTTTATCAGTGACTTTGCTCCCCACTTGAGCAAGGGAGCTTTAGCATCAATCTTTGTTATGTTAAGAAAATGTTATTAATATTTCTAAATTGTTAACTAAACGACTGTTTGTTAATATATAGTTATCAATTTCTTAACATTGCAGCTCTTCCTTATTGAAAGCAACTGACCTAAGATTCATGCAGAGAGTGACCAACATTGTGTTAGCCTTCTTATTAGCCTTCTCGTTCATTTTATCAGATACTGCCAAAGCACAGAACATCACCGAAAGCAAATTCGGAAGTGGAATTTCAGTAGTTGCCAGAGACTCTTCATTTTCGATGAAGTTTAGCACGAGGTTTCAGACCTTGTATGAGGGAGTACATGACCTGGAGGCAGATAAATACAGAGACAATTTATTGATAAGAAGAGCAAGGTTGAAGTTTGATGGGTTTGTTCATAACCCAAAAATTCAATATAAGATTGAGCTTGGCCTGAGTGGTAGCGACATTGGAAATAAGGACGTTGTATCTGAATCAAATTATGCGCCGTTGCAGATTCTCGATGCCCTGGTAAGATACAACTTCTATGGTAACTGGAGCTTGTGGTTTGGGCAAACAAAGCTTCCTGGCAACATAGAGAGGGTGATTTCTTCGCAAGCACTTCAGTTTGTTGACAGGAGTTTTCTCAATTCACGCTACAACCTAGATAGGGATAGAGGTGTGCAGCTACACTACAGTGGTAAGCTTATTAACCTGAAAGGTGCCGTCAGCATTGGGGAGGGTAGGAATATTTCCGAAGACAATGCGGGGGGGTATGACTATACGTTGAGGGCGGAGTGGTTTCCGTTCGGGCAGTTCAATAAAAAGGGAGACTATATTGGAAGCGATTTGAGCAGAGAGTCAATACCTAGGCTAATGCTTGGTGTCTCCTACGATTTGAACGACCATACTAACAGGGAAAGAGGTCAGTTGGGTAAAGTTTTAGGCGATACACGGACATTGGAGGCTGTGTTTGCTGATTTGCATTTCAAGTACCGTGGGTGGTCGTTGATGTCGGAATACGTTGTTAAACGAGCACCTGAAGGAGCTGTGGTTATGGATGGGGCATTTTATACTGGCACCGGCTTTAATGTTCAAACGGGATATTTACTCGAAAATAACTTCGAACTGGCGCTTAGATTTACAGAAGTGTTGCCAGCAAAGGAAACGATGAGAGCTGACGTTCATCAATACACTCTCGGCGTCTCAAAATATATTGTTGGCCATTCTCTTAAAATACAGTCGGACTTGACAAGGATAGAAATTGAAGGAGAGGATGGTTCAATAATGTACCGTGCGCAGGTTGAGGTCTCCTTTTAGCCTGATAGCTTTCATCGTCAATGGCTTTCAAGATTCAAAAGGATTTGCAAATATCATAAAATAAAAGCCTTAACACTTTCTTAACAGTGGTAACAAAAACTATATTTAGCTTTGCCGGAACTTTCAAATTAAGCATACACCTGCGATGTCGTCCAAACCGTCTGATAGTATCACTACACAAAAGCTAGGCAAAGGAGCTTTTAAGCTGTTTAGTGTGTCAAAAAAGGAGAGAAACTATCTTTATTTTTTGCTGGCCATTACGTTTGTCTGCGGCATGGTGTATCCCTATCAGGAGGTGGCTATGTGGGTTGCTTTTGCTTTGGCTGGCTATTCAGCTATTGCTAACGATAGTATTCAAACCATTGGCACTTTTATTTCTTCAAATTCCCATAGGAAGTGGTATCATCTGTGGCTTTTCATGGGACTGATTTTCCTTGTTACCGTTACTTATAGCTGGATTACCTATGGGGGCGACGTATCCTATCAGCGGTTGAACACAAAAGGCCTTGAGGTAGCACCTACATCCTTTAGCTTTCTTCAGGTTGCCGCTCCGGTAATCCTGCTGGTTCTTACAAGGCTTCGCATGCCAGTGTCTACTTCGATTCTGCTATTGAGCGCCTTTTCAACTAAAGCCAGCTCCATCGGAGGTATATTGTCTAAAAGCCTTGTTGGTTATGCCCTGGCTTTCGTCATTGCTATTATTGTATGGACGCTAACGGCACAGCTATTTGATAAATATGCCAAGAAAAAGCCAGCTCACTGGTGGGCACCGCTACAATGGCTTACCAGCGGAGCGCTGTGGTCCGTCTGGATCATGCAGGATGCTGCAAACATTGCGGTTGTCTTGCCAAGGGCGTTGAACACGGTAGAGTTTGTTGCATTTGCGTCATTTATATTTCTTGGGCTAGGCGTGTTGTTTTACCTCAAAGGGGATAAAATACAGTCGATTGTGGAAGAAAAGGCTGACATTACTGATGTGAGGGCGGCTACCATAGTCGATCTTGTTTATGCGTGCTTGCTCTACTACCTGAAGGTTGTCAATACGATTCCAATAAGTACGACATGGGTATTCATCGGACTTTTAGGGGGTCGTGAGTTGGCGATCAACTACATGAAGAAAAGCAAGTCAAGCCGCAGAAAGGGAATAAGAAAGAGCTTGAAGCTAATAGGTAAAGATGCCCTTTATGCGGGTATTGGCCTGGTGATTTCGATCCTCCTCGCTTTGTCAATCAACGACGACATGAGGAAGGAGTTTTTTGACCTGATTGGCTGGTAACTTTAAACAGCCAGCTCTTTCAAAGCCAGCCAGGTCATAAGCCCCACACCAAGCTCTAGAGCACTTTCATCTATATCGAACGTGGGAGTGTGGACGCCGGAAGTGATGCCCTCAGCTTCATTTCTGGTGCCAAGCCGATAGAAACATGAATCGACGTGGTGGGAGTAGAAGGCAAAATCTTCGGCAGCCATCCAGATATCCAGGTCCACAACTTTGTCTTTTCCCAAAAATTCTTCTGCCCATGATTTAGAACGATTGGTTAGTTCCTCATCATTGGCAAGAAACGGGTAACCTTTCATGATATTAAAGTCGCAGGTGGCGCCCATTGACTCGGCAATTCCTTCGGCCATCTTTTTCATCTTCGCATGGGCTTCCATTCTCCATTCCTCATTGAGCGTTCTGAACGTCCCCTTTAGTTTGACCTCAGATGGAATAACATTGGTAGCCCCTTTGCCCTCAATATCGCCAAAAGAAAGTACCGAGGGTATCTTTGGGCTGGCCATTCTACTGACCACTTGCTGCAATGCTGTGATTATGTAAGCTGTTACTACAATAGGGTCTACCAAAGTTTCAGGCATGGCTGCATGACCCCCTTGTCCTGTCACTGTCACATATATTTCGTCAGCGCTGGCCATGTACATGCCAGGGCGAAAGCCTACCGTGCCCGCAGGCAACAAGGGCATCACATGCTGACCGAAAAGACTTTTTGGAGAAGGGTTGGTAAGCACGCCCTCCTTGATCATTAAGCTGGCGCCACCCGGTAGTTTCTCTTCTCCCGGCTGAAAAATCAGCTTAACGGTTCCCTCAAATTCACCTTTCAGCTCACAGAGGATTTTGGCAACGCCGAGGAGCGAGGAGGTATGCACATCGTGGCCGCAGGCATGCATAACACCTTCGTTTGTCGACTTATAGGACGCAGCGCTCTGTTCCAGGATCGGCAAAGCGTCAATGTCGGCCCTCAAGGCAACAACTTTTTTGTCGGGATTATTCCCCTTTATGATAGCCACAGTGCCAGTGGTAGCCATTTCGTCGAGCTGGTCGATAGGAAGCTTTCGAAGGAATTCTCTGATGTAGCCTGCTGTGTTGTACTCCTCAAAAGACAGTTCAGGATTGGCATGCAGGTGTCTTCGTGCGCCAATAACCTCTTTCGAAAGCTGACCACTGAGCGTTTTGATTCTGTCTTTTAGATCCATTTATTCTACGGGTATTTTTTCAGGAAGGAGGAGTGCGTTGGGGAATACCTCCCGAACCTGCGCATATACCTGATTGGCCTCTAACCTGGAATAAAACTTCCCTATTTTTACCTTAAAGTTGGGCTGGACGTAAACAACCTGGGAGGGAATGTCCAGTCCGATCGAATGAAGCTGTGCCCTTGCATTATTAGCCTGGTCTCTGTTTGGGCCTGAATACACCTGAACCGTAAAGCCGTCAATTACTCTCTTCTGGAGGTTTTTTTCGGCTATAAACATAACGACACTGTCGAGTTCTTGGGTGATGTCGTATTGTGTCTTCAGTGGTTCTGAAGAAATCGGCGATTTGCTTGTTTCTGTAGGTTTAAGTGGGCTTTCGTCAGTGGTAATGACCGGATGTAAAATAGACAAGTCTTCAGAATAAGAGTCAGTGGTGCCAGAAGAGGGAACCACCTTTTTTGAACACCCATACAGGATAAAAACTCCAAGTGCTAAAGAAACGACTCTATTCATAGCTGGTTAGTCTTCAATATTGATCACAACGCATTTGTTATTATTCACATCCTGTTCCACTGTTTTGTACTTCACCCCTTCTTTTAAAGTTCCATCAGTGTACTGCACAGTCACCCGATCGTTTCTTCCAGCCACTTTTTGCGACTTCATTGGTTCTGGTCGGGTAACGGCAGGCCTAGAGCCAACTGGTTGTCCTTCTTTTCCTTCCAGCAAAGAACGTGATTCTTCCTTACTTTCTTTGTAGTCACTTTTTGTGCGGGTTTGACGAGCTTCTCTTACCTGACTTGGATCCTGGCTTGGTATATCGGCTTTGATAAGGAATGACATAGTTTCCTCATTTACCTTGGCAAGGAATACTTTGAACAATTCGAAGGCTTCGAATTTGTAGATCAAAAGTGGGTCTTTTTGCTCGTATACCGCATTTTGAACAGATTGCTTCAAATCGTCCATCTCACGAAGGTGCTCCTTCCAGGTTTGGTCGATGAGTGCCAGCGTGATCATTTTCTCCATGGCGGCCACCATCTCCTTACCCTCAGTATCCACCGCTTTCTTTAAGTTCACCACAATGCCGAGTTGCTTCTTCCCGTCCGTAAATGGCACGAGAATATCCACCACGGTGGCTCCTTTATTATCAAGGGTATGCTTAAGAACCGGAAGCGCTTTTTCTCTTATAGTGTTTTTTCGGGCTGTATAGTGTGCCAACACTTCGTCGTAAAGTCTTGCAGCAAGTGCATCGCTTTTGATACCGGCAAACTCGTCCTGACTGATACGCATATCGAGGCCAAAGGTGCTAAGAACATTCAGTCTAAAGCCATCATAGTCTTGAGAGGCAGTGGCTGATATGGCCAGATCCTCAGACGTATCGTACATCATGTTGAGGATGTCAAGCTGTAGTCTTTCACCGAACAAGGCATTCTTCCTTCTTGTATAGATGACCTCTCTCTGCGAGTTCATTACGTCATCATATTCCAGGAGGCGCTTACGCATGGCAAAGTTGTTCTCTTCTACCTTCTTCTGCGCTCTTTCAATCGACTTGGTAATCATCGAATGCTGGATTACTTCACCTTCTTCCAATCCCATTCTGTCCATCCACTTGGCAATTCTGTCTGAGCCGAACAAACGCATCAGGTTGTCTTCAAGAGACACAAAGAACTGCGAAGACCCAGGGTCACCTTGTCGGCCTGATCGGCCTCTCAACTGCCTGTCTACCCTTCTTGATTCGTGTCTTTCCGTTCCTACAATAGCTAAACCTCCAGCCTTTTTCGACTCTTCGGTCAGTTTTATGTCCGTACCACGTCCCGCCATGTTGGTGGCAATCGTCACGGTAGAAGGATGGCCTGCTTCCGCCACAATTTCTGCTTCCCGTTGGTGTTGCTTGGCATTCAGTACGTTGTGTTTAATCTTGCGGATATTAAGCATGCGGCTTAGTACCTCCGAAATTTCAACAGAAGTAGTACCCACCAGCACGGGTCTGCCTGCCTCAGTCAGCGCAACAATTTCATCGATAACAGCATTGAACTTCTCACGCATGGTCTTGTAGACCTTGTCTTCCATGTCTTTCCGGACGATTGGCCTGTTGGTCGGAATAACGACCACGTCAAGTTTGTAAATCTCCCAAAGTTCACCAGCTTCGGTTTCGGCAGTACCAGTCATACCTGCCAGCTTGTGGTACATTCTGAAGTAGTTCTGTAGCGTGATGGTCGCATAAGTCTGCGTGGCATCTTCCACCGTCACATTTTCCTTGGCTTCGATTGCCTGGTGAAGACCGTCTGAATAGCGACGACCTTCCATCATGCGGCCGGTTTGCTCATCCACAATCTTTACTTTCCCATCAATCACCACATACTCAGTGTCTTTTTCGAAGAGCGTGTAGGCTTTTAGCAACTGGTTGACGGTGTGGATGCGCTGCGCTTTAATTTGGTAGTCTTTGATAACCGACTCTTTCTTCTTTAGAATATCGATTTCAGCAAGAGAGGTGTCACCCTCAAGCTTGGCAATTTCCATCCCAATGTCAGGCATAATGAAAAAATTGGGATCTTCACCATCGCCGGTAATCATATCGACGCCTTTTTCAGTCAGCTCGATAGAGTTATTTTTTTCCTCAATGGTAAAAAGCAAAGGCTCATCTGCTTCCGGCATCATTCTTTGATTGTCAGCCAGGTAGATATTCTCCGTTTTTTGAAGAACATTTCTTATGCCTGTTTCACTGAGGTATTTGATCAAAGGCTTGTATTTGGGAAGCCCTCTGTGAGCCCTGAACAGTGACAAGCCGCCATCTGTCTCGTTGCCCTCAGCAATTTGTTTTTTGGCGTCATTCAAAAACTGTGAACATAGCTTGCGTTGAGATTCAACCAGCTTAAATATTCTGGGCTTCAGTTCGTAAAACTCATGCTCATCTCCCTTAGGTATAGGACCGGAAATGATAAGTGGTGTTCTTGCTTCATCCACAAGAACAGAGTCAACCTCATCCACCATGGCGTAGTGGTGTTCCCGCTGAACCAATTCCTCCGGGCTTCTGGCCATGTTGTCCCGCAGGTAGTCAAAGCCAAATTCGTTGTTGGTGCCGTAGGTAATGTCGGCGAGATAAGCGTTTCTCCTTTCCTGTGAGTTGGGTTGGTGCCGGTCAACACAGTCAACCGTCAGCCCATGAAACTGGAACAAGGGAGCGTTCCACTCTGAGTCACGCTTGGCCAGGTAGTCGTTTACTGTAACAATATGTACGCCTTTGCCTGCAAGGGCGTTCAGGTAGGCAGGCAAAGTAGCCACAAGGGTCTTTCCCTCACCGGTCGTCATTTCGGCAATTTTACCTGAGTGCAGTACAACACCACCAATGAGCTGCACATCGTAGTGCACCATGTTCCACTCTACCTCAGTGCCTGCAGCGAGCCATTTATTGGACCACTCGGCAGTGTCTCCAGTGATTTTTATGTGGGGCTTGGTAGCCGCCATCTGCTTATCCATGAGAGTGGCCTTCACCACCAGCTTCTTGTTCTCAGCAAGTCGCCTGGAGGTTTCCTTCACTACGGCAAAAGCTTCCGGCAGCAGTTTAAGCAGCGAATCTTCAATTTTCTTGTTCTTGTCTTTTTCGAGTTGATCTATTCTTTTGAATACGTCATCTTTCTGGTCAATATCCAAATCCGGTTCGTCGATTATCCTCTGATGCAAATCGTCAATTTCCTTCTGGATAGTGGCATTCCCCTCTTTGATGAACGCTTTGAACTGACTGGTTTTGTCTCTCAACTCATCGTCAGAAATACTCTTAAGTTTCTCAAATTCTTTTTTGATTTGCTCAACAAGCGGAAGGACTTCCTTAATATCTCGCTCTGATTTTGTTCCAAAAAGTTTGGCTACCCCTTTGGTGAATATATTCAACATTTCGTCGTTTTTTAAAACCTTAAAATTAACCGCTTTTTCCTAATCGATACTAATTGCCAAGGTGTTTCTTGACAGATTTACACATCAATGAGGCCTGAGTAAACGGGTGTGGCCGGGCCCTTCAGGAAAATATCACTAAAGCCACCCTCCTTAACCGCAAAACTGACCTCGAGGGTTCCGCCCAGGGTGTGAACTATTACCGGGCTTTTATATCCTTTGAGTGATGCGGCGAGCGAACAAGCTGTGACTCCAGTGCCGCACGACAGCGTTTCGCCTTCTACCCCTCTTTCATAAGTCCTCACAAAGATTGCATTGCCATCCTCTAACTCTACGAAGTTAACATTGGTACCCTTGGGGGCATAGGCCTCGCTAAAGCGAATAGCTTTTCCTTCCGGCACAACAGGGAAGTTTTTAACATCTTCATGGAAGGCAATATGGTGTGGGGATCCCGTATTGATGAAAACGCCGTCAGTAAGTTCTTCAACGCTGTCCACATCATAAAGCTGCACAGAAACAATGTCTTCTTTGATGGTCGCTTCATGAGGCCCGTCGGTAGACATAAAAGTAGTTCTGTTGGTGGCCATGCCAAGAGACTTCGCAAAGTGCACTGCGCACCTGCTACCGTTCCCGCACATGCTCTGCGAGCCGTCGGAATTGTAGTAGACCATTTCAAAGTCGTACTCGGGATGATTGCGTATCAGAATGAGTCCGTCTGCGCCGATGCCAAACCTGCGATGGCAAAGGGTTTCTATAACGGTCAGGTCATCAGGAAATTGGAGCTCCCTGTCATCGATGAGAATGAAGTCGTTACCTGTGCCCTGATATTTGTGAAAACGAATTTCCATAGCATAAAACTAATAGCAAGTAAACGAAAAAAGCCAACCCGAGAGTTGGCTTTTCAGCTATTTTATTTAATCCCTTAGGACATTTTTTCTTTGATCCTTGCGGCTTTTCCTTTTCTACCACGAAGGTAGTAAAGACGGGCTCTGCGAACTGATCCCTGACGAACCAATTCAACTTTCTCAACGCTTGGAGACATAATCGGGAAAATTCTTTCCACACCAATACCTGAAGATACTTTTCTTACAGTAAAGGTTTCCCCATTCGTGCTGATATTCTTACGTTGGATAACGGTACCCTGAAACTGCTGGATACGCTCTTTGTTACCTTCCGTGATCTTCACGTGTACATTTATAGTATCACCAGCCTTAAATGCGGGCAGTGAATTTCTCTTCTCCTGGTACTCTGCTTCAACTAGTTTTATCAACTCGCTCATGACTGTCTATTTAAGCCGTATTCTGAAACGGACTGCAAATATACGACTATGTTTTTAAAGACAAATAATACAATCAAATAAAAATCTTCTTTTGGCAGTTATTGTGCGGCAAGTGCTGGCTTATAGCTGTCAATATTCTCCTTGGTGATAATTTCGAGGGGCAGAAGGGCCTCTTTGGGTGGTGTGGTCTTAAACACCAGGTGATTGATAAGGTGGCTGATAGACAAGGCAGCTTGCTTGCTTGGGTTTTGATTAATCAGGAAGTTGATATACCCCTCTTTCAGAAATTGAAGGTTCTTTTCCAGTAAATCATAGCCAACAATTCTACAGCCATTTTTGCCGGTCGCTTTCATAAATTCCACCACCTGATAGGCTTTGGAGGTGCTTATGTAAACCCCGTGCAACTGGGGGTCGCTAAAGAGTTTCCTGAGATCCGTTTCGAAGGAGGTGTTCTCCGGGGCCTCAAGGTTGATAGTGTTTACCTCCACATTCAATCCCGACATCGAAGCTACATATTCTCTGAAGCCTTTTTCCTTGTCCAAAAGGTGGGCAGAATTTGGCAAATCCTCGTGAATATGTAGGATCGCCAGTTTTTTGCCAGTGGCCAGTCCGGGCGAAATCAGTTCAGCGGCCAGCCGCCCGCTTTGATACAGATCTTGCCCGATGAATGACAAGGGGTGTGGATGCTCAATATGAGTGTTGAACAATATGTAAGGCACCCCATTTTCATGAAATTTTTGGAAAAAGGGCAGCGCTTCCTTATAGAACAGTGGCGCAACTACCGCTCCGTCAGGGTTTGAAGCAATGGCCTTTTCAAACGCTTGATTGTAAGATTCTTTATTGTGGAGGTCGTAAAAGTAGTAGTCAATAACAAGCCCTTGCTGCTGCCATTCCTGCTCGCTTTGTTGCAGTCCTTCATGCGATTGCACCCAGAAAGCGTCAAGCTTGGGGTCGGGTAGCACGGCGGCGACCCTAAACGTCCTGTTGAGACCAAGGCTTCTGGCGATGAGGTTGGGCTTGTAGTCAATATGGTCAAGGATAGCATGAACTTTCTCAAGTGCCTTATCGGATACTTTGCCTCGCTTATGCAACACCCTGTCCACAGTGCCCACTGACACTCCGGCAAGGCGGGCGATATCTTTGATCCGTATATTTTTGTTTTCCATAAAAAATCGAGACCTCTAAATAATCAAAAAAATAAAAGATTGTCTGTATTAATATGGGATAATGTGTTTGCGGGCGAATGTCTACAGTAGATTTGGTCTTCGCTCTTTCGTTCGCTGCACCGACTGCTCGTGCCTCCAGTCGTCGATAAGTGCGTCGTTTCCTGACAGCAATACATCCGGCACTTTCATGCCTTTGTAGTCGGCTGGTCTGCTGTAAACCGGCGGTGCAATCAGGTCATCCTGAAAGGAGTCGGTAAGTGCGGAGGTTTCGTCGTTTAGCACGCAAGGAATAAGCCTGATCACTGCGTCGCACACAATGGCGGCAGCAAGTTCTCCGCCCGACAGCACAAAATCGCCAACGCTGATTTCTCTTGTTATCAGGTGCTGACGCACTCTTTCGTCAACTCCTTTATAATGCCCGCAGAGCAAAATCATGTTCCCTTTCATAGCCAGGCCGTTGGCCAACCTTTGGGTAAGCAGCTCCCCATCAGGACTCATATATATAACGTCGTCGTAGGTTCGTTCGGATTTGAGGGCCTGGATGCAGCGGTCGATGGGCTCTATTTGCAGCACCATGCCAGCTCCGCCGCCGTAAGCGTAGTCGTCAACAGTTTTATGTTTGTTGACAGCGTAATCTCTCAGGTTGTGCACTTTAACTTCCGTGAGGCCCTTGTCGATGGCTCTTTTGAGAATGCTGTGTTCAAAAGGGCTTTTGAGCAGCTCAGGTACACATGAAATAATGTCGAATCTTACCATGACTGCCTAAGAGTCTAAGTATATATCAAGCAAACCGGGTGGAAGCTGCAGGGTCACCGATTTCGCTTTTAAATCCACCGCTTTAATAATATCGTCGCTGATTGGCACAAGCACTTCCTTTCCCTGGCAATCGATGGCTAGCACGTCGTGCCCCGGAAAGTTAAGGATGTTTGATATGGTGCCCAATACTTTGCCCTCTTCAACTGCCTCAAGTCCTACCAGATTGTGGAAGAAATATTGCCCTTCCGAAAGTTCCGGCAGGCTGCTTTCTGGTAGGTAGACCTCCGTGCCGGCAAGCTTCTCAGCCGCATCCAACGACCTCACTTCGTCGAACCGAGCAATGGCCTTTTTGCCATTGAGTGACCAATGCTCTAAAAAAAAAGGAACCAATTCGTTGTTGATCAACAACAGAACTGATTCCAGATTTTTGTAATGCCCAGGGTCGTCCGAATCGATCCAAACCTGAACATCGCCCTTTGTGCCATGGGTTTTGGTGATTACCCCAAGCTGAAAGCAATCATCCAAATGCATAAGGACTACTCTTCTTTTTTCTCGTCTGCTTCAGGAGCGTCGGCCTTAGGGGCCTCTTCTGCCGGAGCTTCTGCTTTAGGAGCTTCCTCTGCAGCAGGTGCTTCAGCCACTGGAGCCTCTTCAACTGGTGCTTCAGCAGCAGGTGTTTCCTCTACCACTGGTGCTGTTTCAGTTACTTCAGCAGCAGGTGCTTCTACCGCAACCGCAGCCTCTTCTACTGCAGCTTCTTCGCTGGCTTCGGGCGCAGCAGCAACCTCAGCCTTCTTACGAATAGCTTCAGCTCTTGCCTGGCTCACCTTGGTTTCAGCAGCAAGACGTGATTTTCTTTCGTCTTCTTTCTTCTTAGCCAGAGACTCAACTTTGCCAGTCACTTTGGCATCTTGTTGATTCTTCCACTCTTCGAACTTGGCATCAGCCTGTTCTTGCGTAATGGCTCCTTTGTTCACACCAATCTGAAGGTGTTTTTTCAAAAGAATTCCCCTGTAAGAAAGCATGGCTCTAACGGTATCAGAAGGTTGCGCACCTTTCATAACCCAGTCAAATGCCTTTTCATCATTCAAAACAATTGTTGCCGGATTGGTATTTGGATTGTACGTTCCCAATTTCTCGATGAACTTACCATCCCGTGGCGAAGTACTGTTAGCCACAACCACATCAAACATTGCAAGTTTTTTACGTCCTCGACGTGATAACCTGATTTTAACTGCCATTTTTTGTTCGTTTTATTTAATCTCTTCCGGAACCCGTCCGGAAAATTGGATCGCAAAGATAGAGATTTTTTTGCAAAACCTACTCATTCGCAGCAATTTGATAGTGGCTTCAGGAGCGAAAAATGCGAGCAAAGTACGTTGCCCGCCAACGGGGCTTAAAAAAAGTGCCCTGGAGTAGAAATAACCAATATATTCGTTAAAGCGAATATGCGATTTTAATAGATTTAATGTATTATTTACCTTTACCTGAATAAACGTCACCCAACAACATGGATAAATATTCCTATATCGCTAACGCACACTCGTCCTACATCGATGAACTATACCAAAGTTACAAACAAGATCCTGAGTCAGTAGACATTACCTGGCAGAAATTTTTCGAGGGTTTTGAGTTCTCTCAATCGAAGTATGGCGAAAATGGTCATGCCGCGGCTGCCTCAGGAGGAGTGTCGGACAAAGAGATCGCCGTTAGCAACCTTATTCATGCCTACAGAACACGTGGCCACCTTAAATCTAAAACTAATCCGGTAAGGGAAAGGAAGGATCGGAAGGCCCTGCTTGACCTTAGCGACTTTGGGTTGTCGGAAGCGGATCTTGATGTTGAATTTCAGTCAGGGGCGGCGATTGGTATTGGGAAAGCGACGTTAAGGAAAATTGTAGAATCTCTTAAACAGATTTACGAAGGTGCTGTTGGCTTCGAATATATGTATATCAGGGAGCCGGATATTTTGGAGTGGTACAAGAAGAAGGTCGAATTCGACGCTTTGAACTTTAATCCTTCTATTGATGAGAAAAAAAGGATACTCAGGAAGCTGAACGAGGCAGTTGTTTTCGAGAATTTCCTTCACACAAAATATGTTGGGCAGAAGAGGTTCTCTCTCGAGGGCGGCGAAACAACAATAGCAGCACTTGACGCCATAATTAATAAAGGAGCTGAGCTGGGTGTGCAGGAAGTGATGATTGGCATGGCTCACCGGGGTAGGCTGAACGTGCTGGCCAATATCATGGGGAAAACCTATGAGCAGATATTCAATGAGTTTGAAGGGAATGCAGCCACCGACCAGACCATGGGCGATGGTGATGTAAAATACCATATGGGCTACTCCAGCCAGATAGTAACTCCATCAGGTAATACAGTAGATCTAAGGTTGGCGCCCAACCCATCTCACCTTGAGGCGGTTGATCCGTTAGTGGAAGGGTTTCTGAGAGCAAAGGTCGACCGGGAATTCAAAAACGATGCGACCAAGGTGCTTCCTATCCTTATTCATGGAGATGCGGCGGTGGCTGGTCAGGGTATAGTATACGAAGTGGTTCAAATGAGTAAGCTGGATGGTTATACCACAGGCGGCACTATTCACTTTGTTATCAATAACCAGGTAGGCTTTACGACAGACTTTGACGACGCCAGGTCCAGTATCTACTGTACGGATGTGGCTAAAGTAATCGACTCGCCAGTGCTTCACGTAAATGGTGATCAGCCGGAGGCAGTTATTTTCTGTGTTAATCTGGCAGTGGAGTTCAGACAGAAATTCCAGAGAGACGTGTTTATTGACATGGTGTGCTACCGTCGGCACGGGCACAACGAAAGTGATGAGCCAAAGTTCACCCAGCCATCACTCTATAATATTATATCAAAACATCCTAACCCACGAGAGGTGTACAACAAGCACCTGATAGAAAGAGGAGATGTAGATGCGCAACTGGCTGACAAAATGGATTCGGAGTTCAGAGACCTTTTGCAGGACAGACTCAACATGGTGAAGCAAAAGCCACTCCCTTATCAGTACTCCCCGATGGAAAAAGAGTGGCAGGAGTTGAGGATTTCAAAACCTGATGATTTTGAAAATCCGCCTAAAACTTCTGTTGATCAAAAAGTAATCGATAAAGTAGGCAAGGCCCTCACAACTATTCCAAAGGGCTTCAAGCCACTGAAGCAGATTGACAAAGTGCTGAAGCAACGCACCGAGATGATTTTCGAAGATAAGTCGGTCAACTGGGCAACTGCTGAACTACTGGCTTATGGGTCGCTGCTTCTTGAGAAAAAGATTGTCAGAATGACTGGCCAGGATGTGCAAAGGGGCACTTTTTCTCACAGGCACTCTGTGTTGCGTGACAGTGTCACTAATAAGCCCCACAATAGTTTGGATCACATTGAGGAAGGTCAGGAAAAGTTCAGAATTTTCAACTCATTGCTTTCAGAGTTTGGTGTGCTGGGCTTTGAGTTTGGTTATGCCATGGCCAATCCAAATGCGCTGGTTATTTGGGAGGCTCAGTTTGGTGACTTTGCTAACGGCGCCCAGGTAATGACCGATCAGTTTATTGTGCCGTCGTATACCAAGTGGCAGCGAATGAACGGCCTTGTGCTGTTATTGCCACATGGCTATGAGGGGCAGGGCCCGGAACATTCCAACGCCCGCCCGGAAAGATTCCTGCAGATGTGCTCAGGCAACAACATGTTCTTCTGTAACCTGACTACACCTGCCAATTTCTTCCACATGCTCCGCCGTCAGCTGGTGATGCCGTTCCGCATGCCAGCCGTGCTAATGTCTCCAAAGTCTTTGTTCCGTCATCCGCTAGTGATGTCGCCGATAAGCGACTTGACCGATGGTAGTTTCCAGGAAGTGATTGGCGACACAGAGGTAAAAGCAAAGGATGTTAAAAAGCTTATCCTGTGCACTGGCAAGATTTATTTTGACTTACTGGATGAACGCCAGAAAAGTAATAGAAAGGACGTTGCGCTTGTTCGTGTGGAGCAGCTTCATCCTTTCCCGAGAAAGAAAATCCTCGCAGAAATCAATAAATACAAAGGAGCCAAACTCGTGTGGGCCCAGGAGGAACCCGAAAATATGGGTGCATGGACCTTCTTGTTAAGGATGTTCCCTGAAGTGAGAATGGAATTGGTTTCAAGAAAAGCAGCAGCCTCTCCTGCCACTGGCTACTACAAACTGCACAACAAAGAGCAGGAAGAGATTGTACAAAAAGCATTTGCATAATTAAACCCTAATAAATAATGAGCCTTGAAGTTAAAATCCCTGCAGTAGGGGAATCGATAACCGAAGTAACCATTGCCAAGTGGTTAAAGAATGATGGTGACATTGTGGAGAGGGACGAACTTCTGTGTGAGCTGGAATCTGACAAAGCCACTTTCGAGCTAAACGCTGAGTCAGCCGGAAAAATAAAGATTTTGGTCAAAGAGGGAGAGACTGTTGAGATTGGTGCTGTTATATGCAGTATTGACACCGACAGTGCAGCTCCAGCGAAAGAAGAGAAAAAAGAAGAAAAGTCAGCGCCGGCTAAAGAGGCGACATCGACTGGCGAGACAATCGAAATGCACGTGCCCACGGTTGGCGAGTCCATCAATGAGGTGACCATATCTTCGTGGGTCAAAAAAGACGGCGAAATTGTGCAGCTGGATGAAGTAATCGCTGAAATTGAATCTGACAAAGCCACTTTTGAACTCACCGCCGAGGCTACAGGCAAGCTTCAGGTGATTGCCAAGGAGGGTGAAACACTTGAGATAGGTGCTTTAATATGCAAAATTGAAGTAATGGAAGGTGCAGTTGCTAAAGAGGAGGCCAAAAGCCCTGCTCCGGCTGCTGCTCCTGCAACATCAAGCAGTTCATCTTATGCAGCTGGGCATGCCTCTCCCGCAGCGGCAAAGCTTATGGCAGAAAAAGGACTTTCTGCTTCCGATGTGAAAGCAACCGGAGTTGACGGTCGCATCACCAAGGAGGACGCTATGAAAGCGGAAAAATCGGCTGCTCCAAAAGCTGATGCTGGAAAGCCAGCGGCTCCATCCTATGCCGCACCTCAAATCGGTGGCGGTGTTTCAAGGGGACAGCGCAGAGAGAAGATGACTTCTCTTCGGAAGACTATTTCCAGAAGACTGGTTTCTGTGAAAAATGAAACAGCGATGCTCACCACCTTTAATGAGGTGAACATGGCGCCTGTGATGGAGTTGAGAAAAAAATACAAAGACAGCTTCAAGGAAAAATATGAAGTTGGTTTGGGCTTTATGTCATTCTTTACCAAGGCAGTTACGATGGCGTTGAAAGAGTGGCCTGCAGTAAATGCACAGATCGACGGAGAAGAAATTGTTTATAATGACTATGCTGATGTTTCGATTGCTGTATCCACGCCGAAAGGTCTTGTGGTGCCTGTGATAAGGAATGCCGAAGCACTCAGTTTCGATCAAATAGAAAAGGAAATAGTGAGGCTGGCATTGAAGGCCAGAGACGGAAAGTTGAGCATTGACGAAATGCAAGGCGGCACGTTCACCATCACCAATGGGGGTATTTTCGGCTCTATGCTTTCTACGCCTATTATTAATGCCCCCCAGGCAGCTATTTTGGGTATGCACAACATAGTAGAAAGGGCTGTCGTGGAAAACGGTCAGGTAGTGGTCAGGCCTATCATGTACGTGGCACTGTCCTACGACCACCGTATCATTGATGGTCGTGAGTCTGTTAGCTTCCTTGTACGAGTGAAGCAACTTCTCGAAGATCCAAGCAGGCTTCTTTTGGGAGTGTAAACCCTTTCACTATTTTTTCATTAAAACAAAAAACATGGATTATCAGGTAACAGTAATTGGTTCAGGACCCGGCGGATACGTGGCAGCCATCAGGTGTGCACAGCTGGGCCTAAAAACTGCGATTATTGAGAAATATGATAGCCTGGGCGGCACCTGCCTCAACGTCGGTTGCATTCCCTCAAAAGCGCTCCTTGATTCAAGCGAGCACTTCCACAATGCGGCACACACATTTAAGGAGCATGGGATTGACATTCCCCAGCCGAAAGTGAATTTGAAGCAGATGATTGCCAGGAAAACGGACGTGGTGAAACAAAACACCGACGGCATCAACTTTCTGATGAAGAAGAACAAGATCGATGTTTTTCATGGCATGGGTTCCTTTATAGACAAGAACACCATAAAAGTTTCCGGAAAAGAAGAAAAGAAAATTACCACCGAGAAAGTGATCATCGCTACTGGCTCTAAGCCCGCCAGCCTTCCTTTTATCAAAATCGATAAAAAAAGAGTTATTACCAGCACTGAAGCACTCGAATTGACCGAAGTACCCAAACACATGATAGTGATCGGCGGCGGCGTTATAGGCATGGAATTAGGCTCGGTTTACGCAAGGCTTGGGGCCAAAGTATCTGTGGTAGAGTTTCTCGACAGCATTATTCCTACCATGGATTCGACTATGGGTAAGGAGCTGCAGAAATCGCTAAAAGGGCTTGGCATGGACTTTTACCTGTCCCACAAAGTAACGGCAGTAGAGGCCAAGGGCAAAGAAGTGACCGTGACGGCAGAAACTCCGAAAGGAGAGAAGATAGACCTTAAAGGAGATTATTGCCTGGTGTCGATTGGCAGAAAGGCTTACACCGAAGGACTTGGTCTGGAGAAGGCCGGCGTAAAGGTAACTGACAGAGGGCTGGTTGAAGTGGACGGTCACCTGCGCACAAACGTGGACAATATTTGGGCAATTGGCGATGTCATCAAAGGTGCCATGCTTGCGCACAAAGCCGAAGAGGAAGGTGTGTTTGTAGCTGAAACCATTATGGGGCAGAAACCTCACATAAATTACAACCTGATCCCGGGTGTTGTATACACCTGGCCCGAAGTAGCTGCTGTTGGTTACACCGAAGAGCAACTCAAAGATCGGAAGAAGGAATATAAAGTCGGCAAGTTTCCGTTCAAGGCGCTGGGTAGAGCTCGGGCTTCGGGAGATACAGATGGACTAGTGAAAGTATTGGCCGACAAGCAAACTGACGAGATACTGGGCATCCATATTATTGGTGCCAGAGCGGCCGATATGATTGCTGCCGGCGTCACAGCCATGGAATTCAGGGCCTCTGCTGAGGATGTGTCACGCATGTCGCACGCACACCCCACTTACATGGAGGCCGTGAAAGAAGCGTGTTTGGCAGCAACGGACAACCGACCAATTCACATGTAAAAAACAATTGCTTGAAATCAAAAGCCACCCTGCAAAGGCGGCTTTTTTATTGTTACACAATCGATAAATGAGAATCTGTTAGCGAACAGGGCTCGGTTCTCGGTCATCTTGATTTTTCTTGCCCATCTTTCCGAAATCTCTTTTGATAATCGGGCGGTGGCATATAACTTTGCCGGGATTTGTGAATTGCTAACCCTCCTTTCAATACATTCTAAAGATGCCTAAAGACCCCAGTATCAAATCAATTCTCATCATTGGAAGCGGCCCTATTGTCATCGGACAAGCCTGTGAATTCGACTATGCCGGTTCACAAGCGTCAAGATCGCTTCGTGAAGAAGGAATAGAAGTAATACTGATAAATTCGAACCCAGCCACGATCATGACCGATAAGGTCACTGCTGATCACGTGTACCTGTTGCCGCTGGAGAAGAAATACATCAAACAGATTCTTGAAAAGCACAAAATTGACGCCGTATTGCCCACGATGGGCGGACAGACAGCCCTTAACCTCGCTATCGACTGCGATAAAGCCGGGCTTTGGGAGAAATATGGTGTCAGGATCATAGGCGTGGACATTGCCGCCATCGAGACCACCGAAGACCGGGAGAAATTCCGGTTGAAAATGCACGAGTTGAATGTAAATGTATGTAAAGGGGCGACGGCTACGTCATTCCTTCAGGGAAAGGAAATAGCACAGGAAATAGGCTTCCCCTTGGTTATCCGCCCTTCTTACACACTTGGTGGAAGCGGTGGGGGGTTTGTTGAAAAGCCGGAAGAGTTTGATCAGGCATTGAACAACGGCCTACACGCTTCACCCATTCACGAAGTGCTGGTGGAGCAAAGTATCCTTGGCTGGAAAGAATACGAGGTGGAGTTACTGCGGGACAATATTGGGAACGTAATCATCATTTGCTCCATTGAGAATTTTGACCCCATGGGTGTGCATACTGGTGATTCGATCACTGTGGCACCGGCCATGACCTTGCCCGACACCATATACCAGCAAATGCGTGACCTGGCCATCAGGATGATGAATGGCATTGGTATGTTTGCCGGAGGATGCAACGTGCAGTTTGCAGTTAACCCCGAAGACGACATGATCGTGGGCATCGAGATCAACCCAAGGGTATCTCGTTCTTCGGCCCTTGCTTCAAAGGCTACCGGTTATCCGATTGCTAAAATAGCGGCTAAGCTAGCCATTGGCTATAACCTTGATGAACTCAAAAACCAAATTACGGGCAGCACTTCGGCATTTTTCGAGCCGGCGCTCGACTATGTAATCGTAAAAATTCCACGCTGGAACTTTGATAAGTTTAAGGGTGCCGACCGTCGCCTTGGCCTTCAGATGAAGTCGGTGGGCGAAGTAATGGGCATCGGCCGCAACTTTCAGGAAGCCCTTCAAAAGGCTTGCCAGTCGCTTGAAATAAAAAGAAACGGTTTGGGTGCCGATGGCAAGGAAGTCACTAATCAGGAGCAAATCCTGGAGAGCCTCCGCCATCCCAGCTGGAACAGGCTTTTCCATGTATATGATGCCATTAAGCTGGGCATTCCGCTGAAGACCATTCATAAGCTCAGCAAAATTGATATGTGGTTCCTCGACCAGATTGAGGAACTCTTGAAACTGGAGAATGAGATCGAATCGTTTACAATAGAAACCATTCCAGCGGAAATTCTTCGGATAGCAAAAACCAAAGGTTACGCCGACAGGCAAATCGCCCATCTTTTGGGCTGCCTGGAAAGCGAAGTGCACACCAAGCGTCATGCATTGGGAATAAAGCGGGTATATAAACTGGTCGACACTTGTGCTGCGGAGTTTGAAGCGAAAACGCCTTATTACTACAGCACTTTTGATGATGAGAACGAGTCGGTAAGAAGCGACAGGAAGAAAGTTGTCATTCTGGGATCAGGGCCCAACCGAATTGGTCAGGGAATTGAGTTTGATTACTCTTGCGTGCATGGTGTGCTGGCTGCTAAGGAATGCGGCTACGAAACCATCATGATCAATTGCAATCCAGAAACTGTTTCTACCGACTTTGATATTGCTGACAAGCTGTACTTTGAGCCGGTTTTCTGGGAGCATATCTACGACATCATTTTGCATGAGCAGCCTGAGGGCGTTATTGTGCAGCTGGGTGGGCAGACAGCACTTAAGCTGGCGGAAAAGCTTGAAAGATATGGCATCAAGATTATCGGAACCGACTATAAATCTCTTGACCTTGCCGAGGACAGAGGCAGCTTTTCTTCCCTTTTAAAAGATAACAATATCCCATATCCGCAGTTTGGCGTGATCGAAGATGCTGACCAGGCCATTGAATTGTCGAAGGAGCTTGGGTTTCCTCTACTGGTGCGACCCTCCTACGTTTTGGGAGGTCAGAGCATGAAAATTGTGATCAACGAGCAGGAGCTGGAGTCTCATGTAATCGATTTACTAAAGGATATTCCGGGTAACAAAGTGCTTCTCGATCACTTCCTCGATGGGGCTATTGAGGCTGAGGCGGACGCCATCTGCGATGGTGAAGATGTATACATCATAGGGATCATGCAGCACATTGAGCCGGCGGGCATTCACTCAGGTGATTCCTATGCAGTGCTTCCTCCTTACAACCTGGGCGACTTTATTATTCGCCAGATTGAGCAGCACACCAAAACCATCGCTTTGGCATTGAAAACTGTTGGTCTGATCAACATTCAGTTTGCAATAAAAGACGACCAGGTGTATATTATTGAGGCAAACCCGAGGGCATCACGTACTGTGCCTTTTATATGCAAGGCCTACGATGAGCCTTACGTAAACTATGCCACAAAGGTGATGTTGGGGGAGAAGAAAGTGAAGGATTTCAAATTTTCACCTAAAAAGCAAGGGTATGCGATCAAGGTTCCTGTGTTTTCATTCAACAAGTTTCCAAATGTGAACAAGGAGCTTGGGCCTGAAATGAAGTCGACGGGTGAGGCCATTTATTTCATTGACGATCTGATGGATGACTACTTCTTAAAGATTTATTCAGAACGAAATCTTTATTTGAGTCGTTAAACAGTAGGACTTAAAAATTTAAAGCAGATGTTTAAATTCATTCTCATACTCCTCATATTCTTTTATGTCTTCTATAAAGTAGGCGGCTTCATCATGCGGGCACTTTATTTTGGTTCGGGCAGGCAGTACCAACAGCGGCAGCAGCAACAGTACAGGAGCAGAACAACGACCAACGCCCGCCACGAGGAAATTAGGGTGGATTACATACCCGAAGACGAGGTGAAAAAAAGGAAATCTTCATCAGGAAAGAAAGGTGGAGAGTATGTTGACTATGAGGAAGTAAAATAACCCACGAACAATATTTTGATTTTATAGTGAAAAGCGCTTCAATTGAGGCGCTTTTGTTTTTTTGAGGGTGGAATAGGGCTTCGGCGGCGTAACTGCTTGGAAATAGCATTATTTTTATGATAATTTAGCTTATATGAATAATAAGATACTCTACTACCTGCTTGCAGCTTCATTTTTTGTTTTTGTCGCAGCACCCTTAGTTGCCCAGGAACAGGAAGCTGAAGACCCTTTTGCTGACTATTCGTACCTGTGGGAGAACACAAAAAAGAAGAAAAAGAAAAAAGATAAGAAGGCTGGGAAGGTCGATCAGCCACAGGCAATCGTTGACACGCTTGTTGCCGAGCCGGCATCCCTAGCCGACACACTCATGCCGCCAACCCAACCACTTGACTCAATAACACCTGTTACTACTTACCAGGCTGATACAATTCCAGCAACAGACAGCCTGCAGGCTCCCGTTGAGAAACAAATATTTGATAGTGAGCCGGAAGAAAATATAAAGGAGCCGAAAGAAGAACGAGAAAAAAGAGACATAGCACCGGTTCCTGAAGATTTCAGGGCTGGGCCGCCCGACAGTGAATCCGGAGGTTCTTTTACCGGAGGCGTGACCTACACCAAGATTGGAGATGAGAATTTTGTAGGCTTGGTACTCGCTCCGGAATTCAAAATTTGGAAAATAGGCCTCGGCCTCAATGTGCCCGTACTGTACGGGCTCGAGAGCCAGGCAATACGAACAGAGATTTTCAAAGGTGGTGTTGGTGCGGCAAGGTTGATCAGGTACATCAGGTACGGTTCACAAAAGAGAGACCCGGTTTATGTCCGTGTTGGTGAGCTAAACAATACCATGATCGGTTTTGGAGGGTTGATTAACAACTACACTAACACAACCAGCTACGAAAAGCGGAAGCTTGGGCTTCACTACGACCTGAATTTTAAAGGTCTGTTTGGGCTTGAAGGGATGTACAGCGATTTTGACCCCGCCTCGCTCAATTTGCTGGCTATGCGCCCTTATGTGCGTCCAATGGCATGGACGATTATACCGATTGTGAGGACGCTGGAGATTGGAGCCACTGTCATTAAGGACAAAGACCAGACCAAGCGGCCAACCAGCGACAGCACTTTTGTGGTGAATCAATTTACCGCTGAAGGTGTGGGTGCTTTTGGCCTGGATGCAGGTATCAATTTGCTGAGGATTCCTTTTATTCAGATTGACGCATTCTTCAACTATTCGAAACTAAACGCCGGAACCACTGCCCTAGCCGATTCGATAGCCACAATATATGCCGCACAGGGCGATACAAAAGAATTTACCGACGGACATGGAATCAGCGGTGGGATCAATTTTCGTTTCAATTTCATCGCCGACCTTCTCAGCACTGACATGAGAATTGAGCGTCTTACCTATACTGATAATTATTTGCCTCAGTTTTTTGACGCCTCCTATGAACTGAACAAGGATGCCCGGTTGCTTTCGCTAGCCAATGCTGGGAAAATGAGTGGCATATATGGTAGCCTCACAGGGCACATATTGCAGAAAGTGCAACTTGGCGGCAGCATTTTGTTGCCCGACGACGTTTCCGAAACAGCACCTGCCGTGGTGAGGCTAAATGCTGATGTGGACAGGCTTGGCGACAAGGTGTCGATTCATGGAAGCTATGTGAAAGGCAACCTGTCCACCCTGAAAGACGCATTTAAGCTCGACGAAAGATCCCTGGCCAAGGTTCGCTTCATTTATCACCTCAATAGGTTTTTGGCGGCTGGCGTTGACTATTACTGGGCCTTTGCACCAACAGCTGACGGCTCCTACAAGGCTACCCAGTATATCTCGCCCTATTTTGGGGTGAGCATTAAGTTTTAGGGGCTAAGGGGCTGTCGCAAATTTGCATCAGCAATGGCAGGTTATCATTGTGAGCGGGAACTTAGCATCTGCTTAATTCGTCGTTACTTTTAAAGAATATCTAATATCTTTGCAGTCCAACAATTGGAAACAGTATGGCGTGGTTTAAGAGACAGGACAAGGGAATATTAACACCGACAGACGAGAAGAGAGAGGCACCTGACGGACTATGGTACAAGACGCCAAGTGGTAATATCATTCATATCAGGGAGCTGAAAAACAACGCTTACGTTTGCCCTGACGACGACTTTCACGTGCGTATTGGCTCAAAAGAGTATTTTGAAATACTTTTTGATAACAATAAGTTTCAGGAGCTCGATGCCAACATGAAGTCGGCTGATCCGCTCAAGTTCACTGACTCGGCCCCTTACCCAAAGCGCATTGAGGCCTCCATTAAGAAGACTGGGTTGAATGATGCTGTAAGATCGGCAGTTGGCAAAATGAACGGCTCCGAAATAGTGATTGCCTGTATGGATTTCACCTTTATTGGCGGCTCAATGGGTTCAGTGGTCGGGGAGAAAATCGCCCGGGCAATTGATCACAGCCTTAAGCATAAGATTCCCTTTCTTATGATTTCTAAATCAGGTGGTGCCAGAATGATGGAAGCAGGCTTTTCTCTGATGCAGATGGCAAAGACCTCAGCCAAACTTGCACTTTTGTCAGAAGCTAAAATACCCTATATATCATTATTGACAGACCCGACCACCGGTGGGGTAACAGCGTCGTTTGCTATGTTGGGCGACTTCAATATAGCTGAGCCGGGTGCTTTGATCGGCTTTGCCGGCCCAAGGGTTATCCGTGAAACCATTGGAAAAGACCTTCCCAAAGGCTTTCAAAGTGCTGAATTTGTGCTTGATCACGGTTTTCTGGACTTTATAGTCGACAGAAGGAATCTGAAGACAAAACTTACCAATCTGTTGAAGCTTCTCAATAATTAATTTCTAAAAGCTGATAACTAAACCGGGCACAGAAGGTTAAACCATGGCACTTGCTAATAATATTCAAATTTTCAGTGTTTGGTTAATGGAAAACCCGTGTTATAGATATATTTGTGTCTGTTAAGTAAGAACCAAAAATCTTTCATAGTCAATGACATCTATTGTTCTAACTTCTATTGTAGCCTTTACCGTCATCATTCTTTTGTTGGTGGTAATTCTTCTGGTGGCTCAGGCCAAGCTGGTTCAGCAAGGCGACGTAAAGATCATTGTTAACGGGGACGAGAAGAATCCCCTGATAGCGGCGGCTGGCACAAGCCTTCTGTCAACGTTGTCCGGTCAGAAAATATTTCTTCCATCCGCTTGTGGTGGAGGTGGCACTTGCGCCATGTGTAAGTGCAAAGTACTGGAAGGTGGAGGCGATGTCCTTCCTACAGAAGTTGGTCATTTGAGCAGAAGCGAGCAGAAAGAGCACGTTAGACTTGGATGCCAGGTGAAAGTGAAGCAAGACATGAGAATAGAGATACCCGAAGAAATCTTCGGTATCAAGAAATGGGAAGCGACTGTTGTTAGAAACTACAACGTGGCCTCATTTATTAAAGAATTTGTTGTTGAAATACCTGAAGATATGGACTACCAGGCCGGTGGTTATATTCAGATTGAGGTTCCCAAATGTGCAGTTGATTTCAAGGACATGGATATTACTGCCCACCCTAAGGAGCATGATGATCCAATGAAATTTCAGAAGGAGTGGGACAAATTTGGTCTTTGGGATTTGAAAATGGTTAACCCTGAACCAGCTGAAAGAGCTTACTCTATGGCGTCTTATCCTGCTGAGGGCAGGGAAATCATGCTAAACGTGAGGATCGCTACACCTCCATGGGACAGAGCAAATAATGGCTGGATGAAAGTTAATCCGGGCTTAGCTTCTTCGTACATCTTTTCAAGAAAGCCAGGCGACAAGGTAACAATTTCAGGCCCTTACGGAGAGTTCTTCATTAACCCTTCTGACGCAGAAATGCTGTACGTGGGCGGAGGAGCTGGCATGGCGCCAATGAGATCACATCTTTATCAGCTTTTCAAAACTTTGAAAACGGGCAGAACCGTTACTTTCTGGTATGGTGGCCGGTCGAAAAGAGAGCTATTTTACCTTGATCATTTTTATCAACTGGAAAAGGCTTTTTCTAACTTCAAATTCTTTGTAGTGCTTTCTGAGCCATTGCCAGAAGACAATTGGAAAGTGAAGAAGGATGTAAACGACAAGGAGGGAGACGGATTCCTGGGCTTTGTACACCAGGCGGTAATAGACCAGTACCTTAGCAAGCACGAGTCTCCTGAAGAAATAGAGCTTTACTTCTGCGGACCTCCTATGATGAACTCAGCAGTTCAGAAAATGGGCGAGGATTTTGGTATCCCGGATGAAAATATTCGATTTGATGACTTCGGAGGATAATCTCTGAATCAAGACACTGTAAAAGGGAAAAATGAAAATTTTTCCCTTTTTTTATGATTCAATCTCAAGCGAGCAAATGGACTTCAAGCTTTTTTTCGACCCGGTTTCTTCAGATGTCACCAAAGCATTGCCGAAGTCTGCATTTCTAAAGAGCATCAGGATCTTCTCCAACAAGATGCCTGACCTGAAAAACACCGACATAGCAATTGTTGGAATCAAGGAGCACAGAGGCGAAAACAGTGGTGAAGGCATTGAACAATCGGCTGATGCAATTCGGAAAAAGCTTTATGGGCTGAGCAAAGGGCTTGGCAAAAACAACATCGTTGATCTGGGTAATTTGCGAAATGGGCCAACCGCTGAAGACACTGTTCTGAGACTGAAAGAGGTGGTGCAATCGCTGCTGGAAAAGGATATTCTGCCAATTATTATCGGAGGCTCGCACGATATCGACTATGGCCAGTACATGGCATATGAGGCTTTCGACAAGATGATTTCAGTGCTTGGCGTAGATAGTTCATTTGACCTGGAGGATGACAAAAAGGCTGCCGAGGCTGATCGTAGGCTGCATAGAATTCTTGTTCATCAGCCCAATTACCTTTTTAACTATACTCATCTTGCTTTCCAAACCTATCTGGTTGACCAGCAGGCTTTGAACATTGTTGAGAAATTTTATTTCGAAGCAGTGAGGCTTGGTGTGTTGAGAGAGAGTATTGACGAAATGGAGCCGTCTATCCGGCAGGCTGATATGCTGAGCTTCGACATGTCGGCACTGAGCTCTATTTATGCACCAGGAGGGCAACATGCACAGGTTTTCGGCCTTACTGGTGAGGAGGCTTGCCAGGTTTGCTGGTATGCGGGCAACAGCGAGAAGCTAAGTTCGGCTGGCTTCTACGGTTACAATCCGCTGAAGGATGATGTGCGCAGCTCAACGGCCATGGTAACAGCCACGATGATCTGGTACTTTATAGAGGGATATTATCACAGGAAAGACGACAGACACTTTAGGGAGAAAGACTACACTAAGTACGTGGTGTCGATGAACAACCAGCCCTCAACCATCACTTTTTTTAAGAGCCAGTCGTCGGAAAAGTGGTGGATGGAAGTACCTTATCCTGGCGGGAAAGCCAAGTACAGCCGAAATAGCATTGTGCCATGCAGTTACAAAGACTATGAAACGGCTACCAAAGGTGAGATTCCGGAAAGGTGGATGACCACCCATGCCAAGCTGAATTAACTTTCTGGCACCACTATCCACATAATAATATAGACAAGTATCCCTGGAAAAGCAGCGCTGAGTACAGATAGAACAACATAGCCAAGACGAACCATGGTGGGATCCCACCCAAAGTAGTTGGCAATTCCTGCGCAAACACCGCCCAGCATTTTATCTCTTGATCTTGTTAGTCTTTGAGTCATGTTAAATAAGGTTTATGGAATATAGGCGAAGGCAATTATTTATCCAATTGATAAATGGTTGTATTATCGCTCGAAAACATAAGATCACATACTTTCAGCAATCTACTGAGGTGCTCCTTTTCATAGACAGAAATTGACGTCAGATTGGCAGATAAAATAAGGTCAAGGTTCCTGTCATAAATAATCACTTCAGGCGTAGTTTCAACGTCAAGAAAATCCGAGCCCACAACTATGACGCTGGAGCTTACTGTCTTCGGATCAATAGCAAACTCACCCATTGCATTGGGCCGAGCGTGCAAAGTGAAGAAGCCTACGAGAAGGGCTACGGCTATCCCCAGAATGATAACAATGTTTTTAAAGGCAGGCAGAGAGACGACTTTGAATATGGCTCCCTTTATTTGAGTTTTCGACCGCATGCCAAAAAGCTTGCAATTCGAATGCCAAACAATATAATTAATTGATAACCAGAATATTAAATAATAAATAAAAGATAAGGGTTGTAACAAAAACGAACACTTTTAGTCCGGCGATTGTTCACCTTTGTTCGGACTGCCTTTGCCTTTTTAGCATTTACTTGTCGACAATAACCTTCTTTACCTTTTGAAATTCTGTAGAAGCATCGATCATTTTAGTCCAGTGGACTTTGGTTCCGCTTGCTTCTGACTGGTAGTAGAGCCCATCTTCTTCCTGGATCAATATGCTTATGCCAAGATCATACCTCAGAGACTCCACTTTGTCGCCAACCGCAAGGGGCTGCTGCTCCAGATCAACCAGCTCAAGCTTTTTCTCTTTCCTGGGGGATTCTTTTTTTCTTTTGAATATGCCAAACATCCTCGGAGTAATTAATACATGAGAAAAATAGAGCAAACGCCGACGAAAGCGAAAAGTTTTTTTATGAATGCGAATATTTACGGTTTATGATCATTTCCCAATCAAAATATTCGGAAATTAACTACCCAAATATTGTTGAAACTACTTTTAACATACCTACTCATATGAAACCTATCTATTTTAATGTGGCTATTGCCATATTGATGAGCGGCTGTGGGCCGCAGAAACCTCAGACCGAAGAAACTAGCAATGAAGAAGCATCGAAGCCACAGGTAGTGGAGCGGCTGGATCCTGCTATTGACAAACTAATTGATAAAGAGGCAAAGCTCGAAATACTTGGAGAGGGTTACACCTGGGCAGAGGGTCCTGTGTGGGTGCCCTCGCAGCAAATGGTGCTTTTTACTGACGTGCCTAACAATGTGGCTTACAAATGGAAGGAAGGTGAGGGTGTTAGCGTATTCCTGAAGCCTTCGGGCTATACTGCGGAAGCAGGAAAAGAGGAAAGGGAGCCTGGAGCCAACGGCCTTATTCTGGACGACCAGGGCAGGCTGTTGCTGTGCCAGCACGGCGATAGAAGGGTGGCCAGGATGGATGCGCCCTTGGATGCACCTGCCTCCAAATTTGTTACGTTGGTTGATAGGTTCGAGGGCAAGCGTTTGAATAGCCCCAATGACCTCATTTTGAGCAGTTGGGGGGATATTTACTTTACGGATCCTCCGTACGGTCTTACCGGCCTGGACGCCAGCCCTATCAAAGAGATTCCCTTCAACGGCGTTTACCGGCTAAAGAAAAGTGGAGAAATCGAACTTGTGACGGATAAAATGTCCAAGCCCAACGGCATAGCCCTGTCTCCCGACGAGAAAACATTGTATGTTGCCAACTCTGACCCTGAAAGGTCAATTTGGATGGCTTTTCCGGTGAATGAAGATGGCTCTGTTGAAGAAGGGAAGGTCTTCTTTGATGCTACTGAATTGACGAAAGTAACACCCGGAAATCCCGATGGGATGAAGGTAGATTCCAAAGGAAACATTTTTGCCACTGGCCCCGGTGGAGTAGTTGTTTTAAGTCCTTCCGGAAAGCATCTGGGCACAATAATCACGGGAGCACCGACAGCCAATATTGCTTTCGGAGGTGACGAGAAGGTTGTTTTTATTACTTCCGAAAGTCGATTGCTAAGGATGAAGTTAAGGGACTAAACCCGTATTGGCTAGTAAAGCCAAAGAATGAGGTCTTTGGCATATTTTACGAAAAGGGTGAGAATAATGCCCCAAAAAATGGCACTCACCCACATCGGGCCAATGATCTGCTCCTTTTTCACACCAAGCGTATTGAGTATCAGCGCACCGCCTATCGGTGTGATAAATAGCGGGGAAAAGAACGACACTCCGTAGACACCGTATTTTTTCCAGAGCGTCACGAAAAGCCGTTTCTTTTTTGTGAATTTCTTTTCGTTGGGCTTTGGTTTGAAAAAGCGGCTGGTGAGGAACCTCACCTGCTCACCAAAGTAGGTGACCAGGTAAACCATGGTCATCATGCCTGCTACGGAAAGCCCGAAGGTGACAAAAATATTTAGCCCTGAAGAAATACCAATGGTGGGGCCTACAATGAACTTAAACATGCTAAGAACATAAACGCCCAGGTATTTCAGGAGTTCGGCTACGAAATTGATCTGCATATATACAGGCTGAAAGCAATATTAAAAAGTTGGAGTTATCACTTTCCAAATCAACACCAATCGTCAGTGAATCATTCTTTGGTACCGAAAGATAAGTCGCCGGCATCGCCAAGGCCGGGCACGATATAGGCCATTTCATTTAAATGGCTATCTTTTGCCCAGGTCCATATACTTCCCGGGTGATCGATTGATTCTTCCAGATAGCTGATACCTTCAGGAGCGCTTATCACCGACATGATATGAACGGCTTTCGGGTGGCCATATTTCAGGCACTGCTTGAAAGCCTTCACTAGCGATTTTCCGGTAGCCAGCATCGGATCAATTAATACGAGTTGTTTGTTGTCAAGGTTGGGTAAAGCAGAATAATTAAGTGTTATCATTAAATCCTTTGCAGAACCCTCTTCCCTGTAGGCGCCAATAAAGCCGGATTCTGCCTTGTCAAAAATGTTCAGAAACCCCTGATAGAAGGGAATGCCTGCCCTTAGCACCGTCACCATTACCAGATCGTTAACTGGTACTTCTGCTTGTGAAGTCCCCAGAGGAGTAGCTACCTCACATTTTTTCGCCAGCAGCGTTTTCGAAAACTCGTAGGCCATCAGCTCGCCCAGCCGCTCCAAATTGGTACGGAAACGAAGCCTGTCCGTCTGTACCGACGTGTCCCGCAATTCACATAAAAACTGGTTGGCGATTGAGGTTTGCTGATTTAAAATATGAATCTTCATGGCGATGCTTTTGAGATGTTTCAATTTCATAAATTTAACCGCCATTAAAAAGCATCCGATGACCATGGGGTTGATTCTCCAGGGTTGACATTTAAGAAAACTGGAAAACCCATGAAGCTATTGAAAGACCTCTGTGCAGTGCATGCGCCCTCAGGCGATGAAGCTCCTATGAAGGAGTTTTTGCTTTCCTATATAAGTAAGCAGCAAAAAACATGGAAGGTGAAGCCGGAGCTTATACATGGGCCAGAGTTTCAGGATTGCCTCATCCTGGCCTTTGGCAATCCCAGGACGGCGATTTTTGCGCACATGGACTCCATTGGGTTTACTGTCAGATACGACAATCAACTGGTGCCTATTGGCGGGCCAGATGCCGATACGGGTACGTTGCTGGTAGGGGAAGACAGCCTGGGGCCAATCGAATGCAAGCTTGTATTAAATGAAGAAGGCCGTGCCTTTTATGAATTTGGCAGAGCCATTGATAGAGGCACCGGGCTTACCTACAAGTGCAACTTTCGACTACATGACGACATGGTAAGCACTTGTTATCTTGATAACCGTTTGGGCGTTTATAATGCCTTGAAAGTAGCGGAAACACTAGAGCACGGAGTGATCGTCTTCAGCGCCTGGGAAGAGCATGGAGGTGGTTCGGTGCAATACCTAACAAAGTACTTGTACGAGCGCTGGCAGATAAAACAGGCACTGGTTTCCGACATTACCTGGGTAACTGACGGAGTGCATCATGGCAAAGGTGTGGTGGTATCGATGAGAGATAAAAATATTCCACGAAAATCGTATGTGGATAGGATCATAGCTATCTCTCAGTCGTCAGGTGTGCCTTTTCAGCTGGAAGTAGAGGGGAGCGGGTCTTCTGATGGTCGGGATGTGCAAATTTCTCCCTACCCGATCGACTGGTGTTTTGTGGGGGCCCCTGAAAGCAACGTGCACTCGCCAAACGAAACCGTGCACAAAGATGACATTACGGCTATGGTGAGTCTGTACGAGGTGCTGATGGCTGAATTGTAGCCAGGCAGCATTGCAATGCGAATGCTCAGGTAATTCAACCAGCTGGTTGAATTAAAAATACTGAAGAGGTATGACGATTAACAACAAAGAATTTGAGCGATACATAGGGCGAAATCAGATCAGCGACAGACTCAATGAGCTCGCTGGGCAAATTGATATGGATTATGCTGGTAAAAGCCTGGTGATGCTTGCTGTGTTGAACGGGGCCTTCATTTTTGCCGGTGATCTTATTCGTTTGCTCAAGGTTGATGCCGAGGTTTCCTTTGTAAAGCTGAAGTCTTACAGAGGGACGGCCTCAACCGGTGAAGTGCAAACCCTGATTGGACTCATGCATGAATTGAAAGACAGAGAAGTGTTGATTGTAGAGGATATTATAGACACTGGGCGCACGATGAGCAAACTTTTGGAAATGGTTTGGGAGCAGTCGCCAGCATCAGTTAAAGTCTGCACGCTACTGGTAAAACCTGATGTTTTCAAGAACAAATATCAGCTTGATTACGTTGGTTTCAGCATTCCTGATAAGTTTGTTGTGGGCTACGGACTTGACTATGACGAGCTTGGCAGGCAACTGCCAGACATCTATAAAATTAAAGACTGAAGTTTGTAATTCTTTTTTTGATAAGTATTTCGGATTTTTGACCCTTTGTAAAAGAAACGAAACCTAATGTAATGCTGAATATTGTTTTGTTTGGCCCTCCGGGTGCCGGTAAAGGAACCCAGAGTGAGAAGCTAATTAGCAAATATCACCTGACTCATATATCGACTGGCGACTTATTTCGTAAACACCTGACTGAAGGCACCGAGCTCGGAAAGCTAGCTCAAAAGTACATGGATGATGGCAAGCTGGTTCCGGACGAGGTGGTGATTGGCATGGTGGACGATAAGCTGAAATCTACCAATGGATCGTCGGGGGTTATCTTTGATGGCTTTCCCCGCACTGTTAATCAGGCTGAGGCTTTGGACAAGCTGCTCAATGGCATGGGCGAACCTATCAAAGGGATGATAGCGCTCAATGTTCCGGAAGCCGAGCTAAGGATCAGGATAAAAGAAAGAGGTAAGACTTCTGGGCGAGTGGATGACCAGGACGAGGCAAAAATTACCACCCGGATAAAAGTTTATCAGGATGAGACGATGCCGGTAGCTAATTACTACAAGTCGCAAAGTAAATACCATCAAATAGAGGGAGTTGGTGAAATAGAAGAGATATTTCACGACATTTGCAGCGTAATAGACTCTTTCTAAGAGCAAAGAAATAAGGAGGGGGATGCTTTTCCATGGCGAAAAGCGTCCTCATTTATTATATGGCTGACAATAACTTCATTGACTACGTAAAAATTAGCTGTAAGTCGGGCAACGGCGGGGCTGGTTCAGTTCACTTTCATCAGGAAAAATTTATTGATAAAGGAGGGCCCGACGGCGGTGATGGTGGCCGGGGTGGTCACATTATTCTAAAGGGAAACTCTCAACTGTGGACTTTGCTGCACCTCAAATACCGAAAGCACATCATTGCGGAAAATGGTGTGGCAGGTGCAGGCGATAAATGTACGGGAGCTCAGGGCAAGGACATTATTCTCGATGTGCCCCTTGGGACGGTAGCAAGGGACGCCGAGACTGGCAAAAAGTTACTGGAGATTGTTGAAGACGGGCAGAAAGTCATTTTAAAAAAGGGCGGACTCGGAGGGCTGGGTAACGACCACTTTAAATCACCTACCAATCAAGTGCCTACCTACGCCCAGCCAGGTACACCTGGTGAGGAGGGTTGGGTGATCCTGGAGCTGAAGCTTTTGGCCGATGTGGGTCTTGTTGGCTTTCCAAATGCCGGGAAGTCGACGCTTCTGTCCGTTATTTCTGCGGCAAGACCCGAAATAGCCGACTATCCCTTTACCACCCTCACACCCAATTTGGGGGTTGTGCCCTACCGTGACTTTAAGTCGTTCGTTGTGGCCGACATACCAGGTATCATCGAAGGCGCTGCTGAGGGGAAAGGTCTCGGCGTACGCTTCCTGCGTCATATCGAGCGAAATTCAATTCTCTTGTTTATGCTGCCAGCCGATGCATCTGATATCAAAAAAGAATACTACATCCTTCTAAACGAGCTCAAAAAATTCAACCCGGAACTACTGGATAAGCAACGGCTGCTGGCGATCACAAAGTCGGATATGCTCGATGAAGAGCTCATGACGGAGATGAAAGCAGAGCTGCCCGACGATGTAGAAGCTATATTTATTTCAAGCGTAACCCAACAAGGCATACAGGAATTGAAGGATAAGATTTGGCAAACCATTAACAGCTAGTGCCATCTTGTCAGTCAGAAGTGGTTTGGCAAAGTAATTGACTCTTGCTGGCAGGAATTAATGTTTCTTGAAATGGCAAAAAAAAACGTGGAAGAGAACAAAGAAACTATTGAGAATAGTGTAGAAGAGCAGGTTTTGGATGGCGAAAATGCCAATGCCTCTGAGGAGAGTACTGACAATGGGTCAGACGTCGCCGAAGACGAAGTGACTGTGCTTAAGAGAGAATTGGAAGAGTCGAAAGATAAATACCTGAGACTTTATTCTGAGTTTGATAACTATAGAAGAAGGACTGCCAAAGAAAGAGTGGAGCTTATCAAAACCGCTGGTGAGGACGTACTGGCCGTTCTTATTCCGGTAGTTGACGATTTTGAAAGAGCAAAAAAATCGATAGATGGGCAAGAAATCGAGGCTTCAGTAAAAGAAGGTGTCGATCTTATTTATAACAAATTAATTAAAGTGCTTGACCAAAAAGGACTGAAGGCCATGGAAGTTGAAACCGGCCATGAGTTCAACCCCGAATTGCACGAAGCAGTGACTCAGTTTCCTGCACCTGACGATTCGCTGAAGGGAAGGGTGATAGATGTTGTTGAGAAGGGATATGTTTTAGGTGACAAGGTCATCAGGTTTGCAAAAGTGGTAACAGGGGCATAATCGATTATGGCGAAAAGAGACTTTTACGAAATCCTAGGAGTAGAAAAGGGTGCACCACAGGAAGAAATAAAGAAGGCTTACAGAAAAATAGCCATCAAATTTCACCCTGACAAAAACCCTAATGACCCTACGGCTGAGGAAAAATTCAAAGAAGCAGCCGAAGCTTATGAAGTGCTAAGCAATGCTGAGAAACGCCAGCGGTATGATCGTTACGGCCATCAGGGTGTTGGCGGCGCTCCGGGCGGCGGCTTCAGTGGCGGTGGCATGTCAATGGACGACATCTTTGACCAGTTCGGCGATATTTTCGGCGGTGGTGGCGGCAGCCCTTTCGAAAGTTTTTTTGGTGGTGGGCGCTCCGGTCGTGGAGGTGGTCGTAAAGGATCTAACCTTCGTATTAAGCTGAAGCTTACCCTTGCAGAAATAGCAAATGGAGTTGAAAAGAAAATAAAAGTGACCAGGCTGGTGACAGCTCCCGGAGTGACTTACGCTACCTGTTCTACCTGTGGTGGAGCTGGTCAGGTGAGAAAAGTTGTCAACACCATGCTTGGCCAAATGGTATCGAGCAGCACCTGTAGTGCTTGCGGTGGCTCTGGCCAAAGAGTCGACAAACGCCCACCCGGCGTAGATAGCTCCGGCTTGCAACCTCAGGAAGAAGTGATCAGCATCAAAATCCCGGCTGGTGTTTCTGATGGCATTCAATTGTCGATGTCAGGCAAAGGTAACGTTGCTCCCGGCGGCGGAACACCTGGCGACCTGCTGATTGTGGTGGAAGAGATTGAAGATGAGTTGCTGAAAAGAGATGGCAACAATGTCATTTTTGATTTGTACCTCAACTTCGCCGACGCCGCCCTTGGTACTTCGCTGGAAGTGCCTACTATCGATGGCAACGTCAAGATAAAGATTGAGCCAGGCACCCAGAGTGGCAAGTTACTAAGACTGAGAAGCAAAGGTATTCCTGATCTGAACGGCTATGGCCGGGGCGACCAGCTGATCCACGTCAATGTTTGGACGCCCAAAACACTTGACAAAGAAGAGAGAGAAATACTCGAAAGATTCAGAGAATCTGACAATTTCAGCCCTAATCCGGGTAAATCGGAAAAAGGATTCTTCGATAAAATGAAAGAATTCTTTTAAAAGTTATATCGGAATGCAGTTTCGTCGAAATGAACTGCATTTTTTATTATTTTCTTTCAACATTCGCAACTCTCTCTGCTGTATATCGTTGATAGCCACTATGCGGAGATTGGTTTTATTGAGTTTTAGTCTTTTAGCAAGTTTTTCGTCATTTAGTCAGTTAAAAAAGTTTTACTCTGTGAGCAACGACTCTGCCTTTCAAAAGGTAGATTTTTGTTTGAGTGCAACTTCTGGCTCTTGCTATATCCGGCCTGTGAAAGCAGCCCAGCCAGTCAATATTTATGGCAATCCTGACTTCGAAACCATCAACCCATCGTTCAAGACTTACATAAAGAACAGCGTCAAGCATGTTAATCTTGACCTTGAAAACTATCAGTCCTCGACCATAAGCAAAAGTCTGACGTCGAGCATTTTTGGAGACAGCAAAAAGGACGACAAGAATTACTGGAAGATTCTCCTTACCGAGGATAAAGTATACTCTCTGCAGCTAGCTTATGGTATCGGTAATGCGGATGTGGATCTTTCGGGCATTCCTGTAGAAAAACTAAAGATTAACACCGGAAGTGCTGATGTTATTGTCGATTATGCCGATGGCAAAGGAAACCTGGTGGCAATGGACACCTTTTTTGTGAAAGTTGACCTGGGGTCGCTGATCGCCAATCATATCAACCTTACTAACTCAAAAGTAATTGTGGCCGAAGTGGGGTTTGGAACAGCAGTGCTCGACTTTAGTGATAAAAGCCAACAATCGTCCAAAATCAGGGCCAGCGTAGGGGCCGGCCGATTGGAAATGATCATGCCAAAGGAAAATGTTCCGGTGATTATATACCTGCACAACTCGCCACTTTGCAGTGTTAAAATGCCAGCTGAGTTTACACAGATACGGAAAAATGTGTACACCAGCTCCAGCTACCATCCCGATGCCCTCGACTTGATGGAGTTCAACATAGACGTTGCGCTCGGCAACGTAGAGTTCGTCAGCAAGAAGTAAATAGATTTTCAGTTCATTCATTTTGCCTTTTTGGAGTAGCCATTGTTCCACCTGGTTAGGCAAGCAATAGCTTATTTTATAAAGCGAAATTCTTGAACAAATAGCGGATCAATCTGTATTTCTGAGGATTGAATGTTTCGTTTGTGGTTAAATTAAAAAGCAAAACTGGTTCAATGCGTCTCGCCCGGCCGGGCTTCTCCAGTCGGATAGGCTTGGCCCTTTTGCTTTTCTATGACCACTTGGGATATTTGGTTTAAAGGGTAATCCCCCAGGTTTTCCGCTTGATCCCAAATAGCCAAGTGCAGAAAGAGGGTTAACACTTAGTTTGAATTACCCTTTTTTTTAAATAATTATGCATAGGCTATGGTGTTTTTGTTGCTAATTGCTCTTCTCCAAGATGATGATTCCGAGGTGTTTGGTGCTGATTTTCCTGCTTTTTGCTTCCTATTTTTCTTCCGGGCAATCAAGCCTTGACTCACTTCTCAATGATTGGAAACTAAGGAAAACGACGGACCCGGACACAACCACCGTTAATCTTCTAATTGATATCGCCACAGCGTATCAGTACGACAACACTGACAGTGCGCTTTACTATTGCAGTTTGGCAGAGGACTATTCCAGAGATTTGGATTTTACACGTGGACTCGCCAGTAGCCTGACCAAGAAGGGCGTTTGCTACTACATCAGAGGTGTTTACGATCTGTCGCTCGATGCTCACTCAAGTGCTCTGGTGTTACATCGGCAAATTGGCAATGGAAAGGGGATGGCACTAAGCCTGAACGGGATCAGTTTGGTGTATCTCGGCAAGGACGACATGATCAGAACGATTGAGTATCAGAGGCAGTCAATTTGGTACAGTAAAAACAGCACTGACTCCTCCCTCCTGGCGAATAATTATTTTAACCTTGGCGTCGCTTTCGACGAGTTGCGACAGTTTGACAGCGCCTACCACTATCTCAATGCTTCTGTCAGGGTTTGCAATGTTTACAAAAATGAAAGGGTCAAGCTCATGGTAAACAATCGCCTGGCGCTTACTTATTTTCACGAGGGCAGGTATAGGGATGCCATCGAGCAATACAAAAAGGTGCTTAATGCGGGTTACTACCAAAGTAATTGGGAGAGCACATTTGCACATGCCGGTATGGCCGAGGCTTATATTAAGCTTGGCGAGCCCGTTATGGCTATCAGCCACGGACGTACCGCTTTGGACTATGCAGAGAGAGTGGGGGCAATGTGGGACAAGCAAAGAGCCTACGAGGTGCTGGCAGAGGCTTATGCTCAAAGCGGTGATTTTGAAAACGCCTTCGAAACACATAAGAAATACAAGCAGTTAAGTGACTCAATTCTTAGCGAAGCGAAAGAAAAAGAAATAAACTTGCTGATGGTTAAATACCATGAAGCGGAGAATCAAAAACTTGCTCAGGCGAACAAGGTTCAGGAAAAAGAGCTTCGGGTTACCTTTTTGGCTAGTATTATTTTTGCAGTGGTGCTGGTATTCACAATGGCCGTTGCTTTTCTCTTATCGAGAAATAGCAAGACAAAGACGAGACTCAACATAAAACTCACGCAGCAAAATGATGACATTGCCAGGCAAAAGGAGCAGATAGAAAGGCAAAACGAAAGGCTTGAGGCATTGAATAGCACTAATTCACTGATACTTTCCATTATAAGCCATGACATGCGAAGTCCGATAGCTTCGATGCAGTCAACGATAGAATTGATGAAGGGAAAGTTTGGAACAGCGTTCAAAGACTACGCAGTATTTGACGAACTCGGTAAACGAGTTGATAATGTAGCTACCATGCTCAACAACCTGCTCACTTGGGCAGGAGCGCAGTTTTCTGGCATTCAAACAACTATTGAGGAAGTTAATGCCACTGCTGTTGTGCGGGATTTGGTGGCTGTTTATGGTTTTCAGGCCGGGGAAAAAGATATAAGCCTGGTTCACCAGCCGCAAGCCGATATTTTTTTGCGGGCGGATGTTTCCCAACTTAAAATCATTGTGCAAAACTTATTGAGCAACGCTATCAAATTCACGAGAAGAGGTGGTGAAGTGAGGATTCATTATTCGGAAAACAGCTCAATGACTTCGATACACATAGTGGACAATGGTGTTGGGATGACCGAAAAAAAACTAAATCTTATTCAAAATAAAGTAAGCAAAAGACTGACCGAGCCCGGAACCAGCAATGAGCCGGGTACTGGCCTTGGTATTTTACTGGTCAAGCAATTCATTGCGAGCAACGAGGGCTCTATGGAAATCAAAAGTGAAGTAGGCAAAGGAACGGAGTTCATCATAAGCTTCAAGAAGGTATAGTATTTTACTTCTTTGCCCAACCCTTAATTTCGGTTGTCTAAAGATTTGGCGTCTATGTCCCCCACTGCCCCCGCTTGGTCGAAATCACACATCGGCCATAGCAATTGATTCGTTGTAATAGTGATCTTTGTATCATCACTCTCTTCCATTACTCACAACATTATTAATTATTTATTGTTGCAATCCTTCAAAATGACGAAAGGATTATGAGTTGTTTGCTATGGAAAAAATAAAAGTTTTGCTGAGGGGAACTTACCTCCCC
This sequence comes from uncultured Imperialibacter sp., assembly GCF_963974565.1. NCBI lineage: Bacteria > Pseudomonadati > Bacteroidota > Cytophagia > Cytophagales > Flammeovirgaceae > Imperialibacter > uncultured Imperialibacter sp. Next base: position 14,275 of record NZ_CAXBCJ010000027.1, on the reverse strand, counting down.
ATGAAGTCGCTTCTGGCGTTTGTTTTTATTGCATTGGCGTTGGTATCGGTCAACGATTTTCTCGTTTCTGAATATATACTAACGCATACACAAGCCTCACTTCTGCTATTGACAGGCGCAATGATCGCTATTTACGTGTACGTGCACATCACTAAAGCGTCATATACTAAACACCAGCGTGATAGCTATGCTTGGAATATAATGAACAACAGCCCTGAGATGGTTTGGGCTGTTAATGTGGAATACAAATTACTTTTTTTCAATGAGGCATTCCGATCTTCCATAAAGCTATTTTCCGGGCACGATTGCCGCCTCGGAGATGATGTGCTAGCCATAGATATGGCTGAGGACAACAGTAAATGGAGGGAGCTGTATAATAAAGCATTAAGAGGGATTTCTTTTACATTCCGGGATAGCATATCGGAGGCTATCGGCAATGCAAGCTATGAAAATTCATTTCAACCTTTAAGGAGCCCAAAGAGCGGCAAAATTGAAGGAGTAACATGTGTAAGCCGGGACATAACCTGGAAAGTTGTTCAGGAAAAGAGGCTCCGGGAAAGCAACGAAAAATTACAGATGGTGGTGGATGGAGCCAAACTGGGCATTTGGGATCTTGATGTAAAAACCTGGAAGGCTCAATACAACGACCTGTTAAAAGGAATGTTAGGTTACCCTCCAAAAGAATCCGATAGGTCTCAGGTCGCCTGGCAGAATTTGTTTCATCCGGATGATCGGGATGAAGCGCTGGATTTGATGAAAAAACACTTCAAAGGCGAAATTGATATGATTGATCTGGAATACCGGATGCAACATAAAGATGGCCGTTGGATATGGATACATAATAGGGGCAAGGTGATGGAAAGGGATAGTGATGGCAGCGCCGTTAGAGCCTTGGGCACACACACTGATATTACACAGCGAAAACTGGCCGAATCTGAGCTTCAAAAGCTCTCTTTGGTGGCAAGTAAAACACATAACGGAGTAGTTATAACAGATGCCAATGCGAGGGTGGCATGGGTGAACGAAGCATATGAAAAGATGACGGGATTTACCCTTGCCGAAATAGTCGGTAAATACCCTGCGGATGTTGTTAGTGGGCCCGATACCGATAGTGAGGCTGTCAGGAGGATTAAGGAGAAGCTTGCTGGAAACCAAATCATTAGGGAAGAGGTTGTCTACTACAAAAAGAATGGTGAGAAAATATGGGTGTCGCTTGAGATTACTCCGATTTTTGATGCAAAAGGAAAACTTGAGCGATTCATCTCAATCGAGACAGATAATACCGAACGGAGGAAACAAGACAATCAGCGTATGATTCTGGAGGCAGCTGTTAAAAACATTGCGGAAGCAGTTTTGATTATAAACAAGCCATGCGGAAAAAATGACACAATGTACAGGGTTGTCTACTCCAATGACGCATTCTCTAAAATGACTGGATTTAGTCCGGAAGAGGTGGAGCAGAGGAATCCCATTAGTTTGCTAAGGGGCCCAAAATCTGATAGCGGGAAATTGACAAAAGTGTTTGATGCTATTACCAGCGAAAGCTATATCCAGGAGGATTTGGTTTCCTACAAAAAGAATGGAGAATCGTTTTGGATCAATTTGGCGGTGTCGCCTGTCGGGGATTTGAGCAACAACAACCAGCATTATTTCGTCGCCATAATAAAAAATATAAGCGAAAGAAAAGAAGCGCAAAGCGAGGCCTTGGGCCTAACCAATGAGCTTGTTGCCCGGAACAAGGAGCTGCAGGAATTTACACAAATTGTTTCTCACAACCTGAGAGCTCCGGTAGTCAATATTCTTGGGCTGACTCAAATATTTGATAGGTCGCAGGCTTTCAATCAATACAACCTGAAGATACTGAAGCATCTTACCGAGTCTGCACAACAACTGGACACAATCCTTATCGATCTGAATGACATTCTTCAGGTAAGAGAATCGTCTACTCAAGCGAAGCAGAAGTTTATCTTAAAAGACCTGGTTCAGCAAGTGCTTTCATCGTTCATACTTCAAATCGAGGAGTCTGGGGCTAAGATTAGTTTGCAAGTCGATGATTCTATTCAGCTTGAAGCAATCAGGGGGTACGTTCACTCTGTGGTTCATAATCTTACCACCAATGCGCTTAAATACAGGAACCCAAGGCGACCATTGGAGCTTGACGTTACTGCCTATACGACCAAAAATGATTTGGTTCTTTGGGTGAAGGACAATGGCTTGGGTATGGATACGAAGCTGATTGAGGGTAAGCTATTTAAGCTTTATAAGCGCTTTCATAGCCACGTTGAAGGAAAAGGAATGGGATTATTCCTGGTAAAAACTCAGGTGGAGAGAATGGGTGGCACGATCAAGGTGTTTAGCACACTTGGCAAGGGCACTGCCTTCAGGGTGACTATTCCAAAGGAGAACTGCCTGGTGGAACGGGAGGAAATGCAATATGCCCTGGAGGTAAAGTAAGACTTGGTAATGCACTGCAATGTGTAAACTCTCTCTTTCCATTATTAAATAAAGGTTGCATCTTGGCGGTTTAACTTCTAATAAGTTATTCCGCCTTGAAGCTTAAACTCAATATATGGCTCACACTTTGCCTCTTTGTTTTCAGCACCATTTTTATTCTGGTGGTGTTCAATATTACCTATTCGAGCCTTGAAGAGGAGCTTGTTTTAAGAGCAAAAGACAAATTAAACGCCGTTAATATTCTTAAAAGACGGCTCATAGAGCTTCACCTGCGGGACAAAAAGCAAGAAGCGGATCACATTTTGTCAAACGCCGACCTACATGGCGTAAATGAGGCAGACCTGGTCGAAAACTTACAGTCGATATCCGAAATAAAACGAATAGAGGTTTTGCACGAATTTGACCCTAATCAGGTTCGGTTTGTAGCTAGCCTCGACTCGGACTCCACCTACTATAATTTTCTTTTCACGAGTGAGAAAAGGCAAGTCCGCCTGGTTTTTGGCTTGCAGGACATCCAGGATATTCTACTGGAGCGTACCGGGCTTGGTGTGACAGGCGAGTCGTACGTAGTTAATGAGCGGCATCGCCTTATGTCGGCCTCTCTCTTTCACCCTCAGGAGTACCCTACTAACATTTCCAGCCCGAGCCACGGTGTGTTGTCGGCTATTGGCGGCAAAGAGGACGTCACGATTTACACCGACTACAGAGATGTGGGCGTGATGGGAGCTTTTCGGCCCGTTGATTTTTATGGGATAAAAATGGCCCTCTTAACAGAAATTGACCTCGACGAGCTCATGAGGCCTATCTATTCAATTAGAGAGAAGATGGTCATAGTTGTGGGGATTTTGATGGCGGTGTCGTTAGCCATTTCTGTTTTTCTTGGTAAAATTCTATCGAACCCCATTGTGCAACTTCGAAGAGTGGCTGACCAACTGTCGCTTGGAACCTTACCTTCCGACATCCGACCTTCTGGTCCTGTGCTGGAAATGCAGCAGATCACACAGTCAATGGACAAGCTTATTCATTCTCTGAAGCAGATTGCATCATTCGCCTCCGATATTGGTGAAGGCAAGATGGAGTCGACCTATGTAATGCTGAGCAGGCACGATGAATTGGGGAAAGCCATTCTCCAAATGCGGGATCAGCTGGTTACGCTAAACAATGAAAAAAATGCGCTTGAGCTCAACTCGAAGCGAGTATTAATTGAAGCCCAGGAAAAGGATCGGGAAAGGATTTCCAGGGATTTACACGATGGGCTCGGAGCATTGCTAACCACGCTGAAGCTAAGGATGGAAAAGAGCGGCCTGTTGGTTGAAAATGCTGACATGCGAGATTTGATTGAAAGAACTATTTCGGAAACCAGAAGCCTGGCAAGGAACCTGATGCCGGCAGTGCTTCGTGATTTTGGACTAAGCGAGGCCCTTGAACAGCTTATTTCGGACATTGAAGACAGTACTCAGATCAAAGTTCTATTTTTTAATGAGCTGGAGAACTCCAACTATAGACTTGAGAAGGACAAGCAAGTATATATTTACCGGGTGGTACAAGAGGCGATCAACAATGCCATCAAGCATGCGCAGTGCGACGAAATTCAACTTTCAATCACTGTTTTCGATGACCACCTGGCGTTGTATATTAAAGACAATGGCATTGGTTTTGAGGTTGGTCAGAAAGATGGATTCACGGGTCTTGGACTCAGAAATATTGAGGAGAGGATAAGATTAATGGGAGGTGTTTTTTACATAGAGTCAGGAAAAGCCGGAACGGGCATAGAGATAGAAATACCAATATCATGAGTACTATTAAAGTCATAATTGCCGACGATCACCAGCTATTTCGGAATGGTCTCAGGGCTTTGTTGCAGGCGCAGGAAAGCGTTGAAATTGTTGGTGAGGCAGAAACTGGTGAGGCTCTTCTGAACCAGCTGACAACCACCAGGGCGGACATCATTCTGCTGGACATTTCTCTGCCAGACAAATCTGGGCTCGATATTCTCCCGCTGGTAAGAGAAAAATACCCTGACACAAAATGTATCATGCTTACCATGCATGAGGAGCTTCAGTATGTAAAGGAGAGCCTCAAGAAGGGGGCGTCGGGATACTTGCTTAAAGACACAAGCGAAAGTGAATTGCGGGAAGCTATACGTGGAGTATACCTCGGAAAGCGGCACTTTAAGAATAAGATATCGGAGCTTCTGCTGGAGGATATGTCCGGGCCGGGAAGCCCGTCACCTATACTTTCCGAAAGGGAAATTGAGATTGTGAAAATGGTGGCCGAGGGCAAAATCACCAAAGAAATAGCCGACAAGCTGTTCATTAGTGTTCGCACAGTAGAAACACACCGGTCACGCATCATGAAAAAGCTCGGTGCCGCTAACGCTTCTGAGATGATCAACGCTGCTTATCGCCGTAAGCTCATTTAGCGTTACGTATTTTCCACATCTGATTACGTATTTTCCACATATCCGATTACCCATTTTTTGCGAAGGCCGGGGGTGCCGTTAGTTCGTTTATTTGTATGAACATTAAACGCACCCTAATTATGTTAAAGGCAGCAACAACAACCCTTATTCTTGGCCTGGCTATATGTTTCAGTGCCAATGCACAAAGCAAGTCTTTGAAAGGCCCGGCGTATAAAAATGCCAGCCCGACTGAAAAGTATAAAGGAAGCAGCACCTTGCTGGTAAGAGGAAAAGCTCCCAAACCCAAGGGACCCGAGGCGAAAAATCAAAAGCCCTGGGATATTGACAAGTCGGAGTTTGTAGTGGTTAGGCTTGATGAATTAAAAGGAAAAAACACGAAGGGACTTAAAGGCCCAGCGTACAAAAACTATAAGCCTGAAGTGAATAACTAATGCAGGAACATTGGTTGGTAGGTTGATTAGACCGGCAGAAGGCCGGTCTTTTTTTACCTCTTCAGTAAGCTTCTAGGGAAATAAAGGCAGTCGCTACGATTGCCCGGGCAGCCTTTGGCGAAAAGGTGGATAGGTTCTTCGGTTGGTAGAGGTTGCCCAATTTCCCGTCCATTTTTTACTCTTCTCTTAATGTATCTGCCGGATTGTTGGCAGCAGTTTTTATAGTTTGCAGGGCCACCGTGGCCATAAGCAGCAGACAGATGCCCGCCAAAGTCATCAAATAGCTTATCACAGAGATATCAATCCTATAGGCGAAGTTCTCCAGCCACTTACTTACCCAGAAATAGCTCAAAGGAATGGCCAGCGCTGCGCCAGCAAGCATCACCATCAGGTATTCTTTGCCAATTAATCGGATAAGCGAGGTAAAATTGGCTCCCATCACCTTCCTGATAGCCATCTCTTTTACTCTTGTTTTCAGCGAGTAAGCAATCAACCCAAACAACCCAATAAAGGCGATAGTAATAGCCAGCCCGCTTAGCAGATAAAGCAACTGGAGCTGCTGCCTTTCATTTTTATAGAGGTTGTTATAAAGGTCATCAAGAAACTGGTATTCGAAAGGGTACTTTGGGAAAAGCTCATTCCAGGCACCTTCTATAACGGACATTGTTGAAGCTACATCATTGGTTTCAAGTTTTACCAAAAACGTGCGCAGCCATAAAGGTTCAAAAACCATAATGATAGGATCCACTTTGTTCTTCAGGGTTTCCTGATGAAAATCTTTCACCACTCCTACAACGGGGCCTTTTGCAAGCTTATAGGTGCCCTGGTTCCAATCTACATTTTTACCAATAGCCTCTTCTGGGGTTTGCCAACCAATAGCATGCATGGCAGTTTCGTTGAGGATGTAGGCCCTTCTTTTGCTTAGCAGGTATTCTTCAACATCGTTGTTGGCGCCGGTTAGCTGAGGAAGTGGTTCGTAGGCCAGGCTTTTTGGCAACGGCTCGCCTGCCAGCAGATCCATTCCCATTACGTCGATAAAGTCGTGATCGATTACCTGAATATCCATCGACGGGGCATCATCGGCGTTTTCCTGAATACCTTCCGCAGTCACTGTTCCTCCATCCCGTATTTCTCTGGAAGGTACTTCAAGACAGGCGCTGACTCCTTTGATGCCAGGTTGCCCATCGAGCTTATCTTTGAACAATTTGAACTTGTCTTTTACGGTATCCGGCACGCCAGGCAGGGCAATTACCTGGTCTTTTTCCATACCAAGGTTTTTCTCGTTCAGAAATACGAACTGCTGACGGGCTATCATGGCGCTGGCGATGAGCAGAATAGATATGCCGAACTGCAGGCTAATGAGTACTCTTTTTATACTAAACCGTCCTGTTTTTTTACCGATCGAAAAGGCTTTGCTGGTTTTGATAATGTTCACAGGCTTGAAAGAAGAAAGCACAAAAGCCGGGTAGAAACCGCCAAGCAGCCCGGTAACTACTGCCAGGCCGAACAATACGGCAACGAGTACTAAAGACGACAAAAGGTTCTCGGTTCCTGTTAGCTCCTTGAAAACAGGTAAAGCCAAAAAGGCCAGGGCCAACCCAAGCCCTGCGGCAGCCGTGCTGAACAATACCGATTCAGTTAAAGAATAGAACACAATCTGTTGACTTCCGGCACCAAGTATTTTACGCACGCCAATTTCCTTTGACCGGGCAATGGACATGGCGCTGGTCAGGTTCATGAAGTTGATGATAGCTAAGGCCAAAATGAGGATGGCTACCAGCAAGAATATTTTAACATAAGCAATGGAGCCGTTGGGCTTTATTTCCCGGGCGAGATTTGAATGGAGGTGGATGTCGCTCAAAGGCTGAAAGACAAACTCTGTGCCCTGAAGTGCCTGGTCTCCGTTTATCTTGATAGCCATTGCTTCCAGCTTTTCCTGAACAGACTCCATGTTGGTGCCTTGCTGAAACAATACATAGGTATACGCCCACCATGATCTTTCAGCTTCGTTTCGAAAAGAAATCAACATGTCGATGGGAAGATGAGTGTTGGCGGGAAGGTTTTTCATTACGCCGGTAACCTTATAGACGGTTTCGTCGGTAGACCAGTAGCCAGTGATGAATATTTCTTTGCCCATCGGGTCTTCGTTTGCAAAGTACTTTTCGGCAACAGCTTCCGATATCACGATGGAAAGCGGCTCGGCCAGGGCCGTTTTTGCATCGCCTTTTGTAAGAGGGAAATCGAAAACTTCGAAGACATCTTTGTCTGTTACAAAAGCATTGTCCTGCCTGAATTTTTCTTCTCCGATACGAATAAACTTGGGCTCATGGTTCTGAAAGCGGATGAGCTTCTCTGCTTCAGGAATTTCTTCGGGAATTCCGTTGATCCAGTCGGTATCTACTCTGGCGAAGTGTGTGTCGTAGCCGCTGGGTGATGTGTAGTGGACTGTAAGCCTGTAGATCTGACCCGACTTTGTGTGAAAGTTTTCAAAACTTGTTTCGAAATGCAGGTAAATCGCAATTAGAATAAAGGCCGCAAACCCAATAGCCAGGCCGCTGATATTAAGCAGGGCATGGGCTCTTTGCTTGGAGAAGTTTCGGCGAATGACTTTCAGGTAGTTGGTTAGCATGGAATAGGTATTTGTTGAACGATAAGTGGCCGAACGTTTAAATGCATAGCTTCGAAAGCACCTGATCACGTTCCACCAATAGATCAGCTTGGCCAGCCCGGGCGCTTTGCCAGCATGCAGCATGGCATAAAAGCTTTCCTCCAGGTCGCCCTCCAGCTCCTCCAGCCTGTCTTTGCGGCAGTACCAGCGAAAAAACTTCAGAGCTAGTGGTGGCGGGAAATGTTTTTCGTGACTCATGGCCTGAGAAACTATTGTATGGAAATGGCTGGAATTTGACTACGCAGTTGCTCCCGGAGCGAAGCAATTTCTTCCAGGGCCTTTCGTGCATATGGAGTCAGGTAAAACAGTCTCTTGCGCTTGCCACCTCTAAAGTCACCTGCCTCCCCTAGTTTCGACTCCAGGAAACCCTTCTCTTCCAGCCGGTACAATACCGTGTGGATGGCGCTTATATTGATGCTCTTGCCAGTTTGTTTCTTGTACTCTTCTACAATGGCAACGGAGTAGGCGCCATTATACAGCACCCCGACGAGCAGCAGCACGATCTCTTCAAAATTACCCAACCTTAGATTTTCCATATTTTATTCAGTATTGTAAGTAATATACCGAATCGGCGATAATATGTTTCACTTTTGTAAGGAAAAAGTGAGAGTGGGTCTATTATGAAAGCGACAACACCTCCAAAATCAATTTCCTGGCGCTGCTTGCAACAGAATTCTGGCTAGCTGTTACTCATGCCTTAGCGACTTGGCAGGGTCAAGCTTGGCTGCCCGAATGGTTTGCGATGCTGAGGCAAGTAGCGCAACGGCTGCGACGGCGAGGCCCGGGACTAGCAATAGCCAGGGAGAAAGGTCAATCCTGTTGGCGAAGTTGTCCAGCCAGCCCTGGTAAACTAGCCAGGAAAGGGGTATAGCCAGCACAGAACTAATTACAATCAACAGTAGAAACTCCCGGGTTAGCAGGCCAAGGATTGTCCGCTCCGATGCGCCCAGCACCTTTCTTATGCCTATTTCTTTGGTACGCATGCTAGCCGAAAATGAGGTAAGTCCAATCAGCCCAAGGCAAGCAACGAAAATGGATAGGCCTGAAAATAGGGCGACTACTTTGCCAAATGTTTGCTCGCTGGCGTATTGTTGATTGAAGTAATCATCGAGGAAAAAGTATTCAAAGACATTGCCAGGGAATGAAGACAGGTACTCCTCTTTTACCATTTCAATATTTGACTGGAGATTGGCTGTGTTAAGTTTGATAGAGTAGAATTGTCCGGCATCGGGTATGAGCCGGAAAATAAGGGGTTCGTGGCTCTCTTTAAGTGACTGCTGGTAATAATCTTTGGCAATGCCGATTACGGTGTATTGGTCTCCCCAGAATTCAATTTTGTTTCCGAGCAAGTCTTCCGGGTCGTCGAAACCAATCCACCTGAGGGCAGTTTCATTGAAAATGACATTGGTGGTTTCGGTACCAAATTCCTTGGAAAACTTTCTGCCAGCTACTATTTCAAGGCCGTAGGCATCAATAAAATCGTAATCCATCCCTACAATTCTATATTGTTTTGCCTCGCTGTCAGCTTGCGTTACCAAGCGAATTCCTCCGGCGTTCCAGTTGGGCTGCCGACCTGGCACCGAACTCGACGCCGTCATACTTTTGACAGTGGTTTGAGCGAGCAGTGTGTTCTTGAATGCTGTCAAGCGTTCGGTATATGTAGAGTCGGTTACATTGGGCCCTTTGATCACCAGTGTTTGATCAATGTCGACACCCAAATCCTGGCTTTTCATGAAGCCAAGCTGCTTTGTTACAATCAAAGTGCCGGCCATTAGAAACACTGATGCTGTCATTTGTAAAATAACGAGCCCCTTTCTTAGTAAGATGCCTCTTGGGGAAGTGCTCATTTTTCCTTTTAATACGCTTGCTGGCTGGAATCTGGCAAGCACAAACGACGGATACAGACCCGACAAAATGCTGCCTCCAGCGAAGAAGGCAAGCAACACAAACCAGAAGTAGGCGTCAGCTAAAAATGCATAGGAGACTTGCTGGCCTGTTAGTTCACTGAAGTAGGGGGTAGCGGCTAACACTATTACCAATGCAATGGCAACAGCCACTAAATTAGTGAGGGCGGACTCCAGCATAAATTGACCCACAAGCTGTCTTTTGTAGGAGCCCATTACCTTTCTTACACCTACTTCCCTCGCCCGGTTGATTGACCTTGCCGTTGCAAGGTTAACATAGTTGATCCAGGCAATGAGGATAATAAAAAAGCCAATACCCAGCAGCGCATACACCGTGTCACCGTCGCCACCTTGCTCAGTTTCATGCATCAGGTGAGAGTAAAGGTGAATGTCGGCCAGGGGTTGCAGGCTGAAGATCATCTCATGGTTGACCTCTCTGTTTCTTTCTCCAATTCTAGCCTCGACGAGGGTTGGGATTTTAGCCTCAAAGGCCGAAGCGCTTGTTCCTTCTTCCAGCTTAACATAGTTGAGAAAGCCATCCCACCACCAGGCATCATCTACCTCTGGTTGCCACGAAATGTAAGTAGCAAAAGAAACAAGCACACCAAACTTCAGGTGGGTATTGCGGGGTTGATCCTCAATTACTGCTGTCACCTTGAATCCTTGCCCACTATTAACGGTAATTATCTTGCCAACAGCTTCTTCTTCGCCAAAATATTTGCTGGCTGTTGATTGAGTGATTATGGAGGTGAATGGCTCTTTTAATGCATTTTCTCCACTTCCTGCGACTACCTTGTAGGGAAAAACCTTCAAGAAGTCATCGGACGCAAAGAAGGAGTTTTCTTCTTTGAAAACCTTGTCGCCAATCTTTACTGTAAAGCCCCAGTGGCTCAGCCTGGCGTAGCTCACCACTTCGGGGAATTCTTCTTTCAATGCTTTGCCTATAGCTGACGCACCTGCTGCCCATTGCGACCCGAGCTCCCCATTGTTATATCTGTCGAGCCTTAGCCGGTACACGTTTTGGTAACCTGGGAGAAATTTTTCATAGCTCAGTTCGAATCTTGCGTATTGAATAATTAGCAGGCAAGCGGCCAGGCCAATGGCCAGACCGATGATGTTGATAAAGGAGAAAGCCTTTTGTCTCAAGAGACTTCTAAGGGCCGTAACCAGGTAGTTGCGAAACATGGCGGTAGATTTAAGGTGGTACTGTTAAAAAGGACAAAAGTTACAGGCGAAGGTTGCTTTACAGATGATCCGGGAGTTTTAAACAGTGTGAGCGACGGTGGAGAATCACCGAATTTATGCCTGGTTTGCAGCTGAGTTCGCTGCGAATTCTGCTGGCAGATGCGTACCTTTACTTACACATCAATCAATAACTATGGATAGATTTAATCCCTGGCACCACGTAAGTCTTGGCCAAAAGGCACCGGAAATTATTAATGGCATTATAGAGATACCAAAAAACAGCCGAGCCAAGTATGAGCTCGATAAGGACAGCGGCTTGCTCATGCTGGACAGGGTGCTCTATTCTTCTGTTTACTATCCCGCCAACTACGGATTCATCCCTCAAACCTACTGCGACGACAAAGATCCGCTGGATATTCTGGTGTTGTCGCAAATCGAAGTGGTGCCTCTTTGCATAGTGCCTGCCAAAGTAATTGGCGTGATGCGCATGCTCGACCAGGGCGAGGCGGATGATAAAATCATTGCCGTTGCTCAGCACGACATGAGCTGGAACCATTACAATGATATCAGTGAGTTGCCTGATCACTTCAAAAATGAGATTCAAAACTTTTTCGAAGACTACAAAAAGCTCGAACACAAGACTGTGGTGGTGCACGACTTTATGGACAGAGTGGTTGCCATGGAAATTGTAGAAAAAGCTATTGAGGACTACAAAATCAAATTCAAGAAAGCCTAAACGAATTACACTAAGCGCTTCGTTTAGTTAATAGGCTTTCATACTAATCGTCATAGAAAATACCTATAGTCAGATTGATAATAACAATCAATTCGAGTGATCTATTGTGTGGTTTTGAATGTTATCTGATGGTAAAAGGATAACAATTTAAACCAATAGTATCATGAACTACATAGGAATAGATGAAGATGTGGCTGCGAGCGAAGTAAAAGCTTTGAATAGTTTGCTTGCCAGCTATCAGGTGTTTTACCAAAACCTGCGGGGCTTTCATTGGAACATCAAAGGAGAGAAATTCTTTGGGTTGCATGAAAAGTTTGAGGAATACTACTCAGCTGCCGCAGAAGACATAGACGCAATTGCTGAAAGAATTCTCACAATTGGCGGTGTGCCTTTGCATTCTATCAGTCAGTATCTGAAGGAGAGCAAAATCAGAGAGGTGACTGAAGTAAGCGAGGCAAGGACAGCTGTTGAGAGCATTCTTGAGCAGTATATAGAGCTTTTGAATTTGGAAAGACCTATTCTGGATCAAAGTGCCGAAGCGAATGATGAAGGCACTAACTCCCTCATATCAGACTTGCTGGCCAAGCAGGAAAAGACCATTTGGATGCTAAGCAGCTGGTTGAAGTGAAGGAGCCCGGAACACATGTAAAACAAAAAAGGGTTCATACAGTATGAACCCTTTTTTGTTTATAAGATAGTTTCTCGCTGCTACCAGCCTATGCCATAGAAAGCCTCCGTTCCATCGGGATAAACACCTTCAATCAGCGTTCCACCTCTTTTGTTGGCCATCACTCTTGCCAAGTCCTGAATATTTCTGATGGTGGTTTTGTCGATATTGGTGATGATGAAACCAGCACGAACACCAGCTTCTTTCCATTTACCGTCGTTTACCTCGGTGGCTTTTGCACCGCCTTCAATTTGCAGTTTCTGTAGCTCTTCCCTGCTCACATCTGTAAAGCTGCTGCCTTCAATGGAGAATGAACTTCTGGCCTCGACAACTTCAATAGAATCGGAAGTGCTTTTCAGCGTCACTTTCACGGTATTTTCTTTACCATCTCTTATGTAACCAACTTCCACTTTGTCGCCAGGCCTTTTAACGGCTATTTTTTCCTGCAGCTTGGCCACGTTGTCAACGGTCTTCCCGTCAATGGCGATAATTACGTCGCCTTTTTCCAGACCGGCATCAGCAGCGCCGCTGTTCGGATTAACGTTTTCTATGGAGATTCCTTTCAATACATTGAGTCCCCTTGCTTCGGCCAGCGCAGAATTCACATCCACTATGTTCACCCCTAACAGGGCTCTCTGAACCACACCAAACTCCTTCAAGTCATCCATCACTTTTTTCACAAGTGTGGTAGGCACAGCAAAAGAGTAGCCTGAATAAGAGCCGGTGTGGGTGGCGATCGCTGTATTGATACCAACAAGCTCTCCCCTAAGGTTGACCAATGCCCCTCCACTATTGCCGGGATTAACGGCGGCATCTGTCTGGATGAACGACTCAATTTGCAGGTTTCTGTTGCTGGGGTCACGCAGTATATTGATGTTTCTGCCCGTAGCACTCACAATACCAGCCGTTACAGTCGACCTGAACTCGAATGGATTACCAATGGCCAGTACCCACTCGCCGACGTTGATATGCTCCGAGCTTCCAAACTTTACGAAGGGAAGATTTTTACCATCAATTTTCAATAGCGCAAGGTCAGTTGTTGGGTCAGTGCCCACCACCTTAGCATCAAAAGTTCTGTTGTCATTCATAAGCACTTCCACCTCTGAGGCATTTTCCACCACGTGGTTGTTGGTTACTATATAGCCATTGTCGGCTATGATCACACCTGAGCCGCTGGCACCTGATGGAGCCCTTTGCCCCCTGTTACCAAAGAAGTCCTGGAAGTACTGATCAAATTGATTGTTGCTGGCAGTAGGTGTGGAGGTGTATTTTGACCTGATGTGCACCACGCCTGGTGTAGCTGCTTTGGCAGCGTATACAAAATTAAGTCCTTCTGGCACCACCACACTGGTTGTGTCGAGGAAATTGGAGAACCTTACATTCTGACGGTCTTCGAATGATGAAAACTCATCATTCTGGTTGTTTAGCAGTTGATACCCGCCTATAGCTATCATCGCACTCAAAAGAGAGGAGAATAGCATCGCTACATAAATCTGTCTTTTATTCATAACTCGGTTTTTTTTAGTCAGTTAACACCAGTGTAACGAAATAGGATCGTCTGTGATGCTACATTAACGTTTTTTAACAGGCATTGTGTTCCGCTAGCTAAAATAGCAGATTGTTGGCACAAAAAATTATGGTCGTGAATAAGGAAAATATGGCCGCTGTTTTTGCACAATTAAAATGAACCTGCTAATATTGCATTCCCATTTGACGAGCCTCTCTTTTGGCAAGTCATTCGGAACCAGAAAATTCCTCCTTAGCTCAGCTGGTTAGAGCATCTGACTGTTAATCAGAGGGTCCTTGGT
>NZ_CAXBCJ010000026.1:0-78751 GCF_963974565.1 uncultured Imperialibacter sp. | reverse complement strand
GTAGCTAATTAAGCTAGCTGAGCTTGAATTTTCTGGTTCAATACTGATTTTGGAACTGCACCAATTTGCTTGTCAACCACCTGGCCATTTTTGAAAACCAAAAGGGTGGGGATGCTGCGGATGCCAAACTTAGCGGGTACCTGTGGATTCATGTCCACGTCCATTTTGGCGATAACGGCTTTGCCTTCAAAATCACCAGCCAGCTCCTCAACTATTGGCCCAATCATTTTACAAGGCCCACACCATTCTGCCCAAAAGTCAACCAGAACGGGTTTGTCTGAGCTAATGATCTCCTCGAAATTAGCGTCAGTTACTTCTATTGCTTTACCCATTGTATGTATAATTTTTGTAATTGCTGAATACCTTACACAAATATAGATCAATAAGTTCTACATCCCCTTCAAAAAATCTCAATATGTATGCTTGCGGACAAAGCGAGGGTTTGAGATTGTGGGTTGCCGATTGAGTGCACCAGCAATCTAAAATCTTCAAATCAGCAATTTCTCAAGTCATCACCTCATAATCGAGATCACCAACGGCGTCCAGCTGTTTGATCAACTCGCCTTTGGGCTCTACTTGCAGCTTTCGGGAGAATAGTTCCAGCGAAATGTTTTCCGAGGGGTCTTGCACCACCACCTTGAGCGGACAGGAACCGGCATGATCTATTGCCATTTGGTGCAGTTCGTCAATCATCTGCTCGGTGAGGTTATTAACATCCAGCTTCAGGATAAGTCCCTTAGCCATTTTGTCTCTGATGTCATTCAGTAACTGAATTTCGCTGATTTTAAACTCAAGTTCCCCTACTCGAAATTTGGATGGTTGCATAAAACCCTCAATAAACAGGTACCAGCCCACCATGTAGAACTGCTTGAACTTGACATAGGTGTCAGAAAACATGAAGAACTCGTAGGAGTCGGAATAGTCTTCCAAGGTCAGAACACCGAATGGATTGCCTTTTTTGGTTGTGCGATGGTTAATACCACTTACAATGCCGCCAAGTCTGATAATACCACCGTTGGCGAGACTCTCGTCATTCTTGAGGTCAGTTAACGTGGTGTTGCAGAAGTGTTTCATTTCAAAGCTGAACTGATCGAGCGGGTGCCCCGATATATATAGTCCCACCACTTCTTTTTCTATGTTCAGCTTCCTGATGTCGCCAAAGGGTTCGATATCGGGTATTCGTGGTTTTGGCACCTCTACTTGTCCGGAACCGCCGAAAAGTGACACCTGATCGCTGGCTGCCTCCTGCTGAAGTCGCTGCGAATACTTGGTAATGAGCTCGACCAGTGTCGACTCGCCGTCTGCCGCTTCGAGGTACTGCCGGCGGTGATATTCTTCAAAACAGTCAAAGGCTCCCGACATGGCCAGGCATTCAAAGGTTTTCTTGTTAAAGCCGTTTTTCACCACCCGCACACCGAAGTCCCAGATGTCCTGGAAGGGGCCGTTTTTCTCCCTTTCTTCTATGATAGACTGAACTGCGGCCTCCCCAGCCCCTTTAATGGCACCGAGACCGAAGCGAATTTCCCCCTTTTTGTTAACCGCAAAGTTCACCCTCGATTCATTCACGTGAGGGCCCAACACAGGAAGCCCCAGGTTGCGGCACTCTTCCATGAAGAACGAAACCTTTTCGATGCTGCTCTGGTTGTGAGTGAGCACCGCCGACATATACTCTGCCGGGTAATTCGCCTTCAGGTAGGCCGTGTGATAGGCCACCACTGAGTAGCAGGTAGAGTGTGATTTGTTGAAGGCATATTGGGCAAAAGCTTCCCAGTCTTTCCAGATTTTGTCGAGCTTGTCTTTAGGATGCCCTTTTTTGGTGGCGCCTTCCACAAACTTGCCTTTCATTTTGTCCAGCACTTCCCGCTGCTTCTTACCCATGGCCTTTCGCAGCACGTCGGCCTCGCCTTTGGTGAAGCCAGCCAACTTCTGCGACAGGAGCATCACCTGTTCCTGGTAAACGGTGATGCCGTAGGTTTCCTTCAGGTTGTCCTCCATTTCAGGGAGGTCATAGGCAATCACTTCTTTGCCCAGCTTTCGGGCAATAAAGTTGGGGATGTATTCGAGCGGCCCCGGACGGTACAGGGCGTTCATGGCAATAAGGTCCTCGAGCCGGTCGGGCTTCAGGTTGCGCAGGTGCTTCTGCATGCCTGGCGATTCAAACTGAAAAGTACCATTAGTTTGGCCTTTTTGATACAACTCGAATGTCTTGGCATCATCCAGCGGAATTTCGTCGGGGTCGATAGTTATACCATGTCGTAGCCGAATATTCTCGATGGCCGTTTTGATAATGCTGAGGGTTTTCAGGCCCAAAAAGTCCATTTTCAGCATGCCCGCACTTTCCACCACGCTGTTGTCGAACTGGGTCACCAGCAGGTCAGAATCTTTAGCGGTGGACACCGGCACGTGGTTGGTGAGGTCGTCGGGCGTGATGATGATGCCGCAGGCATGGATACCAGTGTTCCGCACTGTCCCTTCGATAACAGCCGCTTTTTGCAGCACCTGGGCCTTCAGGTCTTTGCCATTTTTAAAGGCCATGAGCTCAGGCACTTCCCTGAATGCTTGAGTAAGCGACGTTCCCGGCCTTTCAGGCACCAGCTTGGCGAGAATATCGGCATCGGACAGCGGCAGCTCCATCACCCTGGCGCTGTCTCTGATCGACGACTTGGCGGCCATGGTGCCGTAAGTAATGATTTGCGCCACCTGGTTTTTGCCGTATTTGTTCACTACCCATTCGATGATTTTGCCCCGGCCTTCATCGTCAAAGTCAATATCAATATCGGGGAGTGATACCCTGTCCGGATTCAGGAATCTCTCAAACAGCAGATCGTACTTGATAGGATCTACGTTGGTAATGCCGATGCAGTAGGCTACTGCCGAACCCGCTGCCGATCCACGCCCAGGGCCAACCGAAACACCCATCTTACGGGCTTCAGAGGTGAAATCCTGCACGATGAGGAAGTAGCCAGGGTAGCCCGTTTTTTTGATCGTTTCCAGTTCGAAGTCCAGCCTTTCCTGGATTTCAGGAGTGATTTCGTTGTAGCGCTTTTTTGCACCTTCCATGGTAAGGTGCCGCAGGTAGTCGTCTTCTGTTTCAAAGCCTTCAGGAATGGGGAAGGCGGGGAGGAGCACATTTCTGTCCAGTTTGTAGCTCTCAATTTTTTCCAGTAACCCGCCGATGTTTTCGATGGCTTCCGGCACATCGGCGAACAGCTTTTTCATTTCCTCTTCGGACTTGAAATAGAACTGGTCGTTAGGAAAACCAAACCGATTGCCTCTGCCAGCTCCCTTGGGCGTTGACTGAACCTGGCCGTCTTTTACGCACAGCAGGATATCATGGGCATCGGCGTCAGCTTTTTCGGTGTAGAAGACGTCGTTAGCCGCAATTACCTTGGTGTTGTATTTTGCTGCCAGCCCCAGAAGCACATCATTCACGTGGTTTTCTTCAGGCAGGCCATGGCGGATGAGTTCCACATAAAAGTCGTCGCCAAAAACCTCTACCCACCACTTAAAAAGTTCTTCGCCCTGGCTCTCGCCCTGGTTCAGGATGGTGTTGGGAATCTCACTGCTGAGGTTGCCACTCAGTGCAATCACGTTCTTGCTGTATTGCTTGATCAGCTCTTTGTCGATTCGGGGATAAAGCCCATAAAGTCCTTCCATGTAACCCAATGACGAAAGCTTGATCAGATTGTGATAGCCATTTTTGTTTTTGGCCAGCAACACCTGCTGGGTCATCCTATCGGGATTGTCTTTGGTGAACTTTCTGGTTTTGCGGTCTTCAGAGACATAAAACTCACACCCAACAATGGGTTTGATTCCCTGTGCATGGGCTTCTCTTACAAACTTAAAGGCGCCAAACATGTTGCCAAGGTCGGTGAGGGCCACTGCAGGCATGTCATATTCTTTGGCTTTGCTCACCAGCTTTTTGATATCGGCGGTAGCAGGCAGAATAGAAAACTGTGAGTGCACATGAAGGTGACAGAAGGGCCCTTTGATGTCAACTGCAACAGCTTTTCCGGGTGTCTCTCCCTTGTCTTCCTTTAGCGCAAAATTCGCTGCTTCCAGCTTGGGTTCTTCATAAACAATAGAGGCAGGGTCAGCGCCATCAAGGGGCTTGATCACCTTTTCTGTGATCAGTCCGAAGAAACATTTGGTGGTGGCTGCCACGTCGTAGGCAGCATCGTGCGCCTCATCGAATCCAACGCCGAAAAGTTTTTTGTGCAACTCAGTGAGCGTGGGCCATTTGAACTTGCCGCCCCTTCCGCCAGGGATGGCACAGTATTCGGTAGACTCATTCTTAGTATCGATGCTCTTGAGCGATGTCAGTGGGCTTTCGATCTCTTTGCGGAGATACTCACAGCCCATGATATTGATATCGAACTCAATATTGTGGCCTACTACTACTTCGCACCTGGCCAGGTCTTCGTTGAACTGCTGAAGAACATCTTCCAAAGGGAGGCCTTCTTCCAGTGCTCTTTTAGTAGAAATGCCATGTATTTTCTCAGCATTGAAGGGAATTTCGAACCCTTCTGGCTTCACAATCAGGTTGTTGTTTGAAACCAGCTTTCCGGAGGCATCGTGCAGTTGCCAGGCAATTTGCACCACCCTGGGCCAGTTGTCGAAATCCGTTAACGGAGCATTATAGTTTTGGGGTAAACCGGTGGTTTCGGTGTCAAATATGAGGTACATAAAGCTTCGGGAAAGTCAATGAGAACAACGACGGTGAAAGTAGAAAAATTCCACAAACAGTTATCCACAATTTTTGACTAATAAGTTAGTTGTGTTAGGGCAGTTAGTTCCATAAAAATGAAATTTATGTTATTATCACAAGTATTTTTAGGCTAACTTTTACGCTAATAATTAATCGAAACCAAATTATACTTCAACCGCATGTTTAAACTGAAAGCTAAACCCCTTCTCGTTCTATGTATTTGCGTATTGTTTTCTTTTTTAACCCCACCAGCTTCTGTTAGTGACCTAATAGAGAAACTGGAGGCTTACCTGGCGTACTACACGCCAGAAAAAGTGTATGTCCATCACGACAAGCCTTACTATTCGGCTGGGGATACCATTTGGTTTGCCACCTACCTTACCCATGGTATTTCGCACATGGCATCGGCCCCGAGCAAACTGGTGTACGTGGAGGTGGTTAGCACCGACGGCTCCATTGTGGCTAAGAGAGATATTTTTATCAAAGAAGGTACTGGCAGTGGAGATATTGCCTTGCCAGACACCCTCGTATCTGACACCTATCAACTGAGGGCCTATACCAGCTTCATGCGAAACTTTGACCCTGATTTCTTTTTCCAAAGGGAGCTTCGGATTGAAAATACGCAGTCGCCGTCGTTTGACGAGGCTGATGTCTCGGGGTCGACCGCACAGTTGAGAAGTGAGGAGATGAAAAACTATTCTGACCTCGTCAGACTACAGTTTTTCCCTGAGGGAGGAGATCTTGTGGAGGGGCTGTGGAGCACAGTTGGCTTCAAAGCTACCGGCCCCGATGGTAAGGGCGTGGAGATTGAAGGAGAGGTATCCGATAACACGGGCAAGAAGATTGCTGACATTAAAACCACCAGGTTTGGGATGGGGAAATTCCTGATGCAGCCTGTGGCAGGAGAGAGCTATAAGGCTACGTTTAAATTTGGCATGGAAAAGATGCAAGTTCCTTTACCGACGGCGAAACCATCAGGCTATGTGATGACGATGACCAATGTGTCGCCAAAGTATGTAACACTGAAGGTAGAAGCAGCCGGTGGTGAAAGCACGGACGGAGGAACCGTTGTAGGCCATGTAAGAGGAGTGGTGTTTTTAACGCTGCCAGCAAGCGATGGGCAGCCTTTGCAAGGGTTGATACCCAAGGAAAATTTGCCCGAGGGTGTTGCGCAGTTTACTTTTTTTGACAAAAAGGGCCAACCGCAGGCAGAAAGGATCGTGTACATCGATCAACCCGATAAAAGACCGGTTGCCAGGCTGGACGGGCTTCAGGCGACATACAAAAAAAGGTCAAAAGTTGACCTTGCCATAATGATGGCGGAAGCAGATGCAGCGAGCACATCTCACTTGTCGGTGGCGGTAGTGGATAAAACGAAAGTGCAATTTGACCCTCATTCAGATGATATTGTGAGCTACCTGCTAATGACCTCCGACATCAAGGGCGATATCGAAAACCCGGGTTACTATTTTGACGAGGACAACAAAGACAGGGTGCCAGCACTGGATAATTTGATGCTGACGCAGGGATGGAGACGCTTTACGTGGAAGGACATTATGGAAGACAAAAAGCCGGACATCAATCACCTGGTGGAGCCGGGCTTCAGTATTGCGGGTAGAGTGACAGATTTCTTTTTTCCTTCAAAGCCGGTGAAATCGAAGGTGACAATCACTGGTACAGAAGCTGACGGTGACTTGTGGTCAGCTGAAACAGAGGCGGATGATGACGGTTATTTTCTATTCACGGCGCTGGATATCGACGACACGGCACGAGTAGTTATTCAAACGCCCAACGAGAAGAAGATGAGTAAAAAGGGCGGCAAGAAAGATTTTGTTGAAGGGGGCAATGTAAACCTCGCAACCAAAATAGTTGTCAATGAGACGAAATCGCCGGAAATAAAATATGGTGAAATGGCGGTGGAGGAACTGGTTAGCAGTAAAGCAATAGCGGCCTACCTTGAGGAGGCCAGAAAGGTGAAGGAAATTGAAGCGGCATTTGCAAAGCAAGACGTG
This sequence comes from uncultured Imperialibacter sp., assembly GCF_963974565.1. NCBI lineage: Bacteria > Pseudomonadati > Bacteroidota > Cytophagia > Cytophagales > Flammeovirgaceae > Imperialibacter > uncultured Imperialibacter sp. Next base: position 72,031 of record NZ_CAXBCJ010000026.1, on the reverse strand, counting down.
GTAATTTTGGATGAGCTGCAAGTGGAAGGAGAAAGAGTGAGAACTGGTGAAAGATTTAATAAGCCAGGAATGACATACAAGAAGCCAACCCGAAGGCTTGATGTAGACTCTCTCACCAGAACCACACAGTTTTTAAGTGTTTTCGAAGTTTTCATTGGCCGAACACCAGGGGTTAGAGTCGTGGGCAGTTACCCAAATTATGACCTCATCATCAGAGGAGCATCAAGCCTGACGGGGAGCATTAACCCCCTTTATATATTGAATGGAAGTATTGTGGACGTAAGTTTCATCAATACCATTCCAGTTGATCGGGTTGATTTCGTCGACGTATTGACCGGCACGGGAGCAACCATGTACGGCTCAATGGGTGCTGGTGGAGTTGTTGCCGTTTACCTGAAGGATGGCAGTGAAGTCGACGAGTCTTTCGTGCCTAAGGGGTCGCTCGGAATGATACATCCTGGTTTTTATCACGCCCGGGAATTCTACACACCAGACTACAGCACTAAGAAGGAGTCGCAAGTAAGAACGGATATACGCCCCACACTCTACTGGAAAGGTGGCCTGAAAACAGCGGAAGGGGCTCCGGCTAAGCTGGAGTTTTATACATCGGATGTGGCTTCCACTTTTGAAGTGAGGGTAGAAGGAATAACGGAAGATGGTCGGCCATTTGTCAAAACGGAGGAGTTTGTGGTGAATTAGACACTCACCATCACAAGCTTCTTTGTCTCGAAAAACTCTTCTTTAAAGAAGTTGTTGAGGTCGTGCACGTGGTATGGGTAATCTATTTCTGACAGTTCTTCTTCCAGGTCGCCGCCTTTGAGGTAAAGAATGCCGTTTGGAATGTTGTGCTTAGGTGTTTTATTTATCTTCCCTTTTACCCAATCAGTAAATGGCTTTAAGCGGGTAACTGCCCGGCTTACAACGAAATCCCATTCGCCTTTCTGCTCTTCTGCTCTGCCATGAATAGCCGTTACGTTTTGGATGCCTGCCCCTTTGCACACCTCTTTTACCACCAGTATCTTTTTGCCAATCGAGTCGACAAGTGTGAATTCGGCCTCAGGAAAGAGAATGGCGAGGGGGATGCCAGGAAAGCCACCACCAGTGCCAACATCCAGGATTTTGGTACCTGGTTGAAATGAGATAAGCTTGGCAATAGCCAGTGAGTGCAGCACATGGTGAAGGTAGAGCTGCTCAATGTCTTTTCTTGAAACCACATTGATTTTCGAGTTCCAATCTTCGTAAAGAGGGTAAAGGGCACTAAACTGCTTCTTTTGCGTGGCAGTTAAATTGGGAAAATAACGGAAGATAAGGTCTTGATTCAAAGTCTTGATTGTTTTAAGTCTGTCAGGGGACAGACCAGGGGGATTGAGGAAGCGGCCATTCATTTCCATGGCCTGTCCCCTGACAGGTCATCAAAGCGGAATTAACTATTATCCTCAGATATGATCCTTTTTCTCCTTTACCAGGTCGTACATCAGCTCCCGTGCCCTGTGTAGTTGCGCTTTCACGGTGCCTAGCGGCGCATCAAGCTCCACGGCTATTTCTTCATAGCTTAGCTCGTCGAAATAGCGAAGACGCACCAGCTTCTGGTACTTGGCGGGCAGCTTGTTCACAAACATCTGCACAATCTCTATCTTCTGTGTTTTGATGGTTTCCTCTGCCGGATTCAGGTTTTCATCCTGCACATCTATATTCACTGAGTCGCCACTTTCGTCAGTGAAAGATGTGTTGAGGCTATAGGTATCCAGTTTCTTCTTCCTGATAAAGTCAATCGCATTATTGGTGGCTATGCGAAACAGCCAGGTGCTGAACGTGTAGTCTTTCTTGAATTTGTGCAGATTCCGAAACGCCTTGGCAAATGCCTCAATAGTCAGGTCTTCTGCATCGTCAATGTTCCTCACCATTTTGAGGATCATGTGATAAACGGGCTTCTTGTATAGCTGCATCAAATCTGCATAGGCATTCTCCTCTCCGTCAACAGTGGCTTTGTCGATCAGCTTGAAGTCCCGCAATGCTTTGTCAGAAAATTGTTTGTTTACGTCCATGTAACCCGTTTAGCAAATGTAGCCCTGCCACCAACCAGAAGCAGGTATACTCCATAAAATAAATCAATTACTGGTAGCGCCCAGTAAGAAAAACGATGTCCGGTTAGCCGATGGAAGTAACTTAACAAGCCCAAGGTCAATACTTCCCTGCCCAAAAAAACTCCCAAAGCCCAGTAGGGTTGGGTATTTGAAAGGGCTAAAATAAGCAAAGTCACCCAAAATCCTATCTGGGAAAACGACCAGAGACCTAAATTAATTTTGTCGCCCGCATTATATCTTTTACCCACCGAAAGGTGCCTTAGCTTTTGCACCCAGTAGGAGCCGAATGACCTTTTAGGATGAGAGTAAACCAGCGCTTGTGGGTTCACGATGGCAATAGTGTTTTTTGAATTGGCATGGGCATTTACGTACAAATCATCGTCGCCTCCGGTCACTTTCAAATGCGCATTAAAACCTTTGTTGTCGAGAAAGAACGACTTTCGGTAAGCCAGGTTACGCCCAACGCCCATAAAAGCGCCACCCACACCAGCTGAGCCGAGGTAGTTGATGCCCGTGATAGTGGTTTCCCACTGAATGAAATTATTTAGAAATCCTTTTTCATTATAGTAGGGAGAATACCCCAGCACGAACTGAATTTTTTCTGAGCTGAACCCTTTAGCCATTTCTGCCACCCACTGGTCGGAAGCAGGACGACAGTCGGCGTCGGTGAGCAGCACAATGTCGTTGGCCGCTGCTTTTATCCCCAGCGTCAGGCCGTACTTCTTGCCGTTAACATGGTTGGGCGAGCTGTCTACCCTAACCATTTTCAGCTTTGGCGTGCTGTTCTTTAGACCTAGCAAGTAATCGTAGGTGCCATCATTGCTGCGGTCATCCACTATGATTACTTCAAAGTTAGGGTGATCCTGGGCCAGAAGGAGGGGAATGAGCTCTTTGAGGTTTTCTTCTTCGTCGTGAGCGCAAACAATGACGGATACGCCCACGTCAGTTTTGGTGAGCTTTTTCTGCTGCGTCTTGACTTTGCTTAAACCAATCCACCACTTGAATTGAAAGAAGAGATGAATAAAAAGAAAAAAACCACCCAAGGCTGGTACCAGATACTCCATGTAGAACGCTCAAGTTTTCAAAAGCATCAAAGATAGGTTTTTTAGCCAATTAGATGATCGAATTGAAGGGCTAAATATGAAACGATGATTTGCCCGGGTTGGTGCAAAACAAAAAAAGGAGCGACATGTGCCGCTCCTTTTCAAACTCCAACAACGAACTATCAATTATTCAGCAATTAGTTACCTCTAGTGCTTAGCTGGCGAGCCGTTTCGGTTGTCGCCGGCTTCACAGTTTGAAGGCCTCTTCTGTAACCAGTACTTTCAGTTTTGCTTCCGGTGCTAGCCACTCTGCTGTCGCTGGCCTGCCCACGGTACTTATCATTTGAGCTGCCCTGTCCGGTATTTTGGTGGTTGTCACGGCGCCCGTCTTTGTCGTAGCTCTTTCCGTTCTGACTATCACGATACTGATTATTGTCACGATGGTCGTTATCATACTTGCCATTTTGGTGGCCTTTCTGATGGTTGTTGTGACCATAATTGTGATCATTGTTATGACCGTACTTATTATGGTGATTGTTCCCGTAGGCATGCCCATTGTTGTGATGGTGATACTTATTAACCACCACTACAGGTCTCGGACGGTAGTACCTCTGGTAGTGATTGGCGTGGAATCCACAGTAGCTGTCACAAATGTGATGAGCAAAGTGGGAGTTCACGATCTGCACCGAGTTCAGGATTCTGCCGTAGTGATCTATATTCACCGACACGAAGGTGCCTCTGTTTTCAAGGATAATTTCGAAGTCAATGAAACCTCTGTATGGTACCTGGCGAACATGGACTACATCATAACCGTAGTAAGAACGATTTATTTTGTACATCACTGCCTGGGGCACATTCCAGCTTAGCTGGTCACCGTAGCTGCTATAATAGAAGGCAAATGAAGGTTGTGAAACAGCTTCTGTAGCACTAACCAGTACCAGCAAGCTCAAACTCAGAATTAATGTAGAAGTTTTCATGACCGTAATTGTTTGGTTCTGCCCTGATATAGCCAAAATGCGTGCCAATATTGTAATTATCTTATAATCAATAATTTAATGCTATTTTTAAATCGATGGAGATAGTGCGAAGAGCAATTCCAATCGAAAAAATGAAGGCATTGCATATTTTTCAATTAGAAAAGACCGGCACTATTTCTCACTTTACCCCGAGTTTTTTGGAGTACATCGAAGTTTTTTGAGCGTTCGATAGATGGGCTATTTCTTCGTGCAAAGAATTAATCACAAAACACAAGAAGATGAAAGCTAAATCGATTATTGGATCATTTATTATTTTGTCAGCTGCTTCCGCCTGCTCAGTTCAGTCTTTGCATCCGCTCTACAGCGAAGAAGTATTGGTATATGATGACGATTTGGAAGGCGATTGGCTGGACGACGATGGAAGGTTGTGGAGCCTGGAGAGTGCCGTTCGGTCGCAAGCCCTGGATTCCGGGTCTCAAAAGGAGGCTGTGAGACGCAACAAGATGTACCTGGCCAGTTATAAAGATGAGAAAGATAGCTTGTATGCATTTGAATTTCACCTTGTCAGGCTTGGCAAGCATCGTTTTGTAGATATTTTTCCCTGGGAGAAATACAACGAGAAATTGATCAACGAGTTTATGGTTGCGAATTTATTGCCGGTGCACACATTTGCCAAAATTGACCTGAAGGGGGACTCGCTTTTCCTGTCTCAAATCAACGGTGAGTGGGTGAGCGACCTCATAAAGAACAACCAAATTCGGATTTCTCACGAAAAGCTGACGTTGTATGGTGATGCTGAGATTGTGCTTACTGCCTCCACTCAGGAACTTCAGAAGTTTCTGCTTAAATACCAAAGCGACCCTCAGGCTTATGTTCAACCTGATGTTTTCGTACGAAAGCGTTAAACTTTATGGCTGAAAACAACACAGTCCTCAAAAGAATCCTATCCAATCGGCCGGTGCAGCACCTGGCCTTTTGGGTACTTTCTTTTTATGTGCTGCTGAGGATCTTTTCGACTGACAGTGAAATTCGTAACATCGACTACATCTATGACGGATTGTTTCATTTTACCCTGATCATGCCCGTCTATCTCAACCTTCTGGTACTCATCCCGAACCTATTGGACAAGGGTAGGTACTTTTTTTACATCGCTTTAGTCGGTCTTTCCACCCTGGTGTTTAGCCAGCTTAATATCTGGTTTTTCGATTACCTTGTTGATTTTCTTCTGCCGGGCTATTACTTCATTAGCTACTACGAGTTGGTGGACATCATTCAGTTTTTCGCAGTATACATGGGGGCGAGCACCTTGCTGAAGCTTTCGAAGGGATGGTTTCAGCTGGCCGAGGCGAGGACCAAACTGGCAGAGACCCGCCAAGAAAAGCTCAATGCTGAGTTGGAAGCCCTTAAGTCGCAGGTGAACCCGCACTTTTTGTTTAACAGCCTGAATAACCTGTATGGTCTGTCGCTAAAGGGAGACAAGAAAACGCCAGCCTCTATACTCAAACTATCAGAGGTTTTGCGATATATGATTTATGAGGCAAAAGATGAGAAGGTGCCGCTTGAAAAGGAAATAGCTTTTATTGAAAATTACATCAATCTGCAACGGCTGCGATCCGATCACCATGCCAGCATATCATTCGAAGTAGCTGGCGAGGCAAGAGAACTGCAAATTGCGCCATTGTTGTTTATTCCATTTGTTGAAAACAGTTTCAAGCATGGCGTAAAAGGTGAGACAGGCGATTCCTATGTTGATGTAAAAATGGAAGTCGGGGACGATTTTGTCAATTTCACCTGTCGGAACAATATGGGTAGCATTGACGATGTGGAGCAGAGAAAATACGGAGGCATTGGGCTGGAAAATGTAAAAAAGCGGCTGAAATTGATATATGAAGACCGTTATACGCTGGAGTTGAATGAAGGGAAAGAAGAGTACAAAGTAAACCTAACAATAGAACTACGATGAAACTCAGGTGCCTTATTGTGGATGATGAACCGCTGTCGCAAGAGGTAATTGAAGGCTATGTGAACGATGCGCCTCAGCTGGAACTGGCGGCTAAGTGCAGCAATGCGCTGGAGGCCGCTGAGATGATCAGGAGTCAGCCCATTGATCTGATTTTTCTTGATATCAACATGCCCAAGCTGTCGGGCATCAGCCTGGTGAAGTCGTTAGCAAAGCCACCAGCCATTGTGTTCATCACTGCCTATCCTGAGTTTGCTGTAGAGGGATTTGAGGTGGAGGCTGTCGATTATCTGCTGAAACCGTGCTCCTTCGAACGTTTTCTGAAGGCGGTCAGCAAAGTTGAGAGTTATTTGCAGGCCTCAGGAAGAAAGCTGGAGGCGGACTATTTTGTAGTCAAGGCTGATAAAAAGCTTCACAAAATAGGGCTGGAAGATATTCTTTATTTTAAGTCGATTGGTGATTATGTGAAGGTATACACCCGTGACAAAGTATTGATCACCAATGAGACCTTAAGAAACATTGAAGATGGACTGCCACCAAGCAAATTCATCAGGCTACATAAATCCTTCGTCGTTTCTCTACAGGCGATTCAGTATCTGGAAGGCAATCAGGTGAAAGTGGGAGAGGAGATGCTGCCGGTAGGGCTGACTTATAAAGATAAATTGATGGAGCGGTTGGGTGGGTGAGATGGATTCAAATAAGATTTTAAGTATTTTAGTCTTAAATTGAGTTGTGATGACACGAGAGGTATTGATAAAAAGAACCATGGAAAATCTTAATAAGCTACCTGACCAGAAGCTTAGAGAGGTGTCGGACTTTGCAGAATTTTTACTAAACAGGATTGATGAAGCGGTAATCACTGAAGGAATACAGAAACTAGCCAGTGATTCGGTAGCATTTAAGTTTCTTGAGGAGGAAGAAGAGCTTTATTCAGTCGATGACTTAAAAGAAAAGTACCAGTGACCAGGGGCGATATCGTTCTTATCCCCCTTTCCTTTCACAGATTTATCGGGTGCGAAGACTCGTCCAGCATTAGTCCTTTTGGAATCTGATTCAGATATAACTGTGTCATTTATCACGACTCAGTTGAGATGGAAAGAAGAATTTGACGTGGAGTTGTCCCCAACTTTAGAGAATGGACTCAAGAAGGCTTCGTTGGTTCGGTTGAGAAAGATAACGACGATTGATAAAGCCTTGGTGATCGGACGGTTGGGGAGGCTCAATCAAACTGAACAAGACGGTTTAAAAAAGAGCTTAATCAACTTGTTTGAGCTAGCTTAGGTTCCTTTTCTATAGTAAGCTACCAGCTGCTCTATCCACCATTATATATGCCTGCGGAGTCATATGCACAATGCTGGCGGGCAGACTCTCGATTGGTTGTGAGGCGGCTACTTTAGCTATAATGTCCGCTTTCTTTTCTCCATTGGCCATAATGATGGGCAGCCTGGCTTCCTGAAAATGCTTCAATCCCATGGTGATGCCGGTGGAGAGTTTCGTTTCTCCCGGGAAGTATTTTTGTCCCACCGTGATGGTTTCTTCTGCCAGTTGGCTAATGTGGGCAAAAGTGTCGAAGGCCGTGCCCGGCTCATTCATGCCAATGTGGCCATTGAGGCCTATTCCAACCAGCATCACATCCAAGCCTCCGTGTTGGTGAATCAGCTCATTCACTTTATCGCACTGATCCTGCACGTTGGGTTGGGTGCCATCAAAAAAGACGATCTGATTTTCAGGAATGCTTAATGGTTCGAACAGGTCTTCATCCATCATCTGGCGGCAAGAGCCTTTGGTGGAACCGTTCATGCCGTTCCATTCGTCAAGTCCCACGAAAGTCCAGTTGGAGACATCCAGCTTGCCAGCCTTCACATCTTCCACAAGGCATTTGAATACCCCAATAGGTGTATGTCCGGAAGCCAGGCAGACGAGTGGATTGGGTTTATCTTTTACGCTTTCAATGATCAGATCAGCTGTCTTGCGGGAGAGCTCTTCGTAGGTGGCGTAGGTTTGGATGGTCATGCTGTCGTAGGTGCTTTGCATTGGCGAAGATAGTGTGTCGAGCCTAGGTTACCAATATGTATTGTCGATGGGATTTGACTGACTGGTTCTCGGCAGACTAGTTCCATCGGGACGATATACAGGTTGATTGGGAGCAAACCAGCGACAAATTAGAATCCCGTAGGGATGGCATATAGTTCTTCTCTCTGCCAGAGGCTATTCTGGCTCTTTGAAAATGTAGCGCCGGTCATAATCCACTTCGAACTTCTTGAGAAATTCCTCATATTCTTCCAGAAAGCTCTTTTTTCGATGGTGCTCTTCTTGATTATGGATATACCTTATAACATTAGGAACATGGGACTTGCTGTATGAGAAGGCTCCATATCCTTCTTGCCAGGCGAATTTCCGCTTGGTCAGCTTGTTATCATTGATCCATTTGGAAGAGCCTGATTTTATGTCTTGCAAAAGGTCAGAAAGAGATTGGGTAGGTCTCATGCCTATCAAAATGTGGATATGATCTTCCACACCGTTAATAGCAAGCATTTTATGATCATAAGATTGAATGCGCCCGTTACGTATTTATACAAGTCATCCTTCCATGCCTTTTCAATTAATCCCTGTCTGTATTTTACCGAAAAAAAAATTGAAGATGGATTTGTGTGTAGGTGTTTGGCATGATTTAAATATAATAAATATGCCATCCCTACGGGATTCGATGGACCTTTTTTCGCCCCTTGGGCGACCAATATGCCGTCCCGATGGGACTACCGATGTAGCGTCCCGATGGGACTAGGTTTATTATAAATTGGGTGTAAGTCTGACTCTAATGCTCAGATTAGGCATGAAGCATCCTTGTGGAGTTCCGCAAACTATTTGATTCCCGATCATATTTTCACAGTATCCAAAGTCCCGTTAGGGACGACATAAAGGTCGATAGGAAGGAAACTAGCGACAAATCAGAATCCCGTAGGGATGGTATATGGGTCTTAGGCTTGCGAGTTGGGATTAGCGACGATACTTGCATCGCATTCTCTCTCTATTGCCAATTATTACGCTATTTTTGCACCTGTTTTTAAAAAGGAATGCAATTTAAACTTCAAGCCGCAGACAAAGGATCGAAAGCAAGGGCCGGGCAGCTAAGCACAGGGCACGGTGAGATTCAGACCCCCATCTTCATGCCGGTGGGCACAGCAGGCTCCGTAAAGGGCGTGCACCAGCGGGAGTTGAAGGAGGACATCAAAGCTCAAATCATCCTTGGCAATACCTATCATCTTTATCTCAGGCCAGGTTTGGATATTTTAAAACCTGCCGGTGGGCTCCATGGCTTCAATGGCTGGACAGGGCCAATCCTTACCGATAGCGGCGGGTATCAGGTTTATTCACTGGCCGATCAACGCAAAATCACAGAAGAGGGCGTTAAGTTTAAATCGCACATCGACGGCTCCAATCACCTTTTTACGCCTGAAAATGTCATGGACATTCAGCGCACCATTGGCGCTGACATTATCATGGCTTTTGACGAGTGCCCTCCGTTTCCCTGCGAGTTGGACTATGCGAAAAAATCGATGGAGATGACCCACCGCTGGCTGGACAGATGCATCAGCCACCTGAAAACAACGGAGCCGCTTTACGGTCACGAGCAGGCTTTATTTCCTATTGTGCAGGGCAGCGTGGACAAGGAGCTCCGTACGATTTCAGCGGAGTACATAGCTTCCAGAGGCATGGATGGCAATGCCATTGGTGGTCTGTCGGTGGGGGAGCCCGCTGAGTTTATGTACGAAATGACAGACCTTGTTTGCAATATACTACCTGCCGACAAACCCCGTTATCTGATGGGAGTGGGCACACCAGCCAACATTCTGGAGTGCATTGCCCTGGGTGTGGATATGTTCGACTGCGTGATGCCTACCAGAAACGCCAGAAACGGCATGCTGTTTACTTCTGAGGGGATTATTAATATTAAGAATGAGAAATGGAAAGATGACTTTTCGCCCATTGATGCAACAGTTGGTGGATATGCCAGCACCTTCTATTCCCGGGCTTACCTGCGCCACCTTATCATGAGCAAGGAAATGTTGGGAGCACAAATAGCTACGGTTCACAATCTTACTTTTTATCTTTGGCTGGTTAATGCGGCAAGGGAAAAAATCATCGACGGCACTTTTGCCAGCTGGAAAGATATTATGGTGAAGAAAGTAAGCCACCGCTTGTAGTGAAATGAAGCTGATCGACAAATACATTCTCAAGAAATTCCTGGTCACATTCTTCTTTGTGATGGTAATGCTTGTGTCTGTCATCTGCGTAATCGACTTCACTGAAAAGAATGACAAGTTCATTAAGAATGGACTGGATGCGCTCATTATTTTCAAATACTACCTCACTGTTTTTCCTTTTTTCGCCAGCTTAATCACCCCCATCACCGTCTTCATAGCCACGGTATTCATTACCGCCAATATGGCCGCCCGAACAGAAATAATTGCTATTCTGGCCAGCGGCATCAGCTTCAAACGCATGCTTGTGCCCTATGCAATCGGCGCTATTCTTGTTGCCATACTCACTTTCTTTTTCAACGGCTACATTATTCCCAATGCCAATAAATTCAGAATTGGATTCGAGGTGGCCTATGTGAAAAAGGCCTTTTATTTTGTCGAGCGAGATATTCACATGAAAGTGGGAGATGACACCTACCTGTACCTACAGAGCTATAATAACAGCTCGGACGTGGCCTACAAAGTAACGCTTGAGAAGATAGAGGGGGATCAGATGAAGGCCAAACTGGTGGCCAACCGAATGGATTGGGATTCTACTACTCACAAGTGGAAGGTAATCAACTGGCAGCTTCGGGAGATTGATGGTTTTGAGGAGAAAATAACCGCTGGTACCCAACTTGACACGACTTTAAGTCTGTCGCCGGCTGACTTTGCCAACAACTACGGCCGCCAGGAAACGATGAACATGAATGAGTTGGAGGAGCACATTCAGCTACAAACAGCCAGGGGAGCCGAAGACGTAGTGATTTATAAGATTGAGAAGTACATTCGCTATATGCAGCCGTTCGCTGTCATCATCCTCACTTTTATAGGAGTGATTGTTTCGGCACGCAAGTCGAGAGGAGGCACAGGCTATCTCATCGCTTTGGGCTTTGCGCTGGCCTTTCTTTACATCATTTTTTATACTTTTTCACGGGCAGTGGCAGAGGCTGGGTCAATGGATCCTATCCTGGCAGTGTGGCTGCCTAATATCGTGTTTGGTACTATAGGCGGGCTCATGTATTTCACACTTCCCCGATGACGAGCCAGTACACCAAAGACTATTTGCAGCTTCATTTCATCGTTTTCTTATGGGGCTTTACCGCCATACTGGGTATGCTTGTCAGCATGCCGTCGGTAGAGCTGGTTTTTTACCGCACATTCATTTCCGCCATCGCACTGGGCGTCATGCTGTTGGTTGGAAAAAAGAGCTTCGCTATCGGCACACTGGACATAGTTAAAACACTGGCGACGGGCGTTATCATTGGGGTACACTGGATACTTTTCTTTGCTGCCGCCCGGCTTTCCAATATCTCTGTTTGCCTGGCTGGAATTGCCACCATTTCGTTATGGACAAGTCTTTTGGAACCTCTCATGACCAAAAAACGAGTGAAAGGCTTCGAAGTTGTGCTGGGGCTGATGGCGATAGTGGGCATCGTTATTATTTTCAATGTAGAGTTCAAATATGCCTGGGGCCTTTTCGTTGCTATAGTCTCGGCGTTTCTCGCCGCCGTTTTCACTGTCATCAACTCTCAGTTTACGCAGCGGCACTACCACTTTACCGTCACGTTCTACGAGATGATTGGAGCCACAGTGAGCATAGCACTGTTCTTTCCGATTTATGGTGCTTTCTTTTCAGATGGCGTTCAACTTGGGCTACAAGGATATGATTTACTCTGGCTGATCATTTTGGCGCTCGCCTGCACCGTGTATGCGTATTCCGAGTCGGTGAAACTGATGAAGAGAATTCCGGCATTTGCAGTCAACCTGGCCGTTAATCTGGAACCTATTTACGGCATCATTCTGGCATTGTTGATTTTTGGAGAACAGGAGAAAATGAAACCAGGATTTTACCTCGGCACACTTGTTATTTTGTCTTCTGTGTTGGTATACCCTTGGATCAACAGGTATTATGAAAGAAAGGCCTTGGAGACAGATGTGCTGAGGTGATCAGAGCATGGTTGTCCAGCTATTCATTTCATTTGCCAGTTTCAGCTTTGGCTTGTTTTCGAAAATCCCGTACATCGTTGAGCCAGATCCAGTCATGCTGGCATACACCGCCCCGTCGGCATAAAGCTTTTCCTTTATTTCCCTCAGAGAGGGGTGGTTGGGAAAGACAGATTGCTCAAAATCATTTACCAGCACATCCTTCCATGAAGAGAGAGGCATTGATAATACTTCCGTGATGGCTTTTTGCTGATCGTTGGGTGTTACACCAGCGTAGGCTTCACGGGTGCCAATGTGAATGCCGGGAAACACCAGAAGGAGATAATGCCCCTTTAAGTCTAAAGGAAAGCTACTGAGCTCAGCACCTCTTCCGGAAGCAATGGCCGGTTGGTTTTTTATAAAGAAAGGGCAATCGCTGCCCAGCTGCCCGGCGTAGTCTTCCAGCTGTGTGTCGATCAGTCCCAGTCCGAACTTCTTGTTGAGCATCACCAGCATAAAAGCGCCGTCGGCAGAGCCGCCGCCAAGACCGGCACCCATGGGAATAGCTTTGTGGAGATGGATGCTGATAGGCGGCAACTCAAAGTCCTTTTGGAGCAGGTGATAGGCTTTCAGGCAAAGGTTGTCGTCGCTGCTGCCCGGAATGGGCAAACCTGAGGATGTAAATGACAGAGACTTGGCTTCAACTAGTTCCAGCACATCCTGAAGCGGGATAGGTAGAAAAAGGCTGGAAATATCGTGATAGCCGTCAGACCTCTTGCGAAGGATCTGAAGTCCCAGGTTGATTTTGGCGTTGGGGAAGGTGATCACTGATGTTCTGCTATCTTAAGGTAAGTTTCAACTTGCTTTCAAAGGAGGCAATTTCGCAATGTTAAGGTGTTAAAACGGAGATGCCTGCTTTCGCAGGCATGACGTTCCGTATACACAATGCTATTTCAATTACTTATTGAACATTTCTATCACTTCTTCAGATATACCAGTGCTGGAGTATCCACCATCATGGTAGAGGTTCTGCATCGTTACCATGCGGGTAAGGTCTGAGAAAAGGGAAATGCAATAGTCGGCACATGCGCCAGCTGGAGCGTTGCCCAATGGCGACTGCTTGTCAGCAAAATCATAAAAGCTCTGGAAACCATCGATACCTGACCCAGCAGTCGTTTTTGTCGGCGATTGAGAGATCGTATTCACCCTCACGTTCTTCGCTTTGCCCAGTCTGTATCCGTAGCCTCTGGCAATGGATTCCAGCACAGCTTTGGCATCGGCCATATCGGTGTAAAAAGGATAGGTGCGCTGTGCAGCTATATAGGACAAGCCAACGATAGACGCCCATTCGTTCAGTGCGTCTTGCTTCTCAGCCACGTGCATCATTTTATGAAAGGAAAGAGCAGAAATATCAATGGACTTCTGGTACCAGTCGTAGTTCAGTTCGCCGTACGACTTCCCTTTGCGGATATTAGGTGACATACCGATAGAGTGTAGCACGAAGTCAATTTTCCCACCCAATATCTCGGTCGATTTGCTGAAAAGGTTTTCCAGTTCTTCCACAGACGTGGCATCAGCAGGAATGATTTCAGCATTACAGGCCTTGGCCAGGTCGTTTATTTTGCCCATTCTCATGGCAATTGGTGCATTCGTCAGCGTGAAAGTTGCACCCTCGGCATGGGCTTTTTCGGCCACGTGCCAGGCAATGGAGTTCTCATCCAATGCCCCAGAAATAATACCTCTTTTTCCTTTTAATAGATTATAAGCCATAGTTCTTGTTTTAAGCGAATGTAATATGGGCAAAAATAGAAAAATTTAACTCAATCCTGTTGCAGCAGTTCCCTGGCATTCTGCAGCGCAGACGCAGTAGGGGAGGCACCGGCAATCATCTTGGCAATTTCATTTACCCTCTCTTCCTCTGCTAGCAGTTTTACTTTACTCACTGCCTTATCGCTGCTATTGTCTTTGTAAACAAAATAATGAGCATCGCCTTTGGCAGCAAACTGGGGCAGGTGACTAATAGAAATTACCTGGTGCTTCATGGCCATGGTTTTCATCATCCCTACCATCTTGTTGGCGATCTCGCCGGATATACCCGTGTCAATCTCGTCGAAGATGATGGTAGGCAAGGCAGTTTTGTCTGTGAGAATGTATTTGATAGCAAACATGAGCCGTGAAAACTCACCACCAGAGGCTACGTCCTTGAGCTCCCTTGGGGTAATGCCCTTGTTGGCGCTAAAAAGGAAACCAATTTCATCAACACCTGACTCTGTTGGGGGCACCAGCTTGTGGCTGACCTCGAAAGATCCCAAAGGCATACCCAACTCTCTCACTATCTCCACTACTGCCTTCGAGAATCCGGCAAAAGCAGACTGTCTATGCTCAGTCAATTTAGTGGCCGCCAACGCCAATTCCTTTTCCGCTTCATCAAGCTCGTTTTTGGCATCTGTGAGCGTGTCGTCCATATTTTGGACAAGTCTCACCTTGGCTTCAAGGTTTTGCTGAATAACGAGCAGCTCTTCAATAGAGGCCACTCTGTGCTTCTGCTGGAGCTGGTTGATCAAATCAACCCGCTCTTTTGTCAATTGTATTTTCTCAGGATCGTACTCAATCTGATCGTCTTCTTTTTTTATTTCCTCGCCAATGTCCTGTAGCTCAATCACAGCGCTTTCCAGCCGCTCTCTGAGGGCATTGATTTTTCCTGAGAACTTACCAGCAGCAGACAGGGCATGCGTTACCTGCGCCAGCTGGCTTTCAATAGAGAATTCTGCCTCGCTAAGCAGCTGCAGGCTTTCATTGAGCCTTAGCTTAATTTCTTCGGCATGCTCCAAAGTAGCGAGCTCATCTTCCAATTGTTGCTGCTCGTCTGCTTTCAGTGCTGCCTTTTCAAGCTCGGTGTAAAGGAACAGGTTGTACTCCGCTTCCTTTTGCAACTCAGTGCTTTCATTCACTAATTGGTCGTAAGCTTTCTTTTTCTTCCTGAAGCTTTTGAAAAAGCCAACATAGCTATCTATCAGCGATTGGCTGCCGGCATAGGCGTCAATCACGCCCAGCTGAAACTTATTGGAGGCCAGCAATAACGTGTCGTGCTGCGAATGGATGTCCATCAAATGATCGCCCAGCGACTTGAGCACATCCAGCGTAACCGGTGTGTCGTTCACAAAGGCTCTCGATTTACCTGACGGGCTAATTTCCCTTCGGATCAGTGTTACTGCTTCGTAGTCAAGCTCGTTCTCCTCAAAAAGCGGGGCCAACTTATAGGCAGAAACATCAAAAGAGCCTTCCACTACGCACTTCTCATTTTCATTGTAGAGTGACTTCGTATCTGCCCGGTTGCCCAGCAGCAAGCCAACAGCACCCAGCATAATGGACTTACCTGCGCCAGTTTCACCTGTAATCATGTTCAGCCTGGACGATGGTGTCATCTCCAGGTGTTCAATGAGTGCATAGTTTTTAATGAGCAGGTGTTTTAACATAGTTGCCGGTTACTTCCCGTAGTCCTAAGGTTAAGGAAGTCAAAAATATAAGTTTAAATGTTTTGAATGCCGAGATGGTAGGAGAATTCTTTAAAAGAATCGCTCATTTCAAGCTCTTAATTCTTGATGATTGCCTGAAGTTTGTCGTTTTCTCCCGGGTCGAGTTTGGTCAGAATGTCGTAAGCCTGTTGACGAACCGACCTATCTCCTTGTGAGTATATATTTACCAGTTCATCCAGTTTGGCATCCATGAAAGCGATGGGGTAAATACTGTTGGGCCTTACGGCTTTTACTTGTTGGATTTTTTTTAGTGTCTCGAGCATCGCAACCCGGGACTCGTTTGGCTTTTCCTGAAACAGGTCGAGGCCTTTCAGGTGGTAGTCGTAAGCTGCTTCACGCAGGGGGATCATCGCAGCGTTCATCAGGTTTTCTGTGAGCCAATATCGGTTCCTGTTGTTTCCAAACTGATCCCAACCAACAGCACCCGACTGCTGGGCATTGTTAACAATTAGAAACGCCTTCTCGAAATAAGGTGTGCCTCCCATCTTCGAGTAGGTGTCGTAGTCCATGCCCAGGATGATGTAGGCATAGTAGGCCAGCATCGACGTGATGTTACTGGTAAAGGCGTTTTCGTTGAATTGCAACGGCTGCGACTCCGTGTAGTCAAACTGCCAGTCTCTGTCTGCAAAGTTGAAAACAAGCGATTCGTACCCCGAATTATACACGGGCCGGGCCGACAGCACCTGAACAGCTGCCTTGAAGTTGCCAACGGAGGGCATTTCCTCCATGTTGATGATGATGTTGCAGTTGATCCGCTCTTCTTGCTTGTAAACGTCGTTGGTCCATTTACGGGTGTTGAAGAATTGGGTAAATGCCTGCTCCATATCAGAAAAAATACGGCGCTCTGTGGTTTGCACCTGCTGGGCGTTCACGGTCACTTTGCAGTTGAGCTCCTGGGCATTGGCACTCACTGTTGCAAACAAAGCGAATGCTATTGCCAGGCTATAAGCCCATTTTTTTGCAAACCACGTCAACAATGTCATTGGCCACTTCCTGTTTAGATTTAAGGTCAAATGTGCTGCTTCCATCATGGTCTAAGATAGTAATCTTATTTGTATCGTGGGCAAATCCCGCTCCCTGGTCTTTCAATGAATTAAGAACGATGAGATTGAAGTTTTTCTTGTGCAGCTTTTCCTTTGCATAAGCTATTTCGTTGGTAGTTTCCAAAGCAAAGCCGACAGTAAATTGCTTTTTCTTCCTTTTACCGAGTGTGGCGGCAATGTCCGGGTTCTTTACCAGGTGCAAAGTAAGCGTGTTGTTGCTCTTCTTAATTTTTTCCTGTGCAGGTGTGTCGGGGCGGTAGTCGGCCACTGCGGCAGCAAACACGGCGATGTCGACATTGTCAAACTTTGCCTCGCAGGCTTCCAGCATTTCCTCTGCTGAATGAACTTTGGTGACATGAATGGCCGCATGAGTGGAAGAAAGGGTAGAGGGGCCACTCACCACTTCCACTGTCGCTCCCTGACTGGCAAATCGCTCAGCCAGTGCGAATCCCATTTTGCCCGTAGAATGGTTTCCAATGAAACGAACAGGATCAATGGCTTCATGGGTTGGGCCAGCAGTGATGAGCACCTTTTTTCCTGCCAGGCGCTGGGCTTTGCTGAAGTGCTCTTCGAGGTGCTGCACGATGTGCTCGGGTTCCGCCATCCTGCCTACACCGCTCAGGCCACTGGCGAGCTCGCCATCCTCGGCGTTGATGAGCTTATTGCCGTAAGAGAGCAGCGAGTCGATATTGGCGGTGGTGGATGGATGCCTGTACATGTCGAGGTCCATGGCAGGCGCAAAGAATACTGGGCAGCGGGCAGAGAGGTAGGTGGCCAGCAGCAGGTTATCGCAAATGCCATTGGCCATTTTTGCCAGCGTATTGGCACTTGCTGGCGCTATTACCATGGCGTCGGCCCATAGGCCAAGCTCTACATGGTTGTTCCAGGTGCCGTCGGTAGAGTGAAAGAAGTCCGAATAAACTGGCTTCCTCGAAAGCGTGGAAAGTGTAAGGGGGGTAATAAAATTTTTGGCGTCGGCTGTGAGAAGTACCTGCACCTCTGCGCCTTGTTTAACGAGTAAACGGGTAAGAAGAGCCGATTTATAAGCGGCAATGCTGCCACAAACACCCAGAAGGATTTTTTTACCTTGAAGCATGTTAATGTAATTGAAAAACTATGAAGCGGCCAAATTCATAACCAAAGGTCACTTTCAGCCGCTTCACTTTCAAATTAACGCTTTTCAGGTTATTCGAAATGAATTTGGTTGAAGGAAAAGCTAATTAAGCTGTTTCCTCTTCTTCGTTTCTTCTGAAATAAAGCTTTCCTTCCAGGAATTCGTCCGTTGCCACGATGGTTGGCTTAGGCATTTTCTCGTAGAACTTAGAGATTTCGATCTGCTCTCTGTTCTCGAAAATTTCCTCCAGGTTGTCAACTGTAGAAGCGAATTCAGCCAGCTTGTTGCTAAGCTCCTCCTTCATTTCTGCAGAAAGTTGTCTGGCTCTCTTACCAACTATTACTACAGACTCATAAATATTACCTGTGGGCTTAGCCAGTTGTGCATTATCACGAGTGATAATCGATGCCTGCGAATTTGTTTTGTTAACTGCCATATCTTAGTTACTTGAAATACTTGATAATTCACGTACCTGCTCCAGGCTGATGGTATACATGTCCTGGGCCTGACGTACAAATTTACCCTCTGTAAACTTGTCTATAAATTTCTGATAATAAACAATTGTTTCTCTGTATCGTTCCTCCTGCTTGCTCGGAATACTTTGCTGAGCATATTCGAACTGACATTTAATACGAAGGAACGACCCCTCTTCATTAAACTCAGAGTCAGGAAAATCTACTTCAAAGTTATTGAATGCAACCACCGCTGCTTTGTACCTCCTTAGTTGGTAGTACAGGCGGGCATTGTCAAAAGCCTTTTTCTCTAATTTAAGCTGAAGGTCATCAATGATCTGCTGCGATTTATCTTTGTATTCGCTGTACGGATACTTGTTGATGAAAGTTTGCATAGAGGCAATGGCCTCATAGGTGCTGCTTTGGTCAAGGTCGGTTACCGGCGACTCAAGGTACAGCGAGTAGGCGTTCATATATTGCGCTTCCATGGCATGCTCACTCCTGGCGTAGGTGGTGGCAAAGGTTTTGAAATAGTGGGAGCTTAATATGTATTGCTTCTGATAATAGTAGGAATACGCATAGTAGTATTCCGCCAGCTCAGCTTCTTTGGTTCCTTTAATGATAGGAATGATATCTTCAAAAAGCACATTGGCTTTGTAGTATTCCTCCTCCTCGTAATATTTCATGGCAGCATCATATTTCCTTTTCCAGTCAGTGCTCTTCTGGATTTTTCGAAATTCGCTGCAAGAAACCGTGATGAAACCTATAGAAAGGTATAAAAGCGTTACTAAAAGCCGGGTTTTGAACATAAGCTCGCAAAATTAAGTGATGGTCAGCTAATTACCAATCTATTGTTGGCTGTTTTCTTTCTTTTTGACACCAGAAGTGCCGTTAAGGTTGGGTTTTTTTGTTGGAACGGCCGTTTTAGAGGGTAGGGTGCCGCTTGCTTTATTTGGTGAACCTCCCGCCGCACCTTTGGCCGCACCGGAGGTTGCACTCAATCCACTTTTTTGGACAGGTTTTGAAGGAGAAGGTTTCTCGATAGGATTGCCCAAACTATCGGTTGCAATTTCTTCCGGAGGAACAGGACTAAGCACCTGCTGGAGTGTTGGCCTTTCACTTGCCCGCCAGGCAAATCCACCCAGCCTTGTGAGCTCAGGCGTGATCTCGTGAGGAGGGTAAAAGGTGGCCTCCGGTTTCATATAGAACGAAATATTGTTCAGCTCATTTCCTTTGAACCGCATGGTGATGTTACTGCACAATATCCGGTTCATGCCCATCAGCAAACTGTCGCCATCGCTCAGCACAAAGTATATGCTCTCTCCGTTGCCGTTTACATCCACTCTCTTGATAGCATTATCGGCAAAGTAAGCCCTCATGTTCCTGCCCTTTACCTGGTTAAACTGCTTGAGGGTATCTTGCGAGACAATGAATGCATCCTTTTGCATATACATTTCGTCGACCACGTTGTTTTTCAAATACAAGCTGATCGTGTCAGACTCTATTTGGTTTTTGAAGTTCCACAGCACAGGATCGAAATAGTATGTGATGACGGAATCGGCAATAAAGTAGGCCAGTGAATCCGCTTTTCCCTGCAAGTTAGACCTGAACATTCTGACATGGTTATAGGCCAGGATTCTCTTCAGGGAGTCCACATTGTCTTCGATGGAAATAAGTGTGTCGGCAGCCAGGTAAAAAGTGTCTGCCTGCATCATCTTTTTCATCACCGGGTTGCCAAATACCTTCGATAAACCTTTGTTTCTCCAGTAAACCCCCTTTTCTCCGGTGATGATGACATCGTTGTTTTTTGCTGTCATTTTCACATGGCCTGTGGCTGTGTAGAACTTGTTGATGTCATCAAAAAATAGCTCATCACCCTCCAGGATATAGTCTCTGGTGTCGATTTGTCCTTTGATAAATGAAGACTGCTCGGGAATGGTTTTGAACTCACCACCTTTCGAATATAGCATGGTGCTGTCGGAGGTGATGATTTCCGTACGCCCATCGGTTATGGCAATTTTGGTAATGGTATTGTATCGTAGTGTGTCGGAATGTAATGTGTACTCCGGGCTTAGCAGTTCGACCTTGCCATAGAATGTGGCCCGGTCTTCAAAACCATAGAAATAGCCCCGGCGGCTTGAAAGTGTGTTATTCAAATCTACCAGCTTACCATTGTTAAAGTAGTTGGCCACACGGGTGTCCATTTCGTAGTCCAGAAAGTCGGTGTAAAGCCTGTTTTCGCCGCTGGTATACACCACATTTTCCCGCATCTGCGCCTTTCTGGTGTTGCCGTCGTAAAAGAGCTTGTTGCCGGTAATGGTCACTGTATCGTTGTCAACAATTCTTACGTGCCCAAAAGCCTCCATGGAGTTGCTGGATTTTAGCATCACCGCTGAGTCGCAGTAGATGATGGTGTTTTTCTGTGAGAAGGTCACATTTTCCCACAGCTTTTCATAAGAGCCAGCTTTGTCTCTCACCACCATGCCATGCTCTGCCTTGTACTTAAGCTTTTCCTTGCGCTGCGCCTGGGCGAGATCCGAGATGCCCAGCAGGAAGAGAAAGGATATGAGTATTTGAAAAGAGAATTGCCTCATTGTTTTTGTTAGTCCGTGGCAAAAATAGAGAAAGAACCTTTACTTGCGTAAAGTTCCTATAGCTGCTTAAACGGCAGGGCCATCAAATGCGGTATGGATATCGAAAAAAAACTCCATGAATTAAGAATTTTTATCGGGAAGCATGGTCTTTTTGGTGCAAAGGAAAAGATTTTGCTGGCGATCAGCGGAGGAGTAGATTCGGTGGTGATGGGGAGGTTAATGGTGGCGCTTGGACAGCCTTTCGGTGTTGTGCACTGCAATTTTAAGTTGAGAGGTGAAGCTTCCGATGGCGATGAGGACTTTGTAAAGCAATTGGCCAATGAATGGAAGGTGCAATTTTTTTCGACCTCTTTTGATACCACAGCTTTCGCTGAGGAAAACGGCCTGTCGATTCAAATGGCGGCAAGGGAGCTTAGGTACGGATATTTTTCAACACTAAGTGAGCAACAAGGTAACGCTAAAATTGCCACGGCACACCACGTCAATGATGCGCTGGAAACCATTTTGCTCAACCTCACACACGGGACTGGTTTTCGGGGCCTTTCCGGCATCACACCGGCCAGAGATCACTTTGTCAGGCCTATGCTGGCATTTACAGGCGAAGAAATAAGAGAAATAGCTGGTGCACTGGCCCTGAAGTGGAGAGAGGATGCCTCGAATGCCAAAGATGCCTACGAGCGAAACAAGCTGCGACACCGTGTAGTGCCGGTGTTGGAAGAACTAAATCCTTCTCTGGGGGCTACCCTGAAGGACACGCTGGCCAGGCTTTGGAGCGCTGACGCTGCCATCAAGGGCGAGCTGGAGGCCTGGCAGGCCAGCCATGTGGTGGAAAAGGAAGGTTACACCGAAGTAGCACTGAAGGGAGCCGGAGAGCATTCTATGTTTTACCTCTATGAGTACCTGAAGGCTAAAACATCGCTGGCATACAAGTCTTTCAAGCAATTGGAAGCGAGTATTGGAGAAGGCATTTCCGGCAAACTTTTTTTCACCGATACCCATCAGATCAACCTGGACCGGGGTCGGCTTATTATAAGCAGGGCAGGTGAGCACGAAGGTGAAGAGCCGATCTTCGTTGACGTAAATGACAAAGAGGTAGTATTTCAGCTCGGAAAGCTCAGCTGCCAAACGTTGGCAATGCCAGTCGCCATTGATCGGTCGGAGGGTGTAGCTTTGCTGGATGCCGACTGCCTGCAGTTTCCTTTGGAGCTTCGGCGCTGGAGAGAAGGAGACAGCTTTGTGCCACTGGGGATGAGCGGCCAAAAAAACATCAGCGATTTTATGATTGATGCCAAAATTCCAGTAAACTTGAAAAGCAGGGTATATGTCCTGTTGTCCGGCGGTGAAGTGATCTGGGTGGTTGGCAAAAGAATAGATGACCGATGTAAAATTACGTCTACCACAAGCAGGGTGTACAAACTAAGTGTATGTTAAAGAGCATATTGAATCCATTTAGAAAGTCTTATAACTCAGAGGAACTCAACCTTTTTGGCTTTTTACAAAAAGTGAGACTGTTCGAAAGATTGAGCTATGAGGAGATGGCCTTGTTTGTGCCTTATCTGTACCTGAGGCAGTATAAAAATGAGGAAGCCGTTTTTTTTAGGGGAGACCCCAGCCATGCCCTTTACATCATTAAGAGCGGCGAGATAGCGCTGAACATCGACGTGAAGGATAAATTCGAGGAGCTGTCCAGGATCTATCCAGGCGATGCATTTGGAGACAATACTGTGATTGAAAATGCCACCCGAATTTTTACCTCCGTTGTAGTGAGCGACAATGCCGAACTTTATGTGATTCCGCAAGTAAACTTATTACAGATCATGAATGATAACACGGTGATCAGGGCTAAGGTGATGACCTCATTTGCTGAGATTTACAATGCCTATTCTGCTAACCTTGTGAAGTCTTACCGGAATCACTTCGGCTTTTTTGACCTGAGCCTGGCCTACAAAAGGCGCTAAATATTTGCCGCACATATTTGTTGACTACCGGGCAGGTCAATTAGTCAAAAGCTTGTTCGAATAATAGCTTGTATTTTATAGCTTTGTCCCGATTATTAAATGGTTCAACTCCTAAAAAAATAGACATATGAAAATTACCGTTGTTGGCGCCGGAAACGTGGGGGCCAGTGTAGCTGAATATGCAGCCATGAAAGAACTGGCTGATGAAATTGTGATCCTCGATATCAAGGAAGGCTTTGCAGAAGGCAAGGCAATGGATCTCAACCAATGTGCAACCCTTAATGGATTCAACTCAAGAATCATTGGTACTACTGGCGACTATAGCAAAACAGCCGGATCGAAAGTAGTGGTGATTACGTCGGGCATCCCAAGAAAGCCAGGCATGACCCGTGAAGAGTTGATCGGCACCAACGCTGGCATTGTTAAGTCAGTAACTGAAAATGTACTTAAGCACTCTCCAGAGGCTATCATTGTGGTGATCAGCAACCCTATGGATACGATGACCTATCTCGCTGTTAAAACGAGCGGTATACCTAAAAATCGTATCATTGGCATGGGTGGTACATTGGACAGTGCCCGTTTCCGCTACAGGTTGGCTGAAGCACTGAACTGCAATGCCAATGACGTACAGGGTGTTGTAGTTGGCGGACATGGTGACACCACCATGATTCCTTTGACTCGCCTGGCCACTTATAATTCAACTCCTGTATCCAACTACCTGTCGGCAGAGAAGCTTGAGGAAGTGTCGAAAGCTACGATGGTGGGAGGCGCCACGCTTACTGGCCTGCTGGGTACTTCAGCATGGTACGCTCCGGGTGCGTCGGGAGCAGCTGTGATCGAGGCCATTGTGCGTGACCAGAAAAAATTAATGAGCGCTTCGGTTTATCTGGATGGCGAATATGGTCAAAAAGACATCTGCGTAGGTGTGCCTGTGATTATTGGCAAAAACGGATGGGAGAAAGTAGTTGACTTCAAGCTCAACGCTGAAGAAAAGACAAAGTTTGAGGCCAGCGCAGCAGCTGTTCGTAATATGAACAATGCTTTGGAGCTGTAAGGCTTCAAAAAGCACATATAAAAAGGCACCGGAGAATTATCTCTGGTGCCTTTTTTATGACCAATCAGGTCTCCAATAGTTTAAATCGCCTTCAATGCGCCTTCGTAATCTGGCTCCTGACCAATTTCTGGCACAAGTTCAGTATACGCTACCCTGCCTGTTTCGTCTATCACCACGACAGCTCTTGCGTCGAGCCCCTGGAACCCACCGTCGATAATTTCTACACCATAGGCTTTGCCGAAAGCGTTGCCGTCTCTGAAGTTAGACAGCGTGATGACGTTGTCCAGCCCCTCAGCGCCACAAAACCTTTTGGCGGCAAATGGCAAGTCTTTGCTAATACATAAAACGACTGCATTGTCGAATGATGATGCTTCTTTATTGAATTTTCTGACCGAGGTGGCACAAACCCTGGTGTCTACGCTGGGGAAGATATTAAGGATCACTTTCTTTCCTTTGAAGTCAGACAAAGATGCCTCCGACATATCTGCTTTTACCAATTTAAAATTTGGTGCTGAAGACCCTACTACAGGAAGTTCGCCAATAGTGGTGCATGGATTTCCACCCAATGTAATTCTAGCCATTTGAATATTTTGTTAACGGTTTATGTGAATAACTATATAATGAATGCTTTGTTAGAATACCGAGACGATGCAGGAATAATTCCCACTCCAACCCATTAACTCATTTTGGAGACAAAAATCAGGACGGCTATCAGATCGACCAGGGCATGGATGCTTATGGCGTAAACTATTCCGAGCCTAATGCGGAGGAGGCTAAAAAGAAAGGCATAATTGAAGTAAGGAAACAGGACAACTGGCAGGAGTATAAAGCTTTGGGGCTCCCAGTCATAATTTCTAAGATGTGAGACGGCGAAGATGATAGCTGACAAATAGAATACTTTTTTGAAATCGGTTTCCCAGATGTTTTCAAGAAACTTAGTTACAGTCGGAGAATTGCTGAGCGCTATGTAAATAATAGCGGAGAATGCTCCCAGCATGATAAAAGTGAAAAGTAGTTGCCCGGTAATGCCAGTACTCTCAAAATAGTCAGGATAGAGTAACATGGCGAAAGTATTAATAATGAAATACGAGCAAATCATAGACAATGAGATGTACGCATATTTTTTATTGAACCGGTCGAGAAAAAGCCGAAAGGCAAATTCCTCTACCAGTCCTACTAGTGGCGGCATTACCATTACAAACATGATCAAGTCTAGTTGATTGAGGCTTTCGCCAGGAAAAATAGGCTTACTTGTTGGGAAGGAGACCCCGGGGATTTTTGCCAGCAGTGGCAGTAGGTACACGAGAGGTAGATACAGGAGAATTGATACTGCATAAAACCTCAAGGCAATCATTGTCTTACCTATTAGGCCAGCCTCGATAGCGTGTACATCTGGGTGAAGAATGAACCTGACATAGTGCCTCAGAAACCGAAACCCCTTCTTTTTTCTTACAGCTTTTTGTTCCCTCAAAGGCTGCGTGGCAACAATGGGCAGATCTACCTCTACTTGCCTTTCTTTCAACACCACGAGGGCTGCCTCAATAGCCTCAGCAGTATACTTCTGACTTTCAGCGATAACCTGCTTAAGGTCTTTGGTGGAACGCTTGTTCATGCCCGCCAAAAATGGATTGATCATTTGTGAGATGTTGGGTAATCGTTATTCCAAAAAGCACCACTCTTCAAGCAATATTTCCTTCATTGTACAAGGCCGCTTTCTCAGGTTATTTTCTTTCTATATTAAAGAAAAAAAACGAATGAGGAGATTTACTACTTTTTTATCCCTTGTGGCTTTGGGCGTGTCCATGACAGGCGCTTTTGCGCAAGACAAAGCCATTATGGGCTTTAGAGACCCCGCTTCTGAGCTGGAACTGGAGAAAAAATTTGATCAGCAGCTGAAGGCTGAGAACCTCGATCAGTGGTTAAAACGCATGTCGTCGAGGCCTCACCACGTGGGGTCGCCCTATGATAAAGACAATGCGGATTTTATGGCTGCGATGTTTAAATCGTGGGGCTATGAGGCTGAGGTGGTGAGCTACGATGTGCTGTTTCCCACCCCTAAAGTGAGGCTGCTGGAAATGACTGGACCTACTCGTTTCAAAGCGGGGCTTGTGGAGCCAGCGCTGAAAGAAGATGCTACTTCCGGGCAGACGAAGGAGCAATTGCCAGTGTACAATGCCTACTCTGCCGATGGCGACGTGACTGCCGAGCTGGTATATGTCAACTACGGCGTGCCAGCCGATTACGAGGAGCTTGAAAAGGCGGGTATAGATGTGAAAGGGAAGATTGTGATAGCCAAATACTATGGCTCATGGAGGGGCATCAAACCCAAGCTGGCTGCCGAAAAAGGAGCTATTGGCTGTATCATCTATTCTGACCCGGCCGACGATGGCTATGTGCAGGGCGATGTGTACCCTGAAGGCCCTTACAGAAGCGAACATGGCGCTCAGCGTGGTTCTGTGATGGATATGCCGCTGTACCCGGGAGACCCTTTGACACCAGGAGTCGGTGCCACGAAAGACGCAAAAAGGCTCGATATCAAGACGGCACCTACATTGACTAAAATTCCTGTGATTCCCATCTCTTATGGTGATGCAAAGCCGCTGCTGGATGCCCTGGGAGGCCCTGTAGCTCCGGCTTCCTGGAGAGGAGGCCTGCCAATCACGTATCACATAGGTCCGGGCCCGGCAAAGGTTCATCTGAAACTTGAATTCAACTGGGACATCAAGCCGGCCTATAATGTAATTGCCAAAATGAAAGGCAGCGAATTTCCCGACCAATGGGTGATTCGTGGCAACCACCACGATGCGTGGGTAAATGGTGCCGCCGACCCAGTCAGTGGTATGGTGGCGTTGATGGAAGAGGCCAGGGCTGTTGCTGAACTGACAAAGAGCGGTTGGAAGCCAAAGAGAACCATCGTTTACTGCGGCTGGGATGCTGAGGAGCCAGGGTTAATTGGCTCTACAGAATGGGCTGAGGACCATGCAGCGGAACTGAAGGAAAAAGCGGTTGCTTACATCAATACCGACGGAAATGGTCGGGGATTCCTGTTTGCAGGAGGATCTCATACGCTCGAAGAGCTGGTAGGTGAGGTGGCTGCCTCTGTCACCGACCCGCAAAAGGGAGTGACACTGGCAGAGAGAAGAAAGGCGTTTGATATAGTTAACTCTGGCAACCCTGACCATAAAGGGTTTCAAATAAGTGCACTTGGATCAGGTTCTGACTTTACACCGTTTATTCAGCATTTGGGTATCGCCTCGCTCAACGTTGGCTTTGGTGGTGAAAGTGGCGGCGGCGAATACCATTCGATTTACGATTCTTACGACCACTATTCAAGGTTCCAGGATCCCGGGATGGTGTACGGTGTAGTGCTGGCGCAAGTCTGCGGGCGCTTGACCATGAGGCTTGCCAATGCCGATATTCTTCCTTTTGAGTTCGATCATTTCTACAGCACAGTCGCTACCTATGCCGATGAGGTGATGAAGCTGCCTGAGCAAATGAGAAAGGAAGCAGAGAAGATCAACGGCATGTTAAAGCAGAACTACTACGACCTGGCCGCCGATCCCAAACAGCCTAATTACAAGCCTCTGCCACCTAAAGAAGTGCCTTACCTTAATTTCAGCCCCCTGCAAACCTCACTTGCAAAACTGAAAGAGAAGGCCGCTACTTTGGACGGCTTACTTAAAGCGGGAAGCATAGCACCTGCCAAATGGGCAAAGGTTAATGAGTTACTCTATCGCTCGGAGAGAACATTAATTGATGAGAGCGGACTACCCAGGAGAGATTGGTTTAAGCACGAGATTTATGCGCCAGGTTTTTACACAGGATATGGCGTAAAAACGCTTCCTGGTGTGAGAGAAGCTATAGAGCAAGAGGAATGGGCAGAAGCTCAGGAGGAAATAATCACTTTGGCTGCAACGCTTGACAAGTTCAACAGCCACCTCGATAAGATCATTGCGGCTGCAAAGTAATTGCCCCCGGCAGCATCCTCGCCATCGGATGCTGCCGGATTAATGTGGGAAACCACAATTTTTAAAATATTAATTGGCTAGCTCCGTGAAATCTCCCTAAAGATTTCAATCTTTAAGAATTTACTATCAACCCTAGTCAGTATGAGACACCTTTTCTACAGGTCCATTGTTATCTCTGTTCTTTTTATTGGCATTGTCAGCTACTTCTGGCCCCCTATGTTGTGGGCTTTCATTGTGATTGGTCCTTTGAGTTTTGTGGGACTCATGAATCGGATTCAGAAGAGCCACACCATTCTTCGCAACTTTCCCATCCTGGGCTATTTTCGCTACCTCTTTGAGCTTATTTCTCCTGAAATTCAGCAGTATTTCATTGAAAAATCGACCGACGGAAAGCCATTTAGCCGCAATCACCGTGCGCTGGTGTATCGCAGGGCCAAAAATGTTAATGCCACCCATCCATTTGGTACTCAGCTGAACATCAACGATGAGAACTACGAAGGCATCAGGCACTCAATATATGCCACAGAGCCAGTGAAAGAATTTCCGAGGGTAGATATTGGAAGCAAATTTTGCAAACAACCCTATAGCGCTTCGGTGCTCAATATCTCAGCCATGAGCTTCGGGTCGCTGAGCAGGAACGCCATTCTTGCTCTGAACAAGGGCGCTAAAAAGGGCAACTTCTATCACAATACAGGAGAGGGGGGCCTTTCTCACTATCACCTTGAGGGTGGAGGCGACATCACTTGGCAGATAGGAACAGGGTACTTTGGTTGTCGCACACACGATGGAGACTTTGACCCGGACGAATTCAAAAAGAAGGCTGCTACTCCTCAGGTGAAAATGATCGAGATCAAGCTATCGCAAGGTGCCAAGCCTGGGCATGGTGGGGTGTTGCCCGGATCAAAGAATACCGAGGAGATTGCAAAGATCAGAGGAGTGAAGCCGCACACCACTATTATTTCACCCCCTAGCCATAAGAAATTTAGCAATGCCAAAGGACTGGTTCATTTTATTGCTGAGCTAAGGGAGCTTTCAGGCGGAAAACCTATTGGCTTCAAGCTATGCGTGGGTCGGACTGAAGAGTTCATTGAACTTTGCAAGGAAATGAAGGAAGAAGGTGTTTGGCCCGATTTCATCACCGTTGATGGTGCAGAAGGCGGTACGGGAGCAGCTCCTCTTGAGTTCTCCGACTCAGTGGGTATTCCTCTTGAGCCTGCACTGATATTTGTGCACAGCACATTGAAAAAGTTCGGGCTGAGAGAAGAGGTCAGGGTGATTGCCAGCGGCAAGGTGCTGACAGCTTTTTCGATTCTGAGGATGAAAGCGCTTGGAGCAGATATCTGCAATTCTGCCCGGGCGTTTATGTTCAGCATCGGTTGCATTCAGGCGTTGCGTTGTAACACGAACGATTGCCCCACTGGAGTGGCCACCCAGGATGGTGAATTGGTGAAAGGCCTTGTAGTGAGTGACAAAGCCGAAAGAGTCTACAATTTTCATCACAATACTATTGAGGCGGTACTCGAATTGTTAGGAGCCTGCGGCTGCAAGCACACTGAGGAAATCAACATCAGCATGTTTGTGAAAGGTGACGAAATGGTGGCCCTTACTAACCGCTACTTCCCGGATTCAGTGTTGAACAGGGTTGACGAGTAAGGAAAAAGTTGAAAGCTACAACTTAGCCACCTTCAGAGCTACCAGCTGAGTGGGTGTGCCGTTGCCTTTGTTGCCGAAGTTGTTGTCCGAAACCAGCAAAAGATATTGGCCATCAGGGGTGAAAGTAGCGCCCTCAATATTGTTTACTTTGTAAGGTTGGCCACCCAGCTTCAGGTCCTGGGTGAAGGAGAATATTTTTTCAGGCACCAGCACCGGATCTCCTGACTGCGGACAGTCGGAGTCGTTGTTTTTGGACGGCTCGATCAACGTAATCTTGTAAATATTTACCTCATTACGATCCTCTGCTTTCAGGTAGTCTCGCTCTATCACCAGCAATTCATAGTCGTTTAAGGCCACCAAAGAGCTAATGCCATTTCCCTTGGTATCCCATTGCATTTGATACCAGTATGTTTTGGTGCTATGATCTCTCAGTGAGTACTCAAGAATCGGCAAGATACTCCTGCAGCCACTCGTTGGCAGTGCCCTTTCCATAGCAAGAAAAAGCTTCTTGTGATCGGGACTGATAGTAAGCCCTTCAAAGCCGCTATTGTCGTACATTTCCCCATAGTATTTGGCAGGCAGGTCTTTGATGTTTTGGAGTTTTCCTGAAGCGTCGGTTTGCCAAACAAGCGTCTTTTCCACATTATCAATATCCCTCTCGTCGGATATAAACATCTTCGATCCTGCCAGCGCCATTCCTTCACCACGAATTTGGCTTTCCGCCAGATAATGCACGTCTTTGTAAACGATGCGCTGGCCTTTTATTGGGTCGATGGTAAATGTGTAATACCTGGCTGGAAGCCCATCGGAGAGCAAGTAGTAGTCGTTTTCATGCCCCGAGTAGGTGATAGCAGAAATGCCTCCGAAGGGCTTTTCCTGGCCTTCAAAAACACCCGAGGTATCGAACGGAATCTCAATAAAGAAGGAGTGCTGAGGGTCGAACGATAATTGCGCTTCAGCCCGTTTTGAGAGAAAAAAACAAAGAAAAAAGGAAGCGATGGTGCCTACGACCCTACAGGTTAATTTCATCGCTCGAATTTATGTATATGAATAAATATTACTCCAATATTTTCCGAAATTCTTCGAGCGCCTGGGTATTTCCTATCACCGTGATTACGTCGCCCAGCAATAATTGTGTGTCCCCGTGTGGAATAAAGATTTCATTGTTTCTTCTGAACATCACCAGAGACCCCGAAGGTGGAAAGGCTATTTTTTTCACCTTTTCCCTATCGTGATGGGAGTTGCTCATGAGAATCTCTTCCACCCTGTACAGCCCAAAACTGTCTGAAAATGCCTGGTAGGAGTCTGGCCTCATGATCAGGTTCTCTACATGACTTGCGAGGGTGTCATCGAGGTTGACCAGCTTTACGCCCGAAGCTTCACCAAAGAGTGTGGAGTGCTTGTCTTTGGTTAGGGTGATAATTTTTTTATGGTTTAGTTCATTTTCAAGGAATAGCGCCAGGTTTTTATTCATGGCAAAAGAATCAGTCAGAATGACTACCTGATCGGTTGGTCTTATTTTCAATTTGCGCAGATAGTAGGTGTCCAGGTTAGGCACATACGCCGCATCAATTCCTTTTTCCTTTAGGATATTAACGTCTTCTGCTGTGGTAACGACGGTGAAGAGACTCAGTCCATGCAGTTTCAGGCGTTCCGCAAGGAGGAGGCTTCCTTTGCTGCCCCCAAACAAATACAAGTTGAAATTTACCTCGCCTTCGCTGTGCAGCAGTTTGTAAAGCATAGGCGCCAAAACGGATGTAAGGATGGAAGCGGCCACGATCCCCGAGTTTGTTGATTGGTCTATCACACCAAGCGACAGCCCTATTTGGGCCGTGGCAATACTTAGTCCCAACCTTGATGAAAGCAAAAGGCCGCCCGACAAGGCTTTTTTCCACCCAAATATCTTTGCCATGGCAAAGGCAGGTAACACTTGTGTGACAAAGAATCCGAACAAAATAGATAGGATCAGGGGGATTGATCTTTGGAATTCACTCAGCGCAGAAATATCGAGGTTAACACCCACCATGATAAAGAAGATGGGAATAAAGAAGCCATAGCTCATTCCATCAAGTTTGAACATGAGGGCAGATCGCTGTTTGTTCAAAAACATCGAGAGGAGTGAGCCTGCAAAGAAAGCACCTAAAACCAGTTCTGTTTTGATAAGATAGGCGACGACTACGAACGACAGCAGCAGCGCAACAGTGCCACGAATTCTGATTTGAGAGGCGGCGTGTTCAAGGGTGTAAAGCAGTTTTTGAAAGGTGCGAATCCCTATAAGCCATCTTCCGGCTTTGTAGGCAACAAAGAAAACTACAAAGATGACGAGAAAAAGAAGAAGCTCGAACTCAAACCCATTTTTCAAAATTCCGGAATAGATCGAAATGAGAATGATACTCATAATAGTGGCAATGGCGCCGACCATTAAGATTATTTTCCCAAATTTTCGACTAAGCTCGCCATCAGCTTTGATGATGGGGACAATGATGCTAAGCGCCACTGTGGGTAGCAGCATTGAAAAGAAAACTATA
Source organism: uncultured Imperialibacter sp. (assembly GCF_963974565.1). Classification (NCBI taxonomy): domain Bacteria; kingdom Pseudomonadati; phylum Bacteroidota; class Cytophagia; order Cytophagales; family Flammeovirgaceae; genus Imperialibacter; species uncultured Imperialibacter sp. The sequence goes on along the minus strand of NZ_CAXBCJ010000026.1, from coordinate 39,900 downwards.
TCGGTGTTAAAAAAGGAATTCAGGAGCCAGGAAAATGGGATTGAAAATAGAAGTGATCCTGTGTAGATGGTGATAGCCAGCAGCATTGAATTGCTTATCAGATCTATCTTTCTAATCTTCTTGGGTAGCGACCGATAAATCTCACCAAGGTCAATTTCGAGACCGGAAAGAAATATCAGGAACAGGAATCCCGAGTAAGCAAGAAATCGCATGTAGGGAGTTTCGTGAATCCAGTCGAGCACATAGGGGCCAATAATAACGCCCACAATGATCTCAACAATGACCGCCGGAATTTTGGTGACTCGGCCCCATGATAGCGCCATGGGTACCAGCCAGGCTACCACCATGATGACGAATAAAGGAAGATAGTTAATGCTGTTTTCCATAAAACGGGTTAAAAATTTCTGCTGGCTTGCCTCTAATATAATAACGAGCGGTGGGAATCAGAATTTTCGTGGGTTTGAACTTAAAACTTCCCTAAATAGCCTGGTGCAATATCAATTGCTTTACTTTTAAGTACAAAAACTAACCTGGCATGTCAAATCCATTGTGGGTGCTTACCATTCTTGTCGTTAATATTCTCATCAGCGAATGGCTGGAGAATAACACTTTTTTGAGGCACCTGGGTACAACTCTGCTGGTTATTATACTTACAGCCGTGGTTGCCAACCTGGGTGTCATTCCTTCAGCAACAGAGTCGTCGGTCGTGTATGATGCCATTTTTACCTATGTAGCTCCCTTGTCTGTTTTCTTCCTACTGCTGGACGTGCGGCTGAGCGAGTTAAAAAAGGCCGGCCTGCCAATGCTCACCATGTTTTTGATCGGAGCAGCAGGCACCGCTTTGGGCGCAGTGGTGGCTATTTGGCTAATTGATGGCCCGGATGTATTTGGTGAGCATTACAAAGCACTTGCCGGCATGATGACGGGCACTTATATAGGCGGGAGCCTTAATTTCAATGCGATTGCCCTGCATTACGGAGTGATGAAGGAGGGGGGGCTCTATGCTGGAACTGTGGCGGTCGATAACATTTTGACGACCGTTTGGATGGTGGTGACCCTGGTGTTGCCAAGGGTGCTTGGCAAGATTTGGAAACGGGTAGGTGGAAAAACTTCGGCCAAAGATTTAGAGGAGAAGTTTCCAGAAGAAAAGGAAACGGTATCTATGTGGTCGCTGGCTGCGCTGCTTTCGCTGGGAGGAGGTAGTTTGTTGGTGTCCGACTGGCTTGCTGTTGCCTTGAATGCTGCCTTTGGTTGGAATTTTCCTTCTATTCTTATTGTGACTACCATTGCTCTCGTGCTTGCCCAGTTCAAGGCCATCAGGGAGTTGCAGGGCAGCCGACTGCTAGGGTTGTTTACTGTCTACCTTTTCCTGGCAGTGATAGGTGCTTTTTGTGAACTAGCTGCGCTCGGTGGCATTGGAGAATTGGCCCTGTATGTAGGTATTTTCACATTGATAGTGGTGGTTGTGCATGGCCTCGTCACTTTTGGGGTGGGCGGCCTGTTGAAGGTGGATTGGGACGTTATTGCCATTGCTTCTCAGGCCAACGTGGGTGGAGCTTCGTCTGCCATGGCACTGGCCAAAAGCCTGAAACGGGAGGATTTGTTGCTTCCAGCTATTGTGGTTGGGTCGCTTGGAGTTGGGTTGGGCACCTACGTAGGATTTCTGGTCGCCGAGGTGTTGCTATAATTGGCTTGCGCTAGTTCCTGAGAGGCAGATTGTAGTCTGGAGAGAGCTTCTTTTTGGCCTCCGTTACATTTACGTAGCGCTCAAGTTCTTTCATTGAAAGCACATTAAAGCCGTTATCTGAAAAGTATTGAAGGTATTCTTTAAAGAGTGCCGGCGGCGTATCTACCCAGGGGTGTTCTATATCCGGTACCCCATGAATGGTCAGCACCACGATTTTCCCATCTTTGGCCTGCCCAAGTGCTTGCATGATCTCACTTTCATTGGAACTGTCCATCGCCCAGCTGGGTATCAGTAATGGGTGATCCTTCAGCGGGTCGTAAGGGCGACCGCCGCCAGCACGGGCAAAGGCATAACCCTGTTCGTCAAGTGTGCTAACGACCAACGGACTGAGGCTGTAGCCGGGGTAGGCAAAGTTAGCTGGTTTGGCTATTCCCAGAGAATCACACTTGGTTTCAATATAGGTAAGCTCTTCAATCAATTGAGGTTTGGTGAGGCTGGCCACTTTGGCATGCGACCGGGTGTGGCTGGCGATCTCAAAACCCATTTTGTCGAGCTCTCTGATCTGCCTCCAGTTCATATAAAGGGTGCTGTCTTTGTAGTTAGGGGGAAATTCGCAGACGAAAAAAGTGGCATCAAAGCCGTATTGCTGAAGCAGGGGAGCCACTACCGAATACTGGCTGGCCGGGGCATCATCAAAAGTCAGCACCACTGTTTTGTCTGGTATGGCTTGCCTGAGTATCTGGGCCCGAGCCATCATGCAGCAAAAAAGTGTAATTATTGTCGCTGAAAGTCTTAGCATAAATTGGGTTTGAAACTTTACCCTCTAAGGTAACAAATAATGGTTTTGGGTGGCCAAGTCAAGTTTTTAAAACTGCAGAGGAATGGAATTTACAATTAGGTTGTTTATGCGAAATACGGGCTGATAAGAATCCGGCTTTGTATTGACTCTGGTCATAAAAATAATAGCCGGGACACCCGATAATTGTGATATAAGAGGTTAATAATACCACCACAAACATGGCGTTTATAGACTATTATCAATTGCTTGGGGTCGATAAAGGAGCGAGTGAAAAGGAAATAAAAAATGCCTATCGCAAGCTGGCCAGGAAATACCATCCTGACGTCAACCCCAACGACAAAGAGGCGGAACGGAAGTTCAAGGAGGTGAATGAAGCGAACGAGGTGCTGAGTAACCCGGAGAACCGTAAGAAATACGATGCTTACGGCAAGGATTGGAAGCATGCGGAAGAGTTTGACAAGGCGAAAGCGCAACAGCAGCAGCAGAGGAGAGGAAGTACTTACCAGCAGGCTGCGGGAGGTTTTGGCGGTGAAGATTATTCCGACTTTTTCGAATCTATGTTCGGGGGTGGTGCTGGTAGGGCGGGCGGGCGCAGTGTGAAATTCAAAGGACAAGACTATCATGCCGAGTTGCACTTGCGCTTAAGCGATGTGTTCAATACGCAGAAGCAGACATTGACCGTTAATGGCAAGAAAATAAGACTGACAATCCCCGCTGGCGTTAAGGACGGGCAGGTGATCAAGATCAAAGGTCATGGCGGTGATGGAATGAATGGTGGGCCAAAAGGCGACCTCTACATCACCTTTGCTATTACCAACGATACCAAATTCAAGCTTGATGGTGACAACCTCTACTCCACAGTGGACCTCGATTTGTACACAGCGATGCTGGGCGGGGAAATCACCATTGATACGTTCGATGGAAAAGTGAAATTGAAGGTGCAGCCAGAAACCCAAAACGGATCGAAGGTGAAACTGAAAGGAAAGGGCTTTCCTGTCTACAAAAAAGAGGGAGCGTTTGGCGACTTGTATGTGACTTATCAGATTTCCATACCTACGAACCTGACCAGCAAAGAGAAGGAATTGTTGGGCGAACTTGCTAAATTGAGAAAACCATGAAAACCGATACCCACATACCAATAGAAACGCTTTGCGAGCATTATAAAGTAGAGACTACCTTTTTTATTAGCCTGGGAGAGATTGGGTTGATTGAAATCGAAACGATTGAACAGGCTCAGTACGTTCATGAAGATCAGATGAATGCCGTCGAAAAGATGATCCGTATGCATCATGAGCTGGATGTCAACATAGAAGGCATTGACGTCGTATTCAATTTGCTGAACAAAATTGAGGCGCTGCAAACAGAACTCAACCAGGTCAGGAGTCGACTGAGGCTGTACGAAGACTAGCTAGTCTGGCAAGGCAAAAGCGACGTACCTGTCTCCGGAACGACTTCTCAGTTTGCCACCACCACAGGCAATCACCAGGTATTGCTTTCCATTTACCGAGTATGTGGAAGGCGAGGCATAGCCTGCGGCTGGAAGAGTGGTTTCCCAAACTAGTTCACCAGTCAATTTATCAAACGCACGGAACTTCTGATCAGGTGTGGCAGCGACAAAAACGAGGTCTCCGGTCACCAGCGGCCCGCCGTAGTTGTCAGTACCTGTTGGGGGCAAACCTTGTTCACGCATTCTGGGAAATTCACCAAGTGGCACCTGCCATTTTCTCCTTCCTGAAGCCAGGTCAATGGCGGTCAGCGTTCCCCAGGGCGGAGTATTCACGGGGTAGCCGTCATCCGAGTACCACCGGTTATAGCCGGTATGTTTGTAAGGCGAAGAGCGGGAGTCAGTGGAGGCTGTCAGGGTCACATCGGCAATGCCCATGATGTAGTCGGCAATTGCTTTCTTTTCAGCGTTGCTCAATTGAGTAAAAGCAGGCATCATTCCCCGGCCTCGCTCTATGATGCTGTATGCTTCATCGGCAGTTCTTCGCTTGTTAAAATCTTTGAGCGACGGATAGGCACCACTATGGTCGCCAGTCATGTCGTTGCCATGGCAGGAGCCGCAATGAGTTTGGTACAAAGTGCTGGCGGAGGTCAAAGCCTGTTGCTCGGGTGCGTTGGTAAGCGAAGAGTATACCGGCACTTCCTTGGCAGGCACATACATGATGCCGTCGGGGTCAACGGCCGCACCACCCCATTGCCCGCCTCCATCGGTTCCCGGAAAGAAGATGGTTCGTTGTTCAGTCAGGGGAATATAAGCCCGACCGGTTTTTGCTGCGCTGAGCTCCCGTAGAATCTCCTCCCGGTCGGGAGCGTCGGTTCGCACATCAGCCGACGTGAATGACTGTCTGGTAAAGGGTTCGGGCAGCGTGGGGAAGGGCTGCGTAGGGCTTACTTGCTCACCTGGCATGCCAGCTGTAAGCATGGGCCTTTCTTCTATCGGGAACACCGGCTCTCCTGTGAGGCGGTTGAAGACGAAAACATAGCCCTGCTTGGTAATTTGCGCCACCGCCAGAATTTGCTGACCGTCTTTTTCGAGCTTGATCAGGTTGGGAGGAGCCGGGAGGTCTCTGTCCCAAATGTCATGATGCATGGTCTGAAAATGCCAGATGCGCTCACCTGTTCTTGCATTGAGAGCGAGTAGGCAATTGGCAAAGAGATTGTCGCCTGCCCGGTCGCCGCCGTAAAAATCAAATGCAGCCGAACCGGTGGGAACATATACTATTTCATTTTCTCCATCGATGGCCATGCCCATCCAGGAGTTGGCACCGCCTGTATTTTGCCTGGCATTAGGTGGCCAGGTGTCGCTGCCAAACTCGCCATTTTCGGGTATCGTTTTGAACGTCCACGTCAGCTCGCCTGTGTGTACGTCAAAAGCCCGCACATCGCCCAACAAGGCTGCGGAATTTTCCTGCACACGGGCACCAGTAATCAACAGGTTTTCGAAGATGACGCCGGGTGTGTTGTACACGACGTAGTCGTCGGAAGTTGGGCGTTCCAGGCCTTGCTTCAGATCTATTTTTCCATTGTCTCCAAAGGAAGAAATCGGCTTTCCAGTGTTTGCGTCGAGGCAGTAGAGCAAGTGCCCGTAGCCAAAGAAAATCCTTTTTCCAGTTTCATCCGACTGGTAAGTAACGCCCCGGCTGGTCATCGAGAAGGTTTTGTCTGTAAAACTGGTTTTCCACAATTCTTTTCCAGAGGCCGCATCAAGCGCAAAAGCCTGCGAACCCGCCGAAACGCCGTAGAGTACACCATCGATGATGATGGGGTTGCACTGAATCTGCGTCTGGTTTTTAGTAGTATCGGCGCCACCGGAGCTATATTCCCATGCCTTTTCCAGGCGATTGACGTTTTCTTTGGTGAATTGGGTTAGTTCAGAGTAGTGATTCCGATCGGGGCCACCGTTGTATTCGGGCCAGCTAACATCAGTTGGTGAACATCCGTAGTAAGTCACTAACGCCAACAGTGTGGCGATCTGGTAAACAGGGGGTATTGTATTGCTTTTGCTCATGAAGAGGAAGATACAAAGGAGTTTGCTTTGTTGAATAGTTTTTTTTGTGACTTGAAGATATAGCGGCACGACTCCGGTGATAAATATATCGACGGAGCCCTTCTGCGTAACTTCCGGTTGCTCTTCTCTCATATTCTCCTAAATTGAGTTGCTTACGCTTAAGACCTGCTTTCATGATCAAGAAACCCTCAACACCGCATAGCTCAACTTCTATTGACAGACGTGATTTTACCAAAGCACTCACCGGTGGCTTTATTGGCGCCGGGCTGCTGAGCACAGTTTCAACTGAAGCGACGTCCGCACCAAAAAAAGCTGTTCCAAGGAAAAACAACCTCCATCATGTGGGTGGCGATTACCATGTAGTGATGAGCGACGACAGCCATGACTGGAATGAGAGGCAGCGTGTGTGGACGAATAACCGCAATTTTCAGTATCATGAACGGCAGGGAGTAAAGCACTTCACCAATATTATGAGCGGGGCCTGGAACCTCGATCAAATGAAGAAGTGGAAAGCGGACTGCGACAATTATGGCATGACGTGGGAAGCTATTCGAATGGATTCTTCCTACATCTACCTGAAACCCGGCGCCGAAAGAGAGAAGAAGGTGGAGGAAATTGCCGCTAATATTGAAAGGGCCTCGCAAGTTGGGGTCAAGGTCATTACCATGCACTGGACACTCATCCCCATTCGCCGAAACGGTCATACTCCGGGCCGGGGCGGATCCAGCTATCACGCTTTTAAACTGGAAGACAATTGGAAGTCGCTGCCAGTCGAAGCACACGGCATTGTGAGTTACGATGACTATTGGGAGCGGATCACCTATTTTCTGACCAACCTTATCCCGGTTTGTGAGCAATATGATGTGCGGCTGGGGATCCACCCCTACGACCCTCCGGGGCTGCCACGAGGCTATCAGGGTGTCGATACCTGGGACGCTGCACCAGCGTCTGTTTTCGAGTCGCTAAAGAAATATGAATCTATTGTTGATAGTCCGTACAATGCTTTTCAGTTGTGCCTCGGCACCGTAATGGAAGGGTTAAAAGATCCCAAAAATGAGCTGCTGCCTATTGTGAAGTACTTCGCAGAAAAGGGCAAAATCGTTCAAATCCACATGCGAAATATTAGGGGCGGCCTACACAATTTCGAAGAAGTTTACATCGATGAAGGAGAAGCCGATTTCATTGAGGTGGTGAGAATCCTTCGTGATGCAGGCTACCAGTATTCCATTTGCCCTGATCATGTGCCTACACATCCGGATGACCCCCGGGGCTACCAGGCCTTTGCGCAGGCTTTTGGTTATATCAGAAGCCTGATTGCTGCCGCTAACGCTGAAGTTGCCTGATGGAGCCTGGAACAAATAAGCTTCTTCTTTTAAGGGTTCTGAGGATTGCACTGTTCACAGCACCGATGTTTGCTGGTGTTGCATCCACCCATGCGCAGGCAGCAAACGACACGCTCACGGTTCGCATTCGTGCGGTACCAGGGATGCAATATGATGTGGTGAGATTTGCCGCCGAGCCGGGCAGGCATGTGAAGCTCGTGTTGACCAATGCTGACGAAATGGAGCACAACATGCTCATCACCAAACCAGAGCAGCGGGAGGCTGTTGTTAATGCTGCGCTTGCCCTGGGTCAACAGGGGCCAAAAATGAATTACATTCCTGAAGATGCCGATGTTCTTTGGGTAATTCCGTTGCTGGAACCTGGTGAGTCCGATTCAATCACTTTCAGGGCACCTCGGCAAACCGGAGTTTACCCTTATGTATGCACCTTCCCTGGGCATGGTTTTGTTATGTTTGGGTCGATGCACGTAACCAATGGCGTGATGCCACCACTGGAAGATGACCCATCGGTGCCAGCCGGGCGGCGGGCAGATGCTGAGGCGGAGCAGATAGGTAACGAAAAAACTCAAGGTCATCCATATGAACCTGAGCCTCCTTATCTCTATCGGGTGCTGATGCCAGATGTCGGGCCGGCGGCAATAGCGGTGAGCCTGCCCAATAAGCTCTCCTATTGCTGGGATGCGGGCACTTGCCGACTTCGCTATGCGTGGCAAGGTGAATTCCTCGATATGACTGACTACTGGACGATCAAAGGCGAACTCCATGCGAAGATTTTAGGTACTGTTTTTTACCGGGACAAAACTGACTTCCCATTCCGCCTTGGTGTGCCAGACAAAATACCCTCGGTTGATTTCAAAGGCTATCGGCTGGTCAATCGCTTTCCGGAGTTTCACTATTATTTGGATGATGTTGAGGTGTTTGAGCTGATTCTTGCCAAGGAAGATGGTTCAGGCCTGGTGAGGAAATTCAGGATGCCTAAGGTAAGCCAATCGGTGTGGTTTGTACATGAACCGAACGACGGAGCGACTTACACTTTCTCATCAGGAAAATGGCAGGGTAACACATTGCTGCTATCGCAGGATGAGGCAAAGGAATTTACTATCACCATGACCAGGAAAGGAGAGGCAAGCCGATGAAGTGGATAAACTTTTTTACTGTGGTTATTGGCCTGCTGGCAATTTCCGGCTGCCAGGATACCGATAAAAGGAAGGAACAAACCACGTCTTACATTGTGGAAACGATCCCGCTGCCCGAGGGGCTGGAGGGAGAGACTGGAGCGATAGCCTTTCTCCCCGATGGCAGGCTGGTGGCTTGCTTTCTCAGGGGTGAGGTAATGATTTACGACCCAGCCCAAGAGAGTTGGGGGGTGTTTGCCACTGGGTTACACGAACCACTTGGTGTACTGGTTGTCGATGAATCGGAGCTGCTGGTTATGCAGCGCCCCGAGCTAACCAGGGTCAAAGACACGGATGGTGACGGCCAGGCCGATTTGTTCGAAACTGTGGCCGATGATTTTGGGATGACAGGCAACTACCACGAATGGAACTACGGCCCGGTGAAGGACAGCAAGGGCAACCTGTTCATTGGTTTGAACACCTCTTCAGAGTGGGGCATCATGCAGGAGGAAGTGCGTGGCAGGCTTGACACCACGTTGGTGCCTGGCAAGCCCTTGCAAAAATTTTCGGCGGTGCCCTACCGGGGCTGGATCATGAAACTCACGCCGGAAGGAAAGACCATTCCTTACGCTTCAGGCTTCCGTTCTCCCAGTGGCCTTGTGGTTGATGATAGCGACAGACTATTTGTTACTGATAATCAGGGTGACTGGGTAGGAACCAGTACGATTTTTCAAGTGGAAGAAGGGAAGTTTTATGGGCATCCTGCCAGTCTGCTATGGACACCGGGGTGGGACAGGGGAGATCCTTCGAAACTACCAGTGGAAGAACTCAATGCCATGCGAACAATGGCTTCTGTGCTCATGCCTCATGGTATCATCAGCTCGTCACCCACTCAACTTGTGGTCGATGAAACGGGTGGTAAGTTTGGCCCTTTTTCCGGCCAGCTTTTTATTGGAGAAATGAATCAGGAGCGTATCATTCGGGCTATGCTGGAGGAAGTTGACGGGCAGTTGCAGGGAGCTGTGCTGCCTTTTATCGATGGCCAAAATCTTCTGAAAGGCAATAACCGTCTCGCTTTTGCCCCTGATGGGAGCTTATGGGTGGGGCACGTGCAATATGGGTTTGTGGGCGACAAAGGCATTCAAAGGATAGTTTTCACTGGTAAGCCTCCGGTCGATATATACGATATGAAAATTACTAAGAAGGGCTTTGATCTGACTTTTACGCAGCCGCTCAATGATTCTTTGGCATCGGCACCGGCCAGTTATGAATTGAAGCACTATTACTACGACTACCACCTGAAATATGGGTCGGATCAATATGATGTGCAGGATGTGGCAGTAACATCCGTTGAACTGTCGGCTGATAGGAAGAAAGTGTCTCTTACGCTGATGGAATTGAAGAAAGGGTATATTTATGAGCTGAACCTGAAAGGAATTACTTCTTCCAATGGCGAGCCGCTTGCCAATACATTGATTTGTTATACGGTGAATCGGTTGAGGTAAGGTTTAGTCGGGTATTTGCTTGCTGATGCTACCTCTCGTTCAATAGAACTCTTTCGCCTCTACTTCCAGTGTTTCCGTATCAACTATCAATAGTCCTTCACAATCAGAATCCAATTGCCGCACAAGCTTTCCTTTGTTATCCCAAATGGCCGACCCACCAGCTCCCACGAAGTCATCGCTTGGCCCTACCGAATTGGCCATTAGTGCAGTCATGCCATACTTTGTAGCTATCTCAGCTAAGGTCTTGTGGGCCATTTCCACTCCTTTGGAAGATTTAGCTACGCTAGCCAGATAAACGGTTCCGCCATTTTTGGCTGCGTTCGCTGCATGCTGAGGTACCGATATTTCGTAGCAAATGGCCAGCTCAATGCCGGTTCCTTTGATTCTCGTGCTGTCGTTTTCACCACTGATGAAAAACGGCTCCTCATCTGCATGAAGGTATTTTTTGGAATAGGTTTGCCTGGGTGCATTGGGGTGGAAAAGTACCAGGGTGATACTGATACCGCCTGCGCAATTCATGGGGATGCCAGCTCCAATAGTTATTGCGTGTAGGTCTGCTAACTGCTGCAAGCTGTCAAGTCTTGTATCGCTGGCGTCCATAGCCAAATCTCTGGCCAGGGTTGGTTCATAGCCTGCGACCGATAGCTCAGGGAAAACAATAACATCTGCCTTGCAATCAACAGCAAGGTGGATGAGCTTCTTGTGTTGCGCAATATTGGCAGCAATGTCCCTTTTGACCGGCCGTGTTTGTGCTACACAGATTCTCATTTCCTGCCTTTTTTAGTTGTGCGTAGGTACAGTTGTTCCACTTTCTCTCTCGCCCAGGGTGTCTTTCTTAAAAATGCCAGGCTGGATTTAATAGAAGGGTCGTAGTTAAAACAGCGAATATTGATTTTTTTACCCAGTTCCTCCCAGCCAAGCTTAGCCACCAGTTCTTCCAGAATAGCATCCAACCTTACCCCATGGAGCGGGTTGTTTTGCTGTTCTGAATTGGAGAGTTTTGTCACTCTTCCAGCCAGACCACCTTTTCTTGGATCTTTACTTATCATCTGTTTTTTACCTGGTTTTCGATTCTATGCGGTGATAAAGTTAATGATTCCTTGCCATTGACAATCCACATTCATAGTTGCCTCACGAATGACCACGCTGGCAAGGAATGTCAAATCATGCCTATATTATCGTGGCAGCGTGCCGAAATTAACCAAGTTTGGCAGTCGGTTGTATGCATTCGGCTGTCTCCGGGGCTGATATTTTCTTTGCCGGTCTATTTCGGTTGATGAAAGCTTCAGTAAGGCAGACAGCTAAATAGTTGCTGTGTGACAAACCCTTGTTCAAAAGAAAAACTCATACCTATAGTTTTGATATATCATATATCTATGTATTATTGTACTATGTATTCAAAAGAGCTATTGAAAGGCACCATTGACATGATCATTTTGAGGCTACTCAGTGAGCATGGCAGAATGTACGGTTACGAAATTTGTCAAAAGGTAAAGGAATTAACCGGCGGTAAAATTCTATTGAAAGACGGTTCGCTGTATCCGGCCCTTCACAAAATGCTGGTCGACGGCACGGTGACTACCGAAGAAGTGAGCATAGGCAAACGGGTCAGAAAGTATTATACGCTCACTCAAAAAGGAAATGAAGCCAAGAAGGAAAAGGTGTCGCAGTTGATGGACTTTTTGAAGACCATTGAGAGCATCATGTTTGAACCTGATAGTAAACCGGCCAGCGCATGATTACTGAGGACCAATTAGACTTTATCACTAGCAAAGTGAAGGAAAGTAGCATTTCCAGCAAAGAAGTGCAGGATGATCTTATCGACCATTTTTATTGCCTCATAGAAGAAGACATGGGTGAGGGGATGTCATTTGAGGTTGCCTATCAAAAGGCATTTCAGCAAACCACACCGAATGGTTTTGATGAAATACAGGAGGAGGTATTCTTTGTTCTCAACTTCAATAAAATCACTAATATGAAACGAATTACTTATTTAACCGGATTCATTTCCACATTAGGACTTACATTGTCCGTCGTGTTCAAATCATTGCATTTGCCGGGTGCTTCTATTTTGCTGTTCGGCAGTATTATAGTTACCGCATTTTTGTTTGCGCCTCTCCTTTTAGTAAGCCATTTGAAGAGTAACGGGACTTATTCGCCATCTGAAAGAATGAAGTGGATAGTAGGAGCTGCCGGCTTTATGATGCTTGCACTTGGCAGTATTCTTAATATGCTTCACCTGGCAGGATCAGGGGCAGTGCTAATTAGCGGCGCCTTTCTTTTTGGATTTGGCTTCCTTCCCTTTCTCTTTTACTCCTTGTACAAGCAGTCATTGGAAACGGTATAAGCAATGTTTCGGTGAATGGCTGTAGCTCTCTGAGGGTTATTGCCCATCAAAGCATCCATATAAGGCGAGGGCTGGCTCTCGCCTTTTGCTTTTCGTGGAGGGGGGACTAAATCAGGACTTTTGGCAGGCTTGACAAACTACCGAGCCGGGTATTTGACGGCTGTCATAAAGTAGCCAAGGATGCAAGTGGCGGCTACTCCTGTTACCAAAAATGTAACACTTGGGCCAAATTGATACCAGATCAATCCCGCCAGGGAGCTCGCCAGCATGGCACAAATGCTTTGGAAGCCCGAGTAAGTGCCGATGGCTGTAGCAGTGTCTTTCGGACTGGTAATATTACTGATCCAGGCTTTTGAGATTCCTTCTGTGGCTGCGGCATACACGCCGTAGAGGAAGAACAAGCCCGCTATGACATAAATGCTGGTGCTGATACTCATGGAGAAGTACACAACAGCAAACAGCGCAAGGCCAAAAAGGAACACCCTCTTCAGCCCGATTTTATCGGCCAGCATGCCTAAAGGAAGGGCAAATAGGGCAAACACCAGGTTGTAGAAGATGTATACTCCGATGATGACCGTGTCGTCAAGGCCTGCTTGTTTAGCTTTCAGCAAAAGGAAAATGTCGGAGCTATTGAACAGCGCAAAGGCCAGTAGCCCAATCAGAAGTTTACGGTAGGCAGGTGGGCTCACCTTCCAGTAGTTCAAAAAGGAAAAGAACGATGTTTTTACTGGTTCCTTAGTGCCAGGTTGCTTTTTGTCTCTGACCAGCAGAGACGCCAGTACTGCCAGGATACCGGGAATAAAAGCGATGTAGAATAATGTAACGTAATCTTCAGGAAAGAAGTAGAGGTATAGTAATGCCAGCACGGGCCCAAGCACCGCCCCGAATGTGTCCATCGACCGATGGAATCCAAAGATTTTACCTTTGGTTTCGGGAGTGGCTTCGTCTGATAAAATGGCGTCTCTGGCTCCGGTTCTAATGCCTTTCCCAAACCGATCCACTGTGCGGGCGAAAAAGATCCAGACGGGGAAAATGAATACTGCCATCATGGGCTTGGAAATGGCGCTGAAGGCATAGCCGATTTGCACAAAGGGCGCCCGTTTCTCAGATATATCGGAAAGCTTGCCAAAATACCCTTTGCTGAGGCCGGCGGTGGCCTCCGCCACGCCTTCGAGAATACCGATGAGTACAATCGAAAACCCAATGGACTTCAGATAAATGGGCATGATGGGGTAAAGCATCTCACTGGCCGTGTCTGTGAACAGGCTCACCAGCGATAGTACCCAAACGGTGCGTGTAATGTATTTCAATTCACTTAACTGCGTTAATTGTCTAGCCTGTTATTTCACCTAAATGCTTTTCAGCGAGAAGCAATCTTGTTGAGTGAGCCCGTGCAGGATTGGTCATTTTAGCTTTTATCGATAAACGCAGAACTAATCTGGCAGTTGAACTCTCTAAAATTTATAACTATAGCCCACTCTCACCACCTGAGTTTCGTAGTAGTCGGTGGCCAGGTACTTGAATCCATCGCCCCGAATCTCCCGCTTCACTCTCATGGTGTTCAGCAGGTCGGTGGCATTGGCGTAGAGCTCGCCTCTTCCTTGCTGCATGGATTTCTTTACTCCAAGATCCAGCGAAAAGCGGGTGCCAATGGTTCCCTGCGGAATGATGTCAGGGGCCAGGTAAGTGCCGCTCAGCTGAATATCCACTTGCTTTGCCAGGTGAAAGACGCTATTGAGCTTTACATTGCCTGAAAGGATTTCTTGCCTGGCCGCCGTAAATACATTCACTTGTGGATACAGGTTGGTCACGGTAAAGGCTTCGATGATATTTTGGTAGCCGTTTACGCTAAAGTTGACCGTGGCCCATTTGTCCAGGCTTTGCGAAAGCAGGATTTCAAAGCCAGTGTTATAGCTTTTGCCAGCATTTTGGAAAATGTTATAGATAAGTACGCTGCCCGGCACGATGCTTCCGATGCGGGTGATGGTGGCATCCATCTGCTTGTGGTAAACGGATGAGTACAAATAGCCTGTATTCCAGCTGCCCTTGTGGCCTAGCTCGTAGTTGGTAGTAAACTGTGGCCGAAGCCCCGGGTTACCCACTTTGATGATTTCAGCGTCGTCGTATTTGGGGAAGATCCTGATGTCAACCTCGTTGGGCCTGTCTACCCTGCGGTTGAAGAATACCGACAGTTTGTTGTTCTCGTTGAGCTTGTAGGCCAGGCGCACGTTGGGAAAGGGCTGGGTGTAGTTGTAACCGCTTGTTTTGTACGTGGGGTGGTCCGGGTTCACCTTGTAGTCGATCTTCACATATTCCACCCGCACGCCAGCTTCCACCTCATACTTTTCATTTTCGAAGACGTAGTTGCCATACAAGGCGGGAATTAGCTCGCCGTAATTGGCCCAGCCGCCAGCCGCTGAGTCGATAGGGGAGTTCAACCCCGGAAAGAACTGCATGTTGGTTGGGATCGTCCGTCTGCGAAACTTAAGACCTGTTTCAAAGCGGCCGTATTGCAGGGGCTGCACGTAGTCGAGGTTGAAATCGGCCACATGCTCATCAGAAATGAGTTTGAAGGCATCTCTTCCGGTAGACTCAGGCAAGATATTATCGAAGAAGTACTGCTCGTTTTCCCGGTGGTAGGTGTAGTTGAAGCCGATATTGAGCAAGCGACCAGGCTGCTTGTATTTGTGCTGATAGGCTGCCGTAGCCATCACTGTAGTTTTAAGCTCATCTTCCAAAAACTGCCATAGTCTGTAACGATTGCTAAGGTCCCCTTCGAAAAAGGGCTCATCGCCCCGATCAAGGATTTTTTCGCTGCTGAAAAACCCAGAGACGGTGAGGCTGTTGGCATCGTCGATACTCCAGTCCATGCCGGTTTTGCCTGAGAAAAGGTTGGTGTCTCTATTCCGCTTTGTTTGATTGTAAATCACCGTGCCATCATCGTATGTTCTGGTAACAAACTCATTCTTATTGAGGGTATGTGTGTAGAGGTTATCCGCCTGCAAAAAGGTATTGACCTTATTTTTCTTGTAGTTAAGAGATAGTGACGGATTGATTTTGGGTGTTGCCTGGTATTGCGGCCGAATGGTGGGCAGGTTTTCGTTTTTCACCCAAAGTGCCCCCAGGCCTGAAGAGACGCCCACTTTTCCGTTGAAGCCTTCCTGTTTGTCTTTTTTATAAATGATGTTGATAATGCCGGCATTGCCATTGGCGTCGTACTTGGAGGAGGGATTGTTGATGATTTCAATTTTCTCGATGGCCGATGCAGGCAAATTGTCAAGGCCCGATTGTGAACCGAAACCTGTCAGGGCCGTTTGTTTTCCATCAATCAGCACTGCCACCCGGTCATTACCTCTCAAAAGTACTTTGCCATCCTGCACGGTTACTCCCGGCAGGTTTTGCATGGCCTGGAGCACGGAGCCACCTGCCTGGCTAACGTTGTCGGCTACAGTGAAGGTCTTTTTGTCGAGCGATTCACTAACGGCATCTTGCTGACCGGTGACAACCACTTCGCTTAACGTTTCGATGTCCTCCTCCAAAGTGATGGGAGCTACCTCTAGAAACTTGCTTAGGCTACCCACAAACAGTGGTTGTTTTAGGGGTTTAAAGCCAACATAGGAGGCTTCCAATACATACTTGCCCGGTCTCACACCAGTAAGCACAAATAGCCCTTCGTCGTTGGTGATAGTGCCTGACACAAACGCACTGTCTGTCTCATTTTTCAGCACGACGCTAACATAAGCCAGTTCCGATTGTGATTTGCTGTCTTTTATTGATCCTGATACTGTGATGGCACTGTTTTGGGCTGAGAGCACCATTGGTATCAACAATGAAATACTAAGGACAAGGTTTTTAATGTGCTTCATTTTACTAGGAGACTTTTTATCAGTTGATTTCATCAAGGTGCCAGGAATTTCCGATCACCTTTGAGGCAAAGCTGCCAGTAGAATTTGTAGAAATTCTGAATTTCAAAATGTGGCTGAAAAGACATGTAGCCCTTCTTTAAAATCATAGCGAATATCCCAACTGTATCGTTGACAAATTTCTTTCACAATAGAAAGCCCCAGACCACTGCTGGGATTTTCCGGAGAGGCATTTCCAAACCGTTGGAAAAGGCGCTCCTCCTTTAACGGCTTGCCGCCAGAATTCGAGATCGTTAATACACCACCGGTAAGTACAATGGCGACAGTTCCCCCAGACACATTGTGGCGAATGGCGTTGATCAGCAAGTTGGTGAGCACTATTTCCACCAGGTACTTGTTCCCGTTCACCATTGTGTAACGATCAATCTTCAGGCTGATGGTGATATCCTTTGCTTCTGCCTGGTCAGCTAACAAGCCGGTGGTTTCATTGAGCAACTCTCCCAAATCTATGGGGTGACTTTCGTCAAACTGCTGATTTTCCAGTTTGGCTAAGAGTAGTAAGTTTTTGTTGATTCTGGAAACCCGGGAGAGGGGAGAGTTGAGCGAAGAAATTTTCTCGTATTGTGCCTCAGATAGGGTGTTGTCCTGAAGCAGTATATCGAGTTTTGACTTGAGTACCGCCAGGGGTGTTTGAAGTTCATGTGAGGCATTTTCGGAAAACTCCTTTTGGCGGAGATAAACTGACGCATTGTTGCGGATCAGTTGCTCCAGCACCACCTGCAATTCTTCAAACTCTTCTATATCGGTCTTTTCAAAAGTAACTTCGGTTTGCTTATTCAAGTCGAAGCCCTTCAGTTTGTCAAGTGTTTTTCTGAAAGGCAGCCATACCTGGCTGGAGATTCTTCGGTTAAGCACGATGAAACCAAGCACTAGAAAGCCAAAAAAAAGAAAAGTGATCAATGCAATGGCAAGCAATGTTTCGTCCACTTCTTCCACATTGGTTTCTATCGTCAGCTTGTATGGCCTTCCATAGATGTTGAGGTAAGTTTGTAAGCCTCTGAACCGGTCAATTTCGCCATCTTCTGAATAAATATTGAGCTTCGAGACTGTGTAGATACTGTCTTCCCTGGCTTCACCCGGCTGAGCGGCTGAGATGGTAGTGCCAGGTTGCACACTGTTCCACACTTTGAGGGTTTGCGCAAGTGTTTGTTCGTCGATGTCAATATTGTTTAACCCTTGCTCCATTCTGGTTCTGACTATATCATTGTGCTCATCAAGCTCATTGAGCCAGATATAGTCGACCACCAGATAGTAGGCTGGAATGCTGCATGCCAGAATGAACAGGGCATACAGGGTAAATGTCTTGAGGGGTTTATCTAAAAGCTTGCTCATCCTTCCCATTTGTAGCCAGTTCCGTACACCGTTTTCAGGTGGTTGTCGCAATGCACCTCACTGAGCTTCTTTTTCAGGTTTTTGATGTGCGCATAAACAAAATCATGATTATCGAGCATGTCGGCCAGGTCGCCGGATAGGTGCTCGGCCAACGCACTTTTGGAGATCACCCTGTTCTTATTACCCACAAAAAAGAGCAAAAGGTCAAACTCCTTTTTCGTTAGGTTAATAGCATGATTGCCCGCTTTCACAGTTTTGCCGAGGAGGTCAATTTCCAGCTCATTTTGTCTTACTGTGTTGCTGTTGCCAAACTGCTTTCTCCTGATAATCGAGTACACTCGTGCAGAAAGCTCTGAAAGGTGGAAAGGCTTGGCCAGGTAGTCGTCGGCACCTATTTGCAGACCTTTCACTTTGTCGTCGATGGCATTTTTGGCAGAGATAATGATCACACCCTCCTGCTTGTTCTGTTTTTTCAACGACTCAAGTATCTCCAGGCCGCTTCCTCCCGGCAGCATTAAGTCCAGCAGGATGCAGTCGTAGCTAAAGCTTTCGATTTTGTCCATGGCCTGATCAAAAGTCGACGCATGCTCGCAGAGATAACTTTCTCCCGACAGATAGTCAGCGATGTTTTGTGCCAGTTCCGGTTCGTCTTCAATGATCAGGATTTTCATTGCCGCAAAGTAACCATTGAATTCTGAATAAATCTTGAAGGAGTGCTTTCGCCGTGGCTTCCAACATTTTTCCCATGCTGATACTCAATTCAAAATTTCTACAGAATCGTGCTGCTACTTTGAACCCAAACTTGTAAACCTTATAAAAG
This sequence comes from uncultured Imperialibacter sp., assembly GCF_963974565.1. NCBI lineage: Bacteria > Pseudomonadati > Bacteroidota > Cytophagia > Cytophagales > Flammeovirgaceae > Imperialibacter > uncultured Imperialibacter sp. Next base: position 21,518 of record NZ_CAXBCJ010000026.1, on the reverse strand, counting down.
TAAGCATATGAAAAAGCTAAAAACATTTTCGGTAATGATACTTGCTCTGGTAATGGCATCGTGCGAGGCAAACGATAAGCAACCGTCTGCCGCAGTAAAAGCTGCTTTTGAAAAGAAATTTGCTTCAGCTGCTGACGTAGAGTGGGAAATGGAAACCGACACTGAGTGGGAAGCCGAGTTCGAACTCGACGGAAATGACTATTCAGCCAACTTCAGTGCGGAAGGAGTCTGGATGGAGACAGAACATGAAATAGAAGAAGCCGAGGTGCCTGCTGCGGTGAAAAATGCTATTGACTCCGCTTTTGCAGGGTATATGATCGAAGCGATAGAAATGACGGAAAGTCCTACAGGCACTGCTTATGAATTTGTGTTGGAGAAAGGCGTTTTAGATATGGAAGTAGTGATTTCCCCGGCAGGTGAAATTCTAAAAACTGAGACGATCAAAGAAGGTGATGTGGATGATGATGGAGAATAAGTGAACGACAGGTCAACTCCCGGAAAAACCAACTGCTCTATGGAAAAGCTAAACAAAGTGGCGGGTATTACCCTGCTTTTTTGGATCATGAAAATTTTGGCAACGACACTTGGAGAGACGCTAGGCGACCTTCTGTCGATGACTCTCAACATTGGCTATCTGATGGCCTTACTGGTGACAATGGGTTTCTTCCTGATTGTGCTCGTCATCCAATTGAAAGCCGATCGGTACCATGCTGTGCGATACTGGCTCGTGATTGTGGGCACAACTACTGCAGGCACTGAAATATCCGATTTTATGGACAGGACTCTGGGGCTGGGCTATGCCCTGGGTTCTTCCATTCTATTTGCTTCCCTGGTACTTGTTTTGTTTGCATGGCATCGTGGCGAAAGGACGATAGAAGTATATCCGATTGTGAGTCGAAAAGTAGAGATCTACTTCTGGGCAGTTGTGTTGTTTTCCAACAGCCTGGGAACAGCCTTCGGTGATTTTTTGAGTGACAATTTGGGCTTTAGCTACCTGAATGGTGCACTGGTGACAGCGGCCATTATTGTCGTGGTAGTAATGCTGCATTATTTCACCAGGCTCAACGAAGTGATACTCTTCTGGATTGCCTTCATCTTTACCCGCCCTTTTGGAGCCACCTTTGGGGATCTGCTTACCAAGCCATTGGCAAAAGGCGGCCTTGACCTGGGTACAATACCCGCTACTGTCATCACCACCGTTTTGCTTGGCTTGCTGATGGTTTACTCGGTATGGAAAGATAGCGGCAGTGTGGTACGGAAGACACGTTCTGAATATAGTTCAGCGACCAATAAAAGCGGCACCTCACGAAGAAATAGAAAGTGAAAATGGGAGTGAGTGGAGACACTCACTCTGAACCTGTCGACACTTACCCCAAACATGGAGACATCCACCTTAGCTTGTCTGGTATACGACTTACTATTCGTCTAAAGGCAGCACTTTTAACTCACTCAACACTCGCCTAGTAATCGTCTTCCTACAGCTACCGAAATTTGGGTTGATAGTTTTTCTTTCTTTTATCAGCCGGGTAGCAAAAAAGTAGACGTTGTCTTCCTTTTCGACGTAACCAACCCACCAGCCGGTGTCTTTTCCGCCATCACGGGTCCAGCCGGTTTTGGCCCGTAAGGTGTAGCCGTCGTTTTGCTCTTCTATCATCATCTCTTTCAAGATGGTAAAAGAGCGTTTGGAGAAGGGAAGGGTCTCTTCGTACACGCCAATGAGGATTTCTATTTGATTGGCTGGCGAAATGGCAAACGAACCAAAGTTCCAGAAGTCAGGGTCGTTGATGGAAACATCGGCATTGCCATAGTGGCTGGCTTTCAGAAAGTGCTCATAGCGTTCTTTGCCGATTTCCTTTGCCATTTCCACATAGGCCCATCCGGCAGAAAGCCGAAAGGCTTCTTTCATGGTGATGTCGTGGTAAATGTCAGGCCGGTAGCCATACTTCACTGTGTCGGTGGTTCCGGGCCATTTTACCAAATGGTTTTCATCTTTTGCCACGCCTGTTTCCAGGGCTATCAGGGTGTTGATGATTTTGAAAGTCGAGGCGGGCAAAGTGGGCTTATGGCTATCGTAAATATCGCTGGAAATCCATTTTTTGGCATTGTAATCGAAGAGGGTGATGCTGCCGTCGATATGGCAGTCCTTAAAAGGCTTTGTGAGAGACTCTTGTGCTGACAAACTGTGAAATAAAAGAATAGCACCTGCCAAAAAAGTAGTTTTCATTGTGAGTTTTTTTATCGGAATGACCCTGGTTGGTGTAGATTGGTGGGTACATACCTTGAATTAATTGAGATTTTTTTCGGAGCGTATTTTGAAGATGTTGATGACTACTAACGAAGTCAGCACGGCCAGGTTGGCTGTCAGTAAATATTTCGAAATGGGCACCTCCATTTCCTGTGTAAACCTTTTGACGTAGGTTCCAATAAACAAGGCTGCAACCAGCACAAACCCTGAGATGATAATTTGATAGCGACTTCTTGTAAGTTCCTTTTTGTTCCACAAAAAGAACGGGGAGAGGGTGAGCACAATGTAGGCAACAGCACCGGGTAAGTTTTTGAACTCACGCAACTCCATGCCCTTTACGTCGAAGTGCATGGCGAGGAAGTAGAAATGGATGAGGTGGTTGAGGGTCAGTAAAAATATCATGGTAACGAACCACTGCCGACGCTGCTCTTCTGTATAAATGTGCTTCAGACCTTTGATGCCCGTCCAGCAAAGGATGCCTGCAAAAAGCAAAAATGAAACCCTGGCAGAATACCTTGCGGCAAGTTGGAAGCAGATGCCTGGTTCGGGTGATATACCGCCCGACCACACGTAAATAGCATACTCGCAAAGAACTACCAGAAGGGAAAACCCTATCGTTTTCTTCATCATGGGCATGAGGTGAGAAGGGGTGGAGTTGTCATATTAGCTCGCTCAGTCATTCATTACCTCGCAACGAATGGCGAAATCGTAGTTCCCACCCATGATCCACCTTCCCATGCTCACAGGCCTTATTCTCACTTTTTCGTCATGATTATTGCCTCTGAGGGCAATCATGGGATTTTGAAGATTGGCTTCTACCCACTCGTAGGAAATATAGAACGGTTCATCGACCACCAGCGGCTCTTTGAAGTCATAGTTGAGCCACCCTTCTTTCAGATCAGATTCCAGTATAATCGATCGGGTAAGCAATGAGTGACCCGGTTCATTGGCATTTCGGTCGATGGTATAAACATTCAAACGAAGTTTGAAGGAGCCACTTTTTTTGTTGCGCACATAGATGGAGGCCGATTGCAGTAACGAAGGCTTCGAAACACTCATTTTCCGTGATACTTCAGCACCAGCGCCGATGCCTCCAACGAAACCAAACCTTTTACCAGAAACCCGATTCACTCCGAGTGTTTTAATGTCAGAAGGATCATTTTCAATCACGATCTCTCTCAAATTAATAACATCCTCCCTGAGCCGAATAATTAAAGGTGACGTGTTAAGTAACTCCCGCAGGGGATGTGCCACTCTTTTATAGCCAACAATTGAAAACACAATCGAGTCGCCCGGACCGATTTCCCCGATGTTCAGCGAAAAGACGCCTTTTGCGTCCGACACTGTGCCAATGTTTTTGTCGAATACGCCAATATTAACGTAGGAGATTGGGTTTTTGGAGGCTTCATCCACTACTACTCCCGTAAGCTCAGTTTTAGCAAAAAGCCAAAGCGGGCAGCCCAAAGCAAAAAGTATGAGTGTTGTGCGCAATGTATGAGAAATTTAAGCAGGTAATTCGCTACAAATAACGCACATTACTTTTGAAAAGTGCCCATTGAACACTGACAATCACCAAAGGATAGTTGTTGTGCAGCTTCTAGCGAAAGGTTGTCCAGCTTCTTTGCTCAATCCTGCTCCTATGGTCGGCGATGAAATTTCCCCATTCAGTGTCTCCGGCTTCACTGGCTATTCGCAGCGCCGTGTTAGAGGCATCCAATGCTTCTTCATATTTGCCGCTTTGATAAAGGAACCACGAATACTTGTCCCAGGTGGCGAAGTCCGTATCGATTTCATAATTCCAGCGGACATTCATGAGACGGTACTTGTTATCCGCAGGCGTTAGGTAAAATGTGATCGCCAACACCATACATATCGCAGGGAATACTGATGCTTTCCAGGTTTTGGCTTTAGCGATAGCTATGAGGCTGATGATAGTAGAGGCCACGGTTAGTGTTAACACAACAGTCACAAAAGGATAGAACTTGATTGTAAACAGCAGCAAAGCCAGCCAGAAAGTGGCAGCAAGGTGGGCCCATCCGTTCACACCGCCTTCTTTTTTGACGATAGCGACCAGGCTGGCGACAAGCAGCATAAAAAGGCCTGCCAGCATCACGACCGCATTGTAGTGAATGTGAAAGAACTTGATAAAGAAGCCGATAAAGAAAATGATAGAGCCGACATTTAAGAGATTTTTCATCGGAGTTAGTTGGTGAATAGGGGATCAAAATAGTAATTTAAACCATCAGAGACTCATTAAAAGCGGAGCGAATTACTCAAGCAGCGAACAGCTGCTATTGATGACTACCCCGGATCAATCGGCCTGAAAATATGTTGGTAGGTTCCTGCCCATCGTATACCGCAGCGCCAGATACAAGCACCATTTTCAACCCAGTCGCCCGCTGCGAGCTTTTGCTGTAGGTGGCGTGATCGATAAATGTATTTGGGTCGAAGAGTGTAAGGTCAGCATAGAAACCTTCCCTGATAACACCAATACTGTCTAAATCTAGGTTTTCAGCCGCTTGCGCAGTCATTTTGTGAATTTTCATTTCTATAGGTTCCCTCGTTTCCAAATTGAAGTATCGTGGGAAAGCGCCCCAGCCCCTGGGGTGGCCTGTTGTTCCGCCGTCAGAACAAATATTGGCATAGGGCCACTGGGTGATTGCTTTGATGTCTTCGATATCCATGGCCTTTGCAATAATGCTTGCGCCAGTTTCCAGTGACATCTGCACCAGGGCCAGGTAAGTGGTGACCGGGTCTTCGTTGCGAAGGCGTGCTATGCTATCAAGCGTAAGTCCTTCGTAAGCTTTGTTGGGTTCAAACCGGCCAATGATCATACCTTCCGGCGACGTGAGCTCGGTTAAGGCAAATTCCGCCGTGGCTCTGTTTTCAAAATCCCGATCGGGAAACAGCACTGTGATGGTCGATTGCCAGTACTCGTATGGATAAACGTCGGCAGTCACGTCTATGCCGACAGCCCTGGCACTGTCGAGGAGCGCCAGAAATGCCGGCGCCTGGCCCCAGAAACTTCTCAGACCTATCTTAAAGTGAGAGATTTGGACCGGCATGTTGGCCTCCCTTCCAACCGTCAAAATTTCCTGAATGCTGCTTTTCAAAAACACATCCTCACTTCTCATGTGGCTGATGTACCGGCCGCCATATTGTGAAGCTACTTTGGCAAGTTCCAAAACTTCTTCGGCGCTTGAATATATGCCAGGGTCATATTCCAGGCCGGTTGATAGCCCCAGCGCACCCGCTTCCATCTCTTTTGTTACCAATAGCTTCATTCGGTCGATTTCCTCCCTGGTGGCTTTTCGCTGAAAGTCGTTTCCAAGCACAGCCCGTCTCACCGTATTGTGACCTACATAAGAACCTACGTTGGGAGAGATAGGACTTAACCGCAGTGAATCGAAATAAGCTTCCAACGAAGTGAATGAGCTCCCGTCTTGCCCCACGATAATCGTTGTGATTCCCTGGCTGATGGCGGCGTCAACGCTTCTTGGAGAGTTGCCGCTGTGGTGACTGTGCGTGTCGATAAAACCTGGACTGAGCACCAGTCCGGTGCCATCAATGACCGAGTCTGTTTGCAAGGGCTCCAAATCACCGACGGCGGCAATGAGCTTGCCTTCAATGCGAACCGATCCAATATACCCTTTGCTGCCGGTGCCGTCGACGATGGTAGCATTTCGGATAAGGAGGGTGCTGGGTTGAGGTGAACCGCATTGGCTTAGCAATAGCGTGAGTGCAGTGACTACTGATAGAAAGAATGACTTACCGACAAAGAGCCTGGAGTATTGCATATATTTTTTCAGATGAAGGAATCGAAGATAGCAAAATGAAAAACCGATGTCTTTAACGCTCCCTAAATGTTGAGCAGATTATTTCTCAGAGGCGGCTAAAAACAGGTGTTGTAAAGTCTATTATTTTTTGACTAAAGGCCGTCGTAGATATCCGAATAGTCTTCCACCAAATGAATTGTCACATCCAGATTCTCCATTAAGTTCTTCACAGGAGGGCTGGGCGAACCCTTCGTGACATACCAAACGTCCATGGCATATTTGAGCTTGATCGAATACCTTTTTCTTTCAATTAATAGCCACCGCAGAAACACCTCGTCGGGTTCGTAGCCAAAGCCAAAAATGATAAGTGGGCTGTGGAACCAGATGTGGAGCCAGGTCTGCTCGCCTTGCCACGATTTTGGCAGAAGCGTCTCTTTGTAAAGCCTGCGTCGTCCTTTGGTGATGAGGCTTCTTGCCCGCTGAACACTTCCCATATAGTCGCCAAGCCCGAGCCTGATGCTGTCCCGGTAGTTCACATCGCCATGAATCTTCCATATGCCAAAGCTTTGTGCTGGGTTTTCAAGTTTCTCAAAGCCATAGTAGGTTTTCCAGGGGTAAAAACGGGTGAACCCGTTGGAATCAGTGTGAAATGGCCTGGCACCTACTGATTTTTCAAAGGCTGTATCAAAGTTTGTTGTCAGCACTGGTGTGTTTGTTGACCTGGCAAATTCCATGATTTTTCTATGGACACTCAGGTCATCGCTGTTTGTCAATTGCAATTCAGCTTTCACCCTATTTTTCACTTTTACAGAGTCATTTGCGTACAACTCGATCAGGTCATACACCTCTGTATTAGTCAGTCCTGTCAGGTCGAAAGGAATGGGTTTTGGGGAGGCGGCTTCCAGCAGGTCCTTCCAGGATGGCATAATGCCACTTCGTAAGTTGGGGCCGTTTCCTATTAGAAAGGCTGCGTCTCTGTATTTGTTTCTGATTGAAGCGATGGCGTTCACGCAAGGTTTAGTCTGTTCTCAAAAAATAACAAAAAAAAGCCCACTTTATCGCAGGCTGTTTCAGTATTCTATTTCTATCGGGGTGCCCAGGTACCTCAATCAGGCGAGGCCAAGAGAACAATGCGACTTCAATGGTTGTTGTAGGCTTCCAACTCAAGGCAGGCCATTTCTCTATAGGCTTCTTGCAGCAGAAAATTTTCTATCGTCGAGTAGTTGTTGATTAAAAGCTGGGCTATTTGATTAGTCGAGAGATTGCCTGTTCTAATCCAAATCACTTTTGGTGGGTGGCTGTTAATCACACTAATATCATAAAAATCGGCGTCAAAAGTGACAATGGTGAAGCCATGTTCTTTTGAGTAAGCCCAAATATCTGAATCTTCCATGTCGGTTAAGCCACAGTCGCTTACATGGCGACAGGCCGGGAAATAGTCAACAAGCTTTTTCACCAATCTGAAAGAGATATTCTGGTCGAACAATAGCTTCATGCACTGTGCTGAAGTTTATGCTCTCTGTCTGCTGCATAGGCAAGACAGGCCTGAATGTCTTCCAGTGTCAACTCGGGAAAGTCTTCGAGAATTTCGTTGAAACCCATTCCGGCAGCTAGCCAGCCAAGCACGTCATATACGGTAATCCTTGTATTTCGCACACAAGGCTTGCCGAATCTTTTGTTTGGGTTCCTTTGGATGATCTTTTTATAGTCTACCATTTGGACAGGGTTTTAACAAAAATAGCTCTTTTGCGGAAACCATCCGAAAAGGCGGTGTAAATCATTTATTCCTATGATATGTCTGGGTTTTCAATATGGTGATGGTTTCTGAACAAAAAAAGCCCACGTTTCCGCAGGCTATTTTCTCAATCAGTTTTAGAAGTGGCTACGATTTGAAATGAGCATCAAATATGATGCGCCTCACTTTCCAATCGCCTTGATAATGCGTTCCTCTTGAATTAGTACGTCTCGCATCAATAAATTGTGCGGAAGGGATTTGTGTTTAGAAACTTTAAAGACATCAAGAATTTTGGATAAGGAATTGGCTGTGATGAGCGAGAGATTGAGTTCGTAGTCCAAACCACAGTCTTTGACAAAATCATCGGAAAACTCTGGAGCAACTAACAATGATTTGATAACCTTTATGCCATTCTTTTCAGCTAGAGACATGTAAGACTTTAGCTGCCTCGAAACGGAACTAAACTTGTTAAAGCCGCTTTCTTTTATTGATTTGCATTCGATCAGAATAATTTCTGTGTCTGAAATGGCTATTACTATATCCATTTTATCTTTTGCGGTGTTTAGCTTTTTTCTAAGCTTTTCGTCAACATTGAAACCAAGTTTCGTAAATATTTTTTTAGTGAGATCTTCAAACAATATACCTAGTTCACTTTCTTTAACAATGATGCCATTCTCTTTTAAAGAGGATAAATCTCTGTACCCAATAGTGGAATAGTTTTCGAGATATAGGTTTTCAGCATCTTTATAATTTTCCAGGATATTGGCAATCATATCACCCCTAGTTTTAATGGAAAACTTAGTACAGAACTTTTCTAAATCGGCTTGTGGCAATACTTCTAAAACATCTATGGGCTTGATATTGAAGTCAAGTAAATAGGAACTGCTCATTACATTTTCCTCTTGAAGCTCAAACTCATTTTTCAAGGTCTCTTTTGTTTTCGGAAGCACTTGAGCTAACTCAGCCAGCAGTTTCTCATAGCCGTCGATAGAGATACCTACTTTGTCGTCGGATTCGATCTCATCGAAGTATGAAATGAGACTAGCTAGTTTGTCATCGAGAGTTGAACCTTTCAACGTTGATTGTATTTTTAAGCCGTTTTCACAGAGGTCATTCAAAAATTTCTTCTTATCAGAGACACTAGTGCCTTCTTTGTGTATCTCATTCGAAAGGATTCCCTTAAAAGAGATACCTTCATTTATAATTTCCTTGAGTTTTTTATCCAATGGTTGCTTCCAGTCAATGTTATGCTTCTTGCATATCATATTTACTTGTGGCTCTCTCAGATGAATTAGTACCCTTCGGAAAAATTTATCCGCTACAGGTTTTCCTTTTAACTTTCTTAATAAAGTCACCATTTCATCTGCCACGTAAACCATATTTGTCTTTTTGGAGAAGAAAATCACGCCAAGGTTTTTCAGGTTTCCAATTAGTGTGTCAATGTCGAGCTGTTTTAAGGGCAAGACCATATAGTTGATCAGCCTTATTTCCTCGTTCGAGAGTTCTAACTGAGACGACAGTGTATTAAGAATCGTCTGCTCGTCAAAAGTGATTTTCCTTTCTTGATTATTTAAATCATCATTGGTGTAAGCAGTATTAACGCAAGATCGATAGATCTGATAATCCCTTATCCTAGTTAATTCGAACGTAGATTTTTCGCTTGTCATTTCTGTTTCGAACCACTTGATCTTTTTTTGAAGCTTCTTGATTTCGGTTTCATATAATCGAGACAGCCAGTCTTGCTTCATGATGCAATTGCCGTCACGAATAATTATGTCGGATACGATGTCGGTTTGTGAAGTGGCGTTGAGAAATTCTTGCGCTATGTACTCTGAGAACTCTTCCTTTAGCAAGTCGAAGACCTTTGCGATATTCAGACTATCCATTGCTTTGAGGTCACCGCTTGCATCATTTAAGATTTTGTCGATTTCCTTAATTTTCCTAGGCTTTTCGGAGATAATGCTGTCGATTATTTTCAAAAATGAGTTCTTCTCGAATGAATTTAGATTGTCGAGGATTTTTTCCAGTTTCATAGTAGTTTAATTAAATGGTCGTCGGACAGCTTGTAGATGATTGTAGGAAATTATGTTTTTTTGAAGAAGTAAAAAATGAAAACTTTCTAAGATACATAAAGCAACTAGTTTTTTTGGCTGTCTTCTGAACAAAAAAAGCCTACGTTTCGCAGGCTCTTTTCTCATCCCAATTATTAACCGTATTTATTTTTTAAAGAAGGTACCTGAGCCGGGGTAGTTGACAGCTCCACGCCAGTCGGGTTGCCACCACAGGTTGGTACGGTGACTATATTCGTTGTCGAAATCGTTCACACCCACATTGATGCGGGCCGTTTTCCAGTCGCCACCCTGCTGCTCACTGAGGTAGCTAAGCGGAATGGCTAGCTCTGTGGCATAGCCCTTTTCGGTTTTCTGTGTTACGCCAAGGATTCCCTCAGGTTTGCTGCCGCTAGTGAAGGGCGTGGTGTTGTCGGTGCCATCCACATAAGGGCTCATACCTATGTACAGCACACCGGAAAGACTTGTACCAAACGAGCTTATGTTTTCACTGTGGCCGTCGACAATTACCTGAAAGGCGTCCTGATTGTACGGCCTGGAAGAAGCCACGGCCAGCAGTTCATCGTCTGTTATGTCTGCGCCAATGTAAAGGAACTCGTCGTCATAACTGATGCCGAAGCGAACAGAACCATCGGCTTTGCCACCTTTGTGAGAGAAGGGATCAGCCTCAGTGTATATCTCGGTTTCTGAGTAGGGGAGACTCGCCCAATCGTCAAGCTTGCCATCAACTGTTTTAGCGGCCGCCTTTGACAGGTACTCTTTCTTCGCCGGACGGGCGTTTTGCGTTACATCCATTGTGATGTCCGCCATGCCTTCGCCGTGGAATGTGACCGTGCCTCTCAACGCTACCGGCTCAAGTGCAGCCACCGATGCAGCTTTCCCACTCAGTTTGAGGGGAAGAATTTCTACTGAATTTGGAGCAATAGTGAGGCTCTGCCGGATAATGCTGGATGTGAGGTCCTTGTTGGCTGCCAGCTCAAAGCTGACATCCATAGGCGCATCGCTGTCGTTGGTGAGGCGGATTTCGGTGGCGCCATTCGAAAACGTGCTGCCGTCGGTAAACATTGGCGATACACGCACAGGTTGCCCATTGAAAAGAGGCCTGAAGTAGTTGCTCGACTGCTCAGTCACCACGTTCTCGTCCCAAACGCCTGATAGCTCCAGGTTAGCCATGATGGGCCCGTTGTCTGTCATGGTGATCCACACCACATGGTCAAACTCGCCAAAACGAGGCCCTCTGAGTCGGCTGCCGCCTCCCGTAGTAGCAAGGATGAAGTATTTGCCATTGTTTCTTTCGTATTTCACATAGCTGTGATGGTGGCCCACATAAACGGTATGCTTTCTCGGCTCAAGTAGCTTTTCCACGTCGGGCCAGCGAAGCGTTTCGGCCTGCTGGTTCCACAGAGGCTGGTGCATAAACACCAGCGTCCATTTTACATCTGCGTTGGCGGCCAATGTCTTCTCAATCCACTCGTACTGCTCATCACCAATGGTACCTTTGCCCGACCCACGATAGTTGTCTTCGGAGTTGAGGCACAGGAAAAGCACGTCTTTGTATACAAAATGGTAATAGTCCTTCCCGAAAATCGCTTTGTATTTGTCGTACATCACCTTGTTTGTGATGTCGTGGTTGCCAGGCACGTAGAAGAAGGGCATGGTAAGGGAATCGATAAAACCATTGAATTCTGTCCACTCGGCGTCCAGTCGTGCCTCGTCTTCAGTGTACCCTTCAATAAAGTCTCCCACACTCATCACAAATTCTGGCTGTAGCAGGTTCAACTTGCTTAGGCCCACTTCAAACACATTGCCACGGTGGCCGCCCGTTCGGTCAGTTACGATAGCGAACTGAAAGGAGGACGCATCATTGTTTAGATCAAGACTGGTGTAAGGGGTTGGCCCTTCGATGGGCTCGATTTTAATACTTGCTTTTTCTACGGGAGCTGTGCAGGCCGCACCGAGCACCAGAAGGCCGATTGCAACGGCTGAAAGATAATTCATGATAGTTAGATTTGGTTAGGGTGAAGTTACGCCTCTCAAACGGGAGGTATTTGAAATTAATAGTTAAGTTTAAGTTAATGTTTCCTTGCAAAGGAAGCAATGAAATAACCTGCTTAACGATCCCTTATGAAAATTACCCTATTTACACTCTTGCTCCTTGGTACGTCATTTTTTGTTTACGCACAACGACCGGCCGTGGCCGTGGCATGGGACATGGAAGACGATGCCCTCATGCGTGCTTCTGGCTACAAGTTTTTTGTAGAAAAGGTCGACAAAATCATCAATCCGCAAAAGGTGTCAGATGAGCAGTTCGCTCAGAATGCAGCGACGATCAAAAAGCTAAAAACCAACATGTTTGCAGTGAACTACTTTTTGCCAGGCAACCTAAAGGTGATTGGCTCTGATGTGAATGAGGAGGCGATACTGGCGTATACCGACATTGTATTCCAACGGTGCCAGCAGATAGGCGTTGACCTGGTGGTGTGGGGCAGCGGTGGTTCCCGGAGATTGCCCGACGGTTGGGATTATGAAAAGGCTGTGGACCAGTTCGTGGCCATTGCAAAGAAGGTAGCCGTGCAGGCGCAGAAGTACGACATCCTGCTCACCGTAGAAAACCTCAACAAGACCGAAGCCAACTTTCTGAACGGATTTGATGAGATAGTGAGTGTGGTGAAGCGGGTAGATGAGCCCAATCTGATGGCCTGCGTGGACATCTACCATATGCTCATGGACGGTGATCCACCATCGATGATAGCGCTGGGAAAAGGCATTACTTTCCATTGCGATATCGCTGAAAAGGCAGACAGAGATCCCCCGGGCACACTTGGCGATGAAGTAGTTCCGTATTTGGAAGAACTGAAGGAAATTGATTATCAAGGAAAAATTGTCATCGAAGCCCGCTGGGATGATTTTCCAAAGGAAGCACCTGCCACGTTGAAGTATCTGGAAAGGAAGGTCAAGGAGGTATGGAAGTAGTAGGAGAGTATTTGACTTTTTGAAGAACCGAGGATTTGAAGGCCTCTAACTTAGTCCAATCATAAAAGGGGCCCCTCAGTGGCTAACAAGTGCCATCGGCACGGTTTTACGAGCAGCTTGGAATTCATTCCAGGCTGAAGATTTGAAGGTGCCGAACTTGGTTCGCTTGTAAAAAATGTCTCTAGCCGATTGACTAGTGCCATCGGCACGATTTTACGAGCAGCTTGGAATTCATGCCAGGCTGCTTAGATAAAGAACCCAGTGTTTAAGAACTTGAACTAAGTATTTCAAAGTCATTTAGAGTTTCAGTACGTCTAATGAATACTTTTTTGATGAAATTTATTTTTATTTCAATATGAAAAGCGGTGGATGGTTCGTTGTTCACAATAAAAATACTATGAAACCATCAATTCTTATTCTCTTCTGGATGTTAGCTTCCCATCTGGCCTCTGCTCAAATTGCTCTAAAAGCTGGAGCAACCTACTCGTATCAGAAATCAAGCGAAAGCACTAGTTCCCAGTTAGCAGCCGATATTCCGTCATTATTTGTCTTTCTTGGAGAAAGCAGGTACTTCGAAGCCGGTTTTGATGCGTTAAAGTTCTCTAACTCCAGATCTTCGTCAGGGCCTACTGTCAGAGATTATGAGACTGTCGTTTCGCCCTTTTTTGAGTATGGATTTATCAAGGGCAATACCAGCAGTGCTTTGAAATTCAAAATTGGAGCGAAGGCAATCCTGAACAATAATTTCAGTGGCCATAGCCCCAGGTACTCAACTGAATATCCATTTAGGGCCTATGAATCTACGATCACTCTGGCTGTCAAGCCTGGCTTGCTCTATGCCGTTAACGAAAGGATATTCCTTGATTTCGCAGTCCCAATCAACGTCCTCAATGCGGGCTATTACAGGTCAAACCTGGAAAATCCAGCCATTCCAATCAGGCAGCAACAACAAAGCTCGTTGCGTAATGCTTTTTTTCCTGAGACATATCAGGTTAGCCTTGGAATTATTTACAGGCCAGGATAATTACAGAAATTCCCTTACCTTCAACCCATTAAAATCTCCTGATAAAATATTGACTTCGCCTTAGCAGAAAACACTTCTGCTCAATCGGTTTGCCTTTCAGGCAAAACCAGGTAATCAACTATTGTCTTATTTTATCAAGAGTAACATGAATAACACATCAAAAATAGCCGTCATTGGTGGCACAGGGAAGGCTGGCAGGTACATAGTAAAAGAGCTGCTCAGCCGTGGATACCGCCTCAAACTTCTTCTTAGGTTTCCTGAAGACTTCCAACTTAAAGACCCAGGAATCGAGCTGCTAAAAGGTGATGCAAGAGATGCGGAAGCTATCCGATCTTTACTCGATGGATGCCAGGCCATCATCAGTGCAGTGGGTCAGCCAAGAGGTGAGGAGTCAATTTTCAGCGAGGCTTCAAAGCATGTTGTAGCGGCAATGACGACTTATGGCATCCGGCGGTATATCGTCCTTACCGGTCTCAACGTAGACACGCCTTTCGACAAGAAGAACGAAAAGGTGGCAATGGCCACTGAGTGGATGAGGGCCAATTATCCAAAAACCACAATGGATAAGCAGGCGGAATACGAATTCCTTACAAAAAGCGATATTGATTGGACGCTTGTGCGACTTCCCATGATTCAGCTGACCGACGAAAGGAGGGGAGTGAAAGCAAGTCTGGAGGATTGTCCGGGCGACGGAATTAGTGCTGCTGACCTGGCTTATTTTGTGGCCGATCAGTTGACCGATGATGCTTTTGTTGGTAAAGCACCTTTTATTGCTAGTTTTTGATTGAAAAGCTGCGGGCCTTAAATGATCCGCAGCTTTTTGCATTTTTACTCACTGTCATCCAGCATGTCTCTCAGGTCGTTCAGCGAACCGAAAATGATCAGCGTATCACCTTGTTCGAGCAATGTGTCCGCTGTTGCCACACCAGAGATTTTCCCCTCATCCTTGCCTTTTACTTCTTTGATAGTAGTGAGCACAGTAATGTTGTATTTCTTTCTGAATTCCACCTCCTTCAAGGTTTTTCCTTCATATTTCGGCGGACACTTCAATTCGATGATATTGTGTTTGTTAGACAACTCAAATGAGTCGACTACACCTTTGAAGTTAAGTCTTTTTGCAAGCCTGACTGCTGAAGTTTGCTCAGGGCGGCTGATCTCATGGATGCCCATGGCTTGCATCACTGTGGTTTGTAACTCGCTTACCGCACGTCCAATGATTCGCTTGGCGTGGAGCTGCTTCAAAAGGGCAGTCGTCATAATGGATGCCCCCTCGTCTTCTCCAATAGCAACAATCACTGTGTCAGCATCACCAATAGGCAGAGAGCTGACCGCCTGTATGTCTGTGGAGTCGAGACAAATAGTGTGCGTGATGTCATCTTTATGCAACTCCACTTTTTCCATCCGTTTATCTACGCCAATCACTTCATGACCCATGGCAGTCAGCGTGGTGGAGAGGCTGCTACCAAAGTTTCCAAGACCAAAAACGATATACTTCATACCTAGTTAATTTATAAACAATTCTTCGTTTGGATAGCGATACCGTAAAGTATGTACCCGTCTCAGCATGCCCACAAGCAAAGTTAGCGCACCCACACGACCAATGAACATAATTAGGATGATAACTATCCTGCTGCCAGTACTCAAACTCGAGGTAATCCCCATACTCAATCCAACGGTACTGTATGCCGAAAAACATTCGAAGGCGACCTGTATAAAGGGTAGATTTGGGTCGAGCATGGTGATCATAAATGTGGCCAGGCCAATAAATATCAACGAAAGTGAGATAATGGCAAAAGCCCTTCTGACCGACTTGTTGGATATTTCTCTTTTCCCAAACTCCACCCTGTCTTTGCTTCTGGCAAGGCTCAGGAAGTTAAGTGTGGCCAGAAAGATGGTGGTTGTTTTGATACCCCCACCAGTCGAACCTGGCGATGCCCCGATCCACATCAGCAATAGCATGATCATGATGGTGTGAAGCTTCAACGCTGCATTGTCGACAGTATTAAAGCCGGCAGTACGTGGCGTGACAGCTCCAAAGAAGGCTGTTACCCATTTACCGAATTCGTTGTGCTCGGCCAGCGTGTTGTCATACTCAAAGAAGTAAAAAAGCAACGTGCCGGGAATGATGAGAAGTGCAGTTGTAATAAGCACAATCCGTGTGTGCAGGTTGATCCTGATGGGCAATCTATATACAACCCGCCGTTTCACGAGCCTGGCCACTATTGTACGAGCCGATTCCCTCATGTAGTTGATGAAATTGAATACGATAGGAAAACCAAGTCCGCCAAAGATGAAAAGAAAAGCAATGACCAAATGGAGAGAGTAATTGAAGCGGTAGTTCAAGTCGTAGAGGCTGTTTCCGAGTGTCGAGAAGCCAGCGTTGCAAAAGGCAGATATTGAATGAAACCCAGCGAAAAGAACCCTGTCAACGAAGCTGGGCAGCACAGCCTTGTTGAGCTGCATGAATATCGCAATGCCGCCGATAAGCTCAACAAAAAGGGTGAAGGCGATGATTGTTTTTACGATGCCACTTACTTCGGCCAGCCGGTTAGTATTGGTCACATCTTTGAGAAATAGCTGATTCTGGATGCTAAATCCTCCTTTGAAAAACAAACCAAAAAAGCTCGTGAAGGTAAGAATGCCAATGCCGCCTATTTGAATAAGCCCTAAAATAATGACTTGTCCAAACGTGGTGAAATAGGAACCAGTATCAACCACAATGAGGCCGGTAACACACACTGCGCTTGTCGATGTAAAAAGTGCGTCAACAAACCCAATACCTTCGTAGGTTGCAGTAGGTAGCATGAGTAAGCCGCTGCCAACCAGCACGATGAGTGCAAAACTAAAAATGAAAAGATTGGCTGGATTCTTCGACAGCTTATAAAGAGAGGATGTTCTCCTCGAAAACTCTATCACAAATATGAAAAAACAGCCCCAGTAGCCTGTGTATTTGTGATTGAAGAAACTGAGCGATTGGAACCAGTCGGGCTGCACCGACACCAGTAGGTATACCAGCAGGTAGATACTGAAAATCGCTTCAAACAACCTTGAACGAACCCTGATAGGATCAAGAAGCCATGCTATCGTACTTCCTGCGGTAATTAGCGCAAACAATGTGCCCGCAATAATTGGAAGCCAAAGGTGAAGGGAGCGCTCGAAAGAGGGAGTATAGGGGAAGCCCACATCAGCAATCAGCAGAAGCAGGCCCACACTGCTTATTCCCAGCGAAGACCAGTTGATGATATTGAGTGCTTTCCGTTTCAAATTTTTCGTACGTCTGCGACCGGCAAGTGATATTTTGGCAGAAAGCTAACCATCGTTCTGTAAAAACAGCAGCAGATATTGATTAAAATTACCTTGTGCGAGAGAAAAAGATGAGACAATGCACTAACGTGGCATTGTCCCTTTTAGCTTATTTTCTACCAACCAATGCATATATGATGGCGGTAAGAATACTAAATAGCAGCGCACAAATTGTCCATATTAGTTTAGTGCCCGAGCTCATCGACTTGCGGTTGGCCCATACGTCATAAATCACCCAAATGGCAGGCGACGGCCACGATATAAAGTAGATTGTTCATTTGAATTTTGGTTGGCTATCTCCACAAGATAGAGATATTCTCGATACCAATGCTGCTTTTAACGCCAGTCAAAATTAACTGAGGGCGTCAGGTCAGCCGCCACGAGGCGTCTCTTTTCAGTACCTTGATTTTGTCCGCTTTCCTGAACCTCAGCGCCGACCAGTCGTCGTCCACCGCTACCATACGCACACTTTCGAAGCCCAGTTTTCCGAGCGGCTCCCAGCCGTGGTCACGGTGGATTTCCGCTTTATACTTCTTGGAAGTTTTCTTAGGGTATACAAACCAAAACGGGGCGTCGTCAGTTAGCTTTGGCACCAACTCCTGACTGAGTGCGGCAATAGCCTGCTCTGTTTTTACAAAAACCAAGACAAAGTCAAAGTTATTGGCGGCGTTGATGCTTGTATAAATAGTTCCCAGCTTCTCAAAGTCCGTGACATGAGGAGCAAACTCCTCCGGAGACTCAAATATGCCAATGGCCTGCTGAGCTTTATAGTTGAGTTTTTTGATAAGGTCTGTCATGGCCTATATTTTTTTCAAAACTAGAAATTTTGACCAAATGAGTGAAAGACTTGCATGGCGGACGACATCAGCTTGTCGGGAAATGCGGGTCTTGCTTTACACGTTTTGCCTGGTTTACATGCCTTTCGGCATGCCCCACTATAATTTGCAGGGTGTCGTACAGCGAGTAGGTCACCAGCCTTGACACTGGCGAAGTAATAATGACGGATGTGTGGTTTACATGATCCATCGCTATCATTTTTCTCATGAGCAGCTTGAGACTGTCGGTAAAGTCCTTCACGATGTGTTGGCTGAGCCTGCCGGCGGTTGGTTTGAATACCGTCGGCGACTTCGACCTACGCTTGACCTCCGGCCCCAGGTATTCCACCAACTGCCGACCCCAGAAGTTGTGCCAAAAAGCAGGCATTTTCTGCCAAAAAGTGGGCTCATACCTGCCTTCGGCAATTTTGTCAAACTGCGGATAGTATTGTTTGTTGGTCGTCATGATATGATCCAGGCATTCTCTGATGCTCCACTGCCCTTTTGCAGGCTTCCAGCCTAGCTGTTGCGCCGACAGGTCTCCGAATACATTGTTGACCTCGGTAATCAACTCCTCCATCTTATCACGATGCGATTGAACATTGACATTGTGGAAGCTCTGACTCATGACGACAATTTACGGCTTAATTGTCACATTGTGTCCCAATGTCGTTAGTTAAGAGGTTTGGTGTCTCAATTCCATTTTTACCCCAACCCTAAAGGGCGAGAGAATGGTCATTGTTGGGCCCTTTAGGGAAGTGAAGGGTAGAATGCCCTTAACTAAACGACATTGAATTGTACACCCTGCGGTCGTTGGTGTCCGCTGACGGACGTTAGGGTGTTGTCAGCTCCCTGAAAAGCGCCTTTTAAGCTATATTTGAGTAGATTTAATTTGGTAAGCTATTTGCCAACACATGTGCCACAGGGCAACTAAACTTATCGATATGTTCAAAAGCTACCTTACCATCGCCTTCCGAAGTTTCTGGAAAAATAAGTTTTATTCACTACTCAACATCTTTGGTCTTGCCTCTGGCGTGGCCAGCTGCCTGCTCATTTTTCTGTTTGTTTCCCACGAGCTGGGCTACGACCAGTTTTTTAAAGACAAAGACCAGATTTTTAGAGTGGTTACTTCAGCTGTGATGGGAGAAGAGAAAGGCAGGATTGCTGTTTCAGGAAGCATTCTCGGGCCCATCGCCAAAAGAGAGGTGCCTGGTGTGGAGCTATTCTGCCGTTATGCTGATGTGGGCATTTTTAAGCCAACTATTGTAAAAGAAGGGGAAAGGGTATTTATGGAAAAGACGTTTTCTTATGCCGACTCCTCATTTTTCAAGGTGTTTTCTTTCAACCTGATCGAAGGAGATGTAGAGACAGTTTTAAAGGACCCGAGTTCGGTAGTGATCACATCTTCCATGGCCAGGAAGTATTTTCCTGGTGGCAGCCCAATGGGCAAGACGCTGAGAATCAACAACAATACTGACAAGAAGGTAACAGGAGTAGTGGCAGATCCACCTGCCAATAGTCACCTGCAGTTCAACTTCATCTGCGCCTTTCATAGCATGGAGGATGGAGAGCAGTGGTTTCCCATGAACTATATCACTTATTTGAAGCTGGAGGAGGGGGTAAACGCCGGAGAAGTAGGAACGAAAATAAACGCTATCGTTGAAAGAGAACTTGGAGAGCAACTGGAGGGGTCTGGCATGTCGGTGTCGTTTGAAATGCAGCCGGTAACTGACATATACATGGACAGTAGTTTGCAGGCAGACATTGGTCAGAGAGGAAACATGTCCAACACGCTGGCCTTTGCCCTGATTGGCGTTTTCATTTTGCTGGTGGCCTGCGTGAATTATATCAACCTGACGACGGCCCGCTCGGAAAAAAGAGCCCGTGAGGTGGGCATCAGAAAGGTAATGGGTGCGGTGAGAACGCATATTATCCTGCAATTTTATGGAGAAACCCTCATCATCACTTTTCTGGCGGTGCTTTTGGCGGGGGGTATTACTGAATTCACGCTACCTGCTTTCAACGAGCTCATTGGACAGAAAATATCGATCAGCTATTTTGATAACCCCGGCTGGATAGCGCTGCTGGCAGCCGTTGTGTTTGCCATTACCCTGATCGCTGGCAGCTACCCGGCGCTGTATTTGTCGCAGTTCATTCCAGTGAAGGTGCTCAAGGGCACTTTCAACCCAGGTAAGGCAGGCGACATGTTTCGCAAAGCGCTGGTCATTTTCCAATTCAGTATTTCTATTTTTCTGATTTTGGGCACTTTGGTCATCTACCAGCAACTCAATTTCACCAACAGCAAAGACCTGGGCTACAATTCAGAACAGGTAATTGTTGTGCCCTTTGCCGACAGAAAGATGTTCAACAAGTTTGAGGCCTTCAGCAGCGAGCTAAAGCAAAATAGTGCTATTGGCGATGTGAGCAGAGGCTCGGCCATGATGGGCAATATTCTGGCCACCTGGTCGTCGTACAAAGACGGCATGGATCCCAACAAAGGCATTCGAACACTTGGGTTTACCACCGACGATCAAATGGTAAACACGCTCGGTATCGAGCTGCTGGCAGGGGAGGGCTTCAATGCCACCTCCATGCAACTGAATGACAGTACTGAAGAACCGCTCAATAACCATGTTGTGGTGAACGAGGCGTTGGTGCGCATGCTTGGCTGGAGAGCTGAGGAGGCCGTTGGGCAAACACTCCACTATGGAGACGAAACAAGCGGAAAGATAGTAGGGGTGATGAAAGACTTTCATTTCAACTCACTAAGGAGCCAAATTGACCCACTTTTCTTTTTCGTCAGCCCGTGGCAGGACAGGTATGTGTACGTGAAAGTCAATAATATTAACGACCCGGCCGGAGTGGACCATGTGCGTGACGTTTGGATGAACATCTTTGCCGACGCACCCTTTGAGTACAGCCTGCTTGATACTGAGCTACAGCGGCTTTATGACAGCGAGCAGCGGCAGGCCAGCGTGTTGGTGCTGTTTACCCTGCTCTCGGTGGTAATTGGTGTGTTGGGGCTGTTCGGATTGACCAACTACATGATTGAAAAAAGAACCAAAGAAATTGGCATTAGAAAAACGCTCGGAGCGAATGTAATCGGACTGGTAAGGCTCCTATCGTGGGACTTCCTCAAGCTGGTGCTGATTGCGAACCTGATTGCCTGGCCTTTCGCCTGGTACTTCATGAACGGCTGGCTGGAAAACTTTGCCTATCACATCAGCATGAGCTGGGTATATTTCGCTGTCACTGGCGTTGCGGTAGTGGTTGTGGCATTCCTCACCGTTGCCTGGCACAGCATCAACACCGCCAGAATGAATCCGGTGAAGTCGCTCAGATATGAATGAGGCAGGGGGCGGGAAGAGCAGGCGTCGGTACGGCCAGCAGGCCCGGTGCGGTGGAGCCGTCAGCCGCCGGATTAGTGCACATGGCGTCATCCAACGCATGAATATACCATTCCGTCCGGGCCCCTTCACGGCTCGCACCTCTCTAAGCCCTGAAAGGGCGAGATAAAAACAGGATTGGGTGCAGCCATATCCTGCTTTTTGTTTTGCGCCGGGCTACACCCAACCCAT
>NZ_CAXBCJ010000025.1:0-96884 GCF_963974565.1 uncultured Imperialibacter sp. | reverse complement strand
TGTACCTGACAAATGGATATTCTCTCTAAAACAGGATTTCGTCGACGAACCCTTTCAGTGTCCTCTTCGAGAGACACTAAAAGGATACGTTTTCATGATAAGCTTGTATTGAAGAATCCCCTTAACCATCCCCTTGGGGTCTCCGCTAGGGACCCTGAGGGAGTTAGCGACGTACTTTTTATTTTCATTCCTGAGAAGGCTGCAGAAGTCTACACCATGTACCTGACAAATGGATATTCTCTCTAAAACAGGATTTCGTCGACGAACCCTTTTAGTGTCCTCTTCGAGAGACACTAAAAGGATACGTTTTTATGATAAGCTTGTATTGAAGAGAATCCCCTTGGGGTCTCCGGCATAAACCCTGAGGCTGTCCAGTTGAACCACCAGCCATGCGGGAGATTTAACCAACCCACCTTTCATTCATAAGGATTACTCATCTCTTCCTCTTATATTCGCATAACCGGAGAAACCAGCACCCTATGACCACTTTTCTCTTCTTTTTACCGCTCATTCTCACCAACGCTGTGCTTGGCATTTATGCGGAAAGGAAGATTTCTGCCTTTATTCAGGACAGAATGGGGCCTATGGAAACCGGGAAGTTTGGCATATTGCAGACTACAGCCGATATCGTCAAGCTCATTCAAAAAGAGGATATAGTACCAGCCGCCGCCGACTGGAAGCTGTTCAAGCTGGCGCCTGTCATCATATTTACTGCTGTTTTTTCCGGGTTTGCCGTGATACCACTCAGTGGAGCATGGGATGGAGCAGGCCTCGAAATTGGCGTTTTCTACCTGCTGGCCATCATATCACTCGACGTTCTTGGCATTTTGATGGCAGGCTGGGGCTCTAACAGCAAGTTTTCTTTATTTGGAGCACTTCGGTCAGTCGCCCAAATCATTTCCTATGAAGTGCCGCTGGGCCTCTCAGTCCTGTGTGTTGTCATGATCACACAGTCCCTCGATCTGCAGGAGATCTCCTTGTCGCAGGGCCTGCAGTCGCCCAATTCGGTTTATTTGTTTGGCGTGGTAAAGTCCATGGATGTGAGCCAATGGGGAGGCGTCTTTGCCTGGAACATTGTGCAGGCGCCGTTGCTCATACCGGTATTTGTCATCTTCTTTATTGCCTCGCTGGCAGAATGCAACCGGGCACCTTTTGACCTACCTGAAGCAGAGTCAGAATTGATCGCTGGTTATCATACAGAATATTCGGGATTCAGGTGGGCCTTCTTTATGCTGGCAGAATATGGCATGATGATGCTGGTGAGTATGCTGGCAGCTATTCTGTTCTTTGGGGCATGGAACACGCCACTGCCCAATATGGGCGTGGTGAAGCTGGCGGATTGGACAACAGGGGCTCCCGGCTCCTTTATGAGCTATATTTGGGGAGTGTTTTGGCTGCTGTCGAAAGCCCTCATTGGTATGTTTATGCATATGTGGATCAGGTGGACCTACCCTCGTTTGCGTATCGACCAACTCATGAACCTGAGCTGGAAATACCTTACTCCGGCGGCCATCCTCTTGCTTTTGTTATGTGGAATCTGGAGATTATGGATGATCGCATGAGAGACGAAAAAACTACGTATTGGTCAGATATAAAAACCAGCACCCAGACCTTGCTGGAAGGGCTTCAGCTGTCTATTCGGCACTTGAAAAAATCGACTGGAAAGTGGGCGTTAGGTTCTGTGGCTAAAGACAATTACTTCAGGGAGGGCGAAGGGCTGGTGACCTTGCAGTACCCAAAAGAAAAGCTACCCGTGCCCGACAATGGAAGATACAAGCTCCACAATGAGATCGACGACTGCATTGTGTGTGACAAGTGTGCCAAGATTTGTCCCGTCAATTGCATAGACATAGAACCCGTGCGGGCGGTGGAGGAAATAGGAAAGACGTCTGACGGCACCTCCAAGCGCATTTATGCCGCTAAGTTCGATATCGACATGGCGAAGTGTTGCTTTTGCGGACTCTGCACAACTGTGTGCCCCACGGAGTGCCTGACCATGACCAGCGAATATGATTTCAGTACCTTTTCAGTAAGGGAGCATAATTTTGCTTTTGCAGAAATGACGCCGCTGGAGATTCTTGAGAAGAAAAAGGCCTTTGAGGAAATGCAGCTGGCCAAGCAGCAAGGGCAGCCGAAAGAAGCTAGCACCGCCGAAACATCAGGAGCAGCCGCTTCAGCCAAGCCGGTTTTCAGACCCAAAATGCCTGCGATAAAGCCGCAGATGCCCAAAAAGGAGTCTGGTGCCAGCGAAGAGGTTCCGCAAGCTGCTTCAGAAGCTCCAAAGAAACCTGTTTTCAGACCGAAGATGCCTGTGATGAAGCCCAAAACACCACAGAGTGCTGAGAAGGAAGAAACGCCGAAGGCCGACACCAGTGGAGACGCTTCGCCGAATACAGCCAAGAAGCCGGTCATGAAGCCTAAAATGCCTGTCATGAAACCGGTGATGAAGAAACCTGAGCCTCAGGAGGGAGAGGAAGAAAAAGAACCGGAGGAAACTAAAAAGCCAGTGTTCAGGCCCAAGCCCATCATGAAACCGAAAAAAGACGACTGATGGACACAGGTGTTATTCACTATATTTTTGCTACAATTGTAGTGCTCTCCGTGCTGGGGATTCTTGTCACAAGAAACCTGCTTTATGCGGCCTTTCTTTTGGTGCTGACTTTTTTGGGCGTAGCGGGGTTGTTTGTTTTGGCGCAGGCCGATTTTGTGGCGGTTACACAGCTGATGATTTATATAGGGGGCGTGTTGATTCTCCTGATTTTTGGTATTATGCTTACCAATAGGGTCTCCGGTCAACCCATTCTAACCCAACTTAACCGGACAGTGTTGGGAGTACTATTCTCTGTCGCACTTTTCGCTAGCATCGTGTACCTTTCGCAAGGGTTTCATACTACGGAAATAGTTGCGGTACCTCATGACATACAGCGGCTGGGAATGGCCATCCTCACCGACTATTTTATTCTGTTCGAAGTTGTAGGCGTATTACTGCTTGTGGCGTTGGTGGGTGCTGCCACCGTAGCCAGGTTCAAAGGGGAGGGGCATGGGTAATTCTATCTATCTTTTACTATCCGCCTTCGTTTTCTCGGCTGGTGTGGCGCTGGTGCTCACCCGACAGAATGTGATTGCCGTGCTGATAGGCGTTGAGCTTGTGTTCAATGCAGCTAATATCAACTTTGTTTATTTCAACGCCTTGTACCCTGAAAGGCTCGATGGCCAGTTTTTTGCCCTCGTGGTGATTACTATCGCCGCTGCCGAAACGGCATTGGCATTGGCTATCATATTGAAACTTTACAGAACATATCATACAACCAATCTTGACGAAATAAGCAACCTGGTGGAAGAGTAGATGGAACAGCAACCTACCAACATATGGATTTGGAGTGCCATTGCCGTCTTATGGCTGTTGCCTTTGCTGTCATTTGTAATAGGGCTGGTGTTGTGGCGAAAAAGAGAGGATGGTCTAGGGAAGTTTTCTACTTCACTTCTGGCCGTTAGCACCCTTTTGTCATGGATTATTTTCGGTGTCAACTTTGGTGTGCCAGAGTCGTTTTTCTCCGTTTCGTGGTGGACGGTAGGAGATACCGAGTTCTCTTTTTCTCTTGCGCTTTCAGGCATCACCCAGCTCTTGCTGGTCATTGTCAACACAGTGTCTTTACTCGTGCATGTTTACTCGCTGGAGTACATGAAGGATGACCCGGGGAAAAACCGCTATTTCGCCTGTCTTGGGCTCTTCACATTTTCTATGCTCGGTATAGTGCTATCCGACAGTTTACTGCTGATATTTTGTTTTTGGGAGTTGGTGGGTACTTCTTCCTACTTCCTTATCGGGTTTTGGTACAAAAAGCAGTCGGCGGCCCTGGCTTCTTTTAAGGCTTTTCTTGTCAACCGGGTGGGAGATCTGGGTTTTCTGATCGGTATTTGCTTGATCTATGCTATTTTTAAAACCCTCAGCATCAGTGAGCTGCAGGGGATGGTTGATGCGATTCAGTGGAAGGGAGAAGTTTTTAATTTTGAAAAAAATGGAGAGCTTATCAGTTCGTCTCCCTTCATGTTCACGGTGATTTCCATTTGCCTCTTAGGGGGAGCGGTAGGCAAGTCAGCGCAGTTCCCATTGCAGGTATGGTTGCCAGACGCCATGGAAGGCCCTACGCCAGTGTCTGCTCTCATTCACGCTGCTACCATGGTGGCGGCGGGAATTTACTTCATTGCCCGGGTATTTTTTCTATTTACACCACCCGCTCTTTTCATAGTGGCTTTTATTGGGGCCATCACTGCAGTGATGGGTGCTGTGGCTGCCATTTCCCAATATGACATCAAGAAGGTGCTGGCTTTTTCTACCATCTCGCAACTCGGGTTCATGGTGCTGGCGCTGGGGGTTGGTGGGAGAGAGGAGGGCTTATTCCATTTGGCTACCCACGCAGCCTTCAAAGCGGGCCTTTTTCTCGCAGCTGGCAGTATCATCCATGCTATGCACCGTTTTGCGCATGAAAGCCAGGCTCACTTCGATGCCCAGGATATGCGCCTGATGGGGGGTGTCAGAAAGTATATGCCTACTACCTTTCTGGTTTTTCTTTTGCTGGCGATGGCTATCTCGGGTATTCCCATGTTCTCAGGCTTTCTGTCAAAAGATGCTATTATCACAAAAGCTTTTTCCTGGGCGTCGGCTGAGGGGGGTGTGAGGTGGATGGTGCCAATGCTGGCCTTGTTTAGCGCTTTTCTCACTGCTTTTTACATGAGCAGGCTGGTCATGCTGGTTTTTTTCGGGAGCAATAAAACACCGGGATTAGGCAATAAGGGCGGTCTGACAGAAAATGGCAAACTAATCACCATTCCTCTGCTGGTTTTGGTGGGAGGCAGCCTTTGGATTTGGTTCAACTGGAACCCCTTCGGGCAAGGCAGCTGGCTGATGGACCTGGTAGCCACCGGCCGATCCACCATTTCTGGCCTTTATCTGGAGACGACCAACGAGATTCCACATAAGACAATAGCTATTATTTCCATATTGGTTTCTCTCACGGGTGTCGGCCTGGGGTATGTGATGTATGATGAAGATGAGCATCAGGCCATTGCTGAACTGGAAGAAAAGACTTCGAAGCCTGGCTTTTGGAGTGAGCTGTCTTTTAACAACTGGTACCTCAACGAGCTATATGATCAAACGGTTGTGTATTCTTTCAACCAACTAACGAGAGCGTCATCCTGGGCTGATCGGCGTGTGATTGATCCTGTGATCAATTTAACAGGGGTTTTGACGGTCGTGGTTTCGGTAGTCGTGGGGTGGTTTGATAAGAAGGTGGTGGATGGCCTGGTACTGCTTACGGTTCGAATCACTGAATTTTTTGGTAACATTGCACGATCCCTCCAGGGCGGTGCAGTGCAGAAATATATTGCATGGTCGTTGTTTTTTACCTTACTGGTAGTTACCTGGATATTGATTAAGTAAGCCAATGATGAACTATCTGTTATCGCTGATTATATGGACACCTGTGGTAGGAGCGCTGATAGTGTTGCTGATGAAAGACAGGCAAGCCACTGCCATCCGCTGGATATCGTTGGCAGCGGTGTTACTGCAACTTGCAGGCAGCAGCATCCTCTTGTTTCAGTTTTATCAGTTTCCGGAAAGCGGCGGAAGTTATTCCATTGAAAGTTTTCATTTTGTGGAAAAGGCGGACTGGATCACCATGGACCTCGGGAGTTGGGGGGTGTTGTCTATCGACTACCTGCTGGGTGTTGACGGATTGAGTGTCCCGCTGCTGTGGATGTCTACACTTATTTTGGTAATCGGCATGATCAGCTCGTGGTCGATCACCAAACAGGTGAAAGGTTATTTTGCTTTGTACCTGCTGTTGAGCAGCTCCATTATTGGTTGCTTTGTGGCCCTCGACTTTTTCCTCTTCTACATATTCTTCGAGTTTATGCTCTTGCCCATGTACTTCCTTATTGGTATTTGGGGAGGTGTCAGAAGAGAATATGCATCGATAAAGTTCTTTTTATACACCCTGGTTGGCTCTGTGCTAATCCTCGTGGCCATGATCGGCCTCTACATCTCGGTGTCTGATCCAACCGAAATATTAGCTGATGGCAGGCTGGTCAGGACTTTCAATCTCCTGCACATGAGCGACCCCGCCAACTTTATTGCAGGAAGCATTTTGGATCCAACCAACCTCAAAGAATGGGGAGGTGTTTCTATTCGATCCCTGGTATTCTTATTCCTTTTTATAGGCTTCATCATCAAGTTACCTGCCGTTCCTTTTCATACCTGGCTGCCCGATGCGCATGTGGAAGCGCCCACACCAGTGTCGGTTGTGCTGGCCGGTATCTTGTTGAAAATTGGCGGTTACGGTTTGTTGAGAATTGCCTACCCAATTTTTCCCGAAGCTGCGCTCGACTACTCGTGGTGGGTAGGCTTTTTGGGGGTTGTAGCCATTATCTACGGCGGATTCAACGCCATGGCGCAGTCCGATTTAAAAAAGCTGATCGCCTACTCATCTGTTTCCCACATGGGCTTTGTGCTGCTGGGGATTGCTGCCGGCACCACCGAAGGGTACTCTGGTGCGGTGTTTCAGATGGTGAGCCACGGGTTTATCTCGGCAGCGCTCTTCCTGATAGCAGGAGTGCTCTACGACCGTACGCACGACAGAATGATAGAGAACTACAGCGGCCTGGCAGAAAAGATGCCTTATTTTACCGCTGTTACGGTCTTTTTCTTCTTTGCTTCTTTGGGGCTACCCGGCCTTTCTGGTTTTATTGGCGAGCTGCTGGTTTTTCTTGGGGCTTTTCAGTCCTCTTCAATCAATGGGCAGGTGCCGCAGTGGATGGCGGTGCTGGCTACCTTTGGTCTGGTGCTTTCCGCAGCTTATTACCTCTGGACCTTGCAGCGGATGTTCTACGGTAGGTTAGCGCTTAGGGAGGTAGGCTGGAAGGATATGCTGACCGAGCTGACCAACCGGGAGTGGCTGATGTTCATCCCATTGATTTTCATCGTGCTTTTGCTTGGTATTTTTCCTCATTTCCTTCTCGACCTAATGAACGGAAGTATCAATCAGCTGAAAGAGCTGGTTTTCGAAAATGGAAATACCATCATCCAGTCACTTAATTCAGAAGGCAGCTAAATATGCACAAAGAAGGCTTATCGTTTCAGTTGCTGGAAGCCCTGGGAAGCCTCAATCAGGTGGGGCCTGAGTTAGCAATCGGTGCTGGAATAATACTGCTTCTTATAGTTGACCTGATCACTTCGGGTAAGCGACCACTATTGTTGCTGGTGCTTTCAATGCTTTTTGCTTTTGTTGCGCTGTGGCTCATTTTGCCTTTGTGGGTGCAAGAGCCGGAGGGAGGGCTCTTGTTTTCCGGGCAGCTGACAGCCGACAGGCATGCGTTGTTTGCCAAAGCCATCATTCTCCTTGCCCTGGCGCTCACCCTTCTTTTCGGAACAGGCTTGCAGCTTCGGACAGAATACTACTATATCCTCCTTTCGCTTGCCTTGGGTAGCATGCTCATGGTGAGCAGCACTACACTGCTTTCAGTATACCTGGCGCTCGAACTTACCTCCATCAGCGGTTATATTCTTACTGTGTTTGGGTTCAAAAAGCTCAACTTTGAAGCTGGCATCAAGTACTTGCTGTTTGGGGCATTTGCCAGTGGTCTGATGTTGTATGGCATCTCCTTGCTTTATGGGCTCACCGGCTCACTTGCCTTTACTACAGAGGCTTTTGTCACACAGCTCCAGCAAGCCAACGAACCCCTGGCCTTATTTGCAATAGTACTCGTGCTAATGGGCATTTTCTTCAAGATCGCTTTATTCCCCATGCACCTGTGGACACCCGATATCTACCAAACGGCTCCTGTGCCGGTTGCGGCCATTTTTTCCGTAGTGCCTAAAATCGGCGGCCTGATTGTGCTCTTAAGGCTCACAGAAGGCTTTTCGGTAGTTAGTAGTTATAGTCAGTTTTTGATTTTCATGGCCTCTGTTTCTATCGTTTTTGGCAATATGGCAGCATTGAATCAGAGCAACGTGCGACGGATGCTGGCGTACTCCTCAATAGCCCAGGCAGGATTTTTAGTATTACCAATTGCGATAAATGATGGATTTGCGGTAACAAGTTTTTACTTTTACATCTTCATTTATCTCTTTATGAATTACTTGGCCTTTTATCTGGTAGATCATATGGAACGGGAGCAAAAGTTCTCTTTCAATGACTACAAGGGCCTTGGTAAGAAACATGCTTTCCTTGCTGTTGCGTTTCTGGTCGCCATGATGTCGCTGGTGGGATTTCCTCCGCTGGCTGGGTTCTCCGGGAAGCTTTACATTTTTTCGTCACTTTGGAACGAATGGCAAACTTCTTCGGGGAGTTTGTTGTTGTTTGTTCTCCTGATAGCAGCAGGAAACACTGTGGTTGCACTATTTTATTACTTAAAG
Source organism: uncultured Imperialibacter sp. (assembly GCF_963974565.1). Taxonomy (NCBI): domain Bacteria; kingdom Pseudomonadati; phylum Bacteroidota; class Cytophagia; order Cytophagales; family Flammeovirgaceae; genus Imperialibacter; species uncultured Imperialibacter sp. The sequence goes on along the minus strand of NZ_CAXBCJ010000025.1, from coordinate 88,471 downwards.
ATACCCTACTTCATGTTTTTGAAGGTGGAAGAAAAAAATAATTCCGAAATGGAAACACTTACGGCAGGCCAGATCATGACGGCTTGCCTTCTTGTTTTTATGCTGGTGTTCTTTTTTTTAAAGCCTGACAGTTTAATCCAAGTAATTCAGCAAATACCTTTCCCGGTAACCCATTTATGAGTGATCAAATTAAACACGAGTGCGGCATAGCACTCATCAGGCTCAGAAAACCCCTTCAATATTATATTGATAAGTATCAGTCGCCTGCCTATGGGGCCAGCAAGCTCTACCTGCTGATGGAAAAGCAGCATAACAGAGGGCAGGATGGAGCCGGAGTTGCCAATATCAAAATCAATATCGAGCCGGGATACAGGTATATCAGCCGGTACCGGTCTATCGAAAATCAAGCCGTGTCCCTGATTTTCGATAAGGTGATGAAGAAGTACAAGAAGGCGGAGAGAGAAGGCGGGGAGAAATACTTCGATGCTGAATGGCTGAAGAAGAACTATGGATTTACCGGCGAGCTTTGGCTGGGGCACCTGCGGTACGGCACGCACGGCGTTAATAGCATAGAGAAGTGCCACCCATTTTTACGCCAGAACAACTGGAGAAGCCGCAACCTGGTGGTAGCCGGCAATTTCAACATGACCAACGTGGATGAGCTTTTCAAGAAGCTGATCGAGTTGGGTCAGCACCCCAAGGAGAAGACTGACACGGTGACCGTGATGGAGAAAATCGGCCACTTCCTCGATGAAGAAAATCAGCTGCTTTTTGATAAGTACAAAGACGATTTCAGTAATCAGGAAATTACCGATATCATAGAAGAGAAGCTTGACCTGAAAAGGGTTTTGAAGCGCTCATGCAAAGATTTTGACGGTGGCTATGCCATGGCCGGCCTTATTGGACACGGATCAGCATTTGTTGCCCGTGACCCTGCCGGCATCAGGCCCGCTTATTACTATGCCGACGACGAGGTGGTGGTAGTGGCATCAGAAAAGCCGGCCATCAAAACTGCTTTTGGCATCAACTATTCGGATATCAAGGAGATAGAACCCGGCAGTGCGCTAATCATCGAGAAGGATGGTAGCTTCAGAGAAGAGAAATTTATTAAAAAAATACCGAAGAAGTCCTGCTCATTTGAGCGCATCTACTTTAGCCGTGGCTCCGATCCGGACATTTACCAGGAGAGAAAAATGCTGGGTGAGCTCCTGGTGCCTCAGGTGCTAAAGGCCATCGACCACGATTTGCAGAACACTGTTTTCAGCTATATACCCAATACGGCTGAAACGGCTTTTCTTGGATTGATGGCAGGCATGGAAAAATACCTCATCAAGCAAAGGAAGAAAGTGATTTTGAAAGAAAAGATTACTGACCCCAAGAAGCTGGAAGAGATTTTGTCGTTCAGGCCCAGGGTGGAAAAGCTGGTGATCAAAGATGCCAAGCTACGCACCTTTATTACCGACGACCAGCACCGTGACGACCTGGTGGCCAACGTGTATGACACTACCTATGAGGTAGTAAAGAAAAAGGTTGATACACTGGTGGTGATCGACGATAGTATTGTGAGAGGCACCACACTTGAAAAAAGCATTTTGACTTTGCTCGACAGGTTGGAGCCCAAGAAAATAGTGGTGGTATCTTCTGCCCCTCAGATTCGCTTTCCCGACTGCTATGGTATCGACATGAGCAAGATGAAAGACTTCATCGCTTTCAGGGCAGTGCTGAAGTTGCTGGAAGACCATAACAAGGAGCACTTGCTGGATGAAGTGTATGAAAAATGCGTCATGCATGCCGACAATAAAGAGGCCCCCAATTTTGTAAAGGAATTGTACGATCCGTTTACTGACGATCAGATTTCTGAAAAGATCTCTGAGATTGTGAAGCCGAAAACCTTAAGAGCTGAAGTAGAGGTGTTGTACCAGACCGTGCCTAACCTGCATAAAGCTATTCCAGGTCATTCAGGCGACTGGTATTTCACAGGCGACTACCCAACGGCCGGTGGTAACAGAGTAGTGAATCGAGCGTTTATCAACTTCATGCGGGGCGTAGCAGTAAGGGCTTACTAGTATAGAGTGACTATTTACTGTTTGGGTAAATGAAAAGCAAGAATAGTTCAATGCGTCTCGCTTGGATCTTCCCTCAGAGTCTCCCGCAATGCTATGTTAAGAGTATTTTACTACTATGGCTTAAAGGGTCTACGCATGGTAGTCCATACGCCCTTTAGGGGAAGGGGTAAAAATAGAATGGGACACTGAACCTCTTAACTTAATAGCATCAGAGCCTCCCGAAGGGACTCTGAGTGATGTTCAAAGGATCCCGATGTCTAAATTTTGATGACCATGGTTAGCTATGATATTTTTCTTAAAGTATCTGATTTAGCTGGAATATTCTGTTCTCAAGCCAACTGCACTTGCTTTTGGCTCCTGATATACATTTCTATCACAATCATATTAGGTACCCAGCAAGCCCAGGCCACAATCTGGTAGGCTGTTGTAAAATCCATGTGCAGCGCCGCCAGTTCGAAAGGCAAAATAAGTCTGAGTGAAATAGCGGCACAGCAGGCAGCATAGCTCCTGAGCATCCATTTTCTGTGCGCTTCTATGTCTCGATTTCGTATGCTGCTGTAAGCCAACCACGAGGTAAGCAACCAGGTGACAGCCAAAAGATTGAACCCCACCTTAGCGATGATCCCGCCCTCAGCAAACAGCGAAAGGGTAAATCCAGCCAGTCCGCCAAGGAGAATGCTTATCAGGTAGATTTTACCCAAAGTACGATGGAGTGTCAGTCTTTTTCTCAGCTGCTCAGAAAACTGAAAGACACCGGTAAGGAGCGCCATGCCTCCAAAGCTGATATGCATGTAAAACGCCAGGAGCCAGAAAAAGCTCGTTCTTATTTCTTCGGGTTTTTGAGCAGGGAAACCTCTGTCAGGAGTGAAGCTCAAGTACGAAAAAGCATAGCCTGCAACGCTAATGGAAAGAAACACAAGCAAGCCCCATAAGATAATTTTGATCTTTTTATTCATGAGTTTTTTGTGCCAAATAAGTGCTTTTCAAAAACGGTATCGCCTCATCCGGCGGGATGAGCCCTATTGTTGATGAATCTTTTGGTGGCGCTCCCGGTGTTCGCTCGGGCTGATGCCGGCATACTCTTTAAACACCCGATTGAAGGATGCCTTGGAATTGAAACCGCTATCAAGGCCAATCCCCAGCAAGCTAAAATGCGCAAATTCGTCGGAAACAAGCTTTTCTTTTGCCGCTTCCACCCGCAGCTGGTTGACAAGCGAGTAGAAAGTCAGGCCTTCCTCACTTCCTATTGCCTGTGAGATATAATGGCGGGGTTTGTCGAGCTTTTTAGCCAGATCATCCAGCGTCAGGTTTTGTTCCAGGTAGAGCTCTTGCTCCACCAGTAGCGATTTTATTTGATTCAGCAGGGCTTTTTCATCGGTGGGTTTCAGCCCGGATTTTTTATATCGCTCTACCGTGGCAGCCTCGTCGCTGGCCACATCTGGTGAAGCATATTTCACAAGAATGTTCTCATACTTCAAACCATGGTAGCCTAAAAAAAGCACAAATAGGCTAACGGCAATAAAAATGTAATAGTTGTTATTGTCGGGTAAACGAGTGTCAGCAATTCGGCAGTAGGCGTATGTGCCCAGCACCACGGCCCAGATACCACCAAGGCCCCAGGTAAGCCGTTGCAGCCATTGTAGGTTGATCCTTTCAGTGGACGAGAAGAAGTCCCTGAGACCACTTCTGAACCGTTTCAGTCGAACAAGGAGAAAAAGGACGTAGACGGGCCCTGAATACAGTGTGAGAAAATTACCAAGCACTGCCTGCCATGGTGGGTTTTCCCACAAGGTGGCGGCAAATTGAGCTTTCTGCTCAGGAAGACTCAGGTAAAAGTCGTAGATAGAGACATTCAGAAGTACAAATGGCACAAAATGGATCAACCACCAGGGATTGAATCGCTTGGCACCAGAAAGCAGGGCCGCAGCGTAAATCCACAAAAATGGCCCTTCTGCTATGGGCATAAACCAGCTAAAGCCAAGGAGATGAGGATGTTGGCTGGAAAAGCCAGAGTAGTCCCAATAGAAGCCCAGGAGGTGAAGTCCGATAAAAATTAGCCAAACCAGGAGAATCTTGTCAGCGACAGACTTGTCTTTTTTCTTACCCAAAAGCAGAGCAAAAAAAAACGCCTGAGCAATGCCCACAATGAACAGGAAATCCATTACGCAATTTGGACATTGGAGGCCATCATGTCAAATGACTATTTCGTTATCCCAAAGTCCTGCTGAATTTCTTCCAGCGATCGCCCTTTCGTTTCTGGCATCATGAAGATCACAAATACAAGCTGAAGTACCATCATACCTGCAAAGATGAAAAAGACCATGCCCGGGCTGCTGAAGCCGCTAAGTAAGGCCGGCATGAACAGGGTCACCAACGCAGCCAGCACCCAGTGGGTGGAGGAACCAAACGATTGTCCAAAAGCCCTTAAATGGGTAGGGAACACCTCGGAGATAAAAACCCAGATAACTGTGCCCTGGCCTATGGCGTGGGCAGCGATGAAAAGGAACAGGAAAATGGGCACCGCCATGCCCTGCCACTGCTGGTAGAACGCAATACCGACCAGACTCAACGAAATGATGTAACCAAAAGAGCAAATATACATGAGCACTTTCCGTCCAACTTTGTCGATGAGGTACAGGCCGAGCAATGTAAAGACCATATTGGTAATCCCGATCCCAATACTGCTTAAAAGTGCCGAGCTGGCACCCAGTCCTGCAGCTTCGAATATCCTTGGGGCATAGTAAAGGAAGGCATTGATGCCCGACATTTGGTTGAAGAAGGCGATGAAGAAAGCGAGCATCAGAGGAAACCTGTACTTGCCCTGAAAAATAGACTCGCTTGCGTGTTGTGCCGCTTCGTCCTTTGTGGCCATTACGAGCTCCTTTTCGTCTGTCCCAATTTTTTTCAGGATGGCCACGGCCGCTTCCCTGTCACCTTTGTGCACATATAACCATCTTGGGCTTTCGGGAAGAGAAAAAGTGGATGCCAGGTAGATGAAGGCGGGGAGGGCTTCCATCCCTACCATCCAGCGCCAGGCATTTTCGCCGATGTCTTTCAGCAAATAGTTAGAAACAAAAGCCAGCAGGATGCCAAAAACTATATTGAATTGGTACAATGCCACCAGTTTGCCTCGTTGATCCGCAGGGGCTATTTCGGAGATGTAAGCCGGAGCTGCTACGGTGGAGATGCCAATCCCCAGCCCACCGACGAACCTGAAAATGGCAAAAGACCAGGGATCCCAGGCGAAGGCAGACCCCATGGCTGACACAAAGTAAAGAACACCGATCCAAAACAAGGTTTTCTTTCTTCCAAACCTGTCGGTTGGGTAGCCACCAAACAGAGCGCCGATGACAGTGCCCCACAGCGCCATCGACATGACCACAGAGCCGTGAAAAAGATCAGAGGTGCCCCAGAGCGCCTGAAGTTGCTGGTCGGCACCAGAGATAACAACGGTATCAAATCCAAACAAAAGACCACCTAGGGCGGCCACAACAGAACTTACAAGCAGGTAGCGATTGGTCTTCATGCAATAGGTGTTAAGCAGGTGTTTTTGTACAAGGCCTGAAAAATAGGAAAATAGATTGATTTGCCTGAATCTTATTAGGCTTAGTTAATAAAGGCGCTCCGTTAACTGCGGATTGAACGTACTTTTTATTGTGGGTCAGCCATAGAAAATGAGGATCAAGCGGGAAATCTGGAGGATTACCTTTCAAATCTAATTCCCGAGCGGTCATAAAAAAGCAAAACTGGTTCAATGCGTCTCGCCCGGCCGGGCTTCTCCAGTCGGATAGGCTTGGACCTTTTGCTTTTTTATTTAACCACAAACGAAACATTCAATCCCCAGAAATATAGATTGATCCGAAAATGAAAGCTGCATATAGGCAATTTATGTTCCGTCACTTCCTTTGACGTACCTGCGTGAAGTCAAGGCAGCCGCTGGTAGCCGATATGGTTCTCTTCGTAGATTTTTGTCCAAACAACAAGAAAGTTTTGCTTACCTTCCTCGCCTGATCAATCGGAACAATATGAAATTTAGACTTTACTGCCTCCTTTTTGCCTTTGTTGTTGTGTTTAGCAAGCGGCCTGTCGAAGCGCAACCTGCTCAACTGCCGCCAGCACAAGACCTGCGCATATACGACATCGCAAAGGCGGTTTCTTCCTCAAGAATAGAAAAAGACGTCAGGACTTTGGCTGGCTTTGGTACCAGAAGCACTCTTTCTGATACCGTTTCAGCTACGAGGGGCATTGGAGCTGCCAGAAGGTGGATCAAAGCTGAGTTCGATAAAATAGCTAAGGACTGCGGTGGCTGCCTTACAGTAACTTATCAGCACAACAAGGTGCCGGCAGATAAGTTTGCCAGGATCAAGGAGCCAACGGTAGTCACCAACGTGATTGCTATCCAAAAAGGGACAGTGAACCCCAACAGCTACATCATCATGTCGGCTGATATCGACTCCAGAGCAACGGATGTGATGGATGGGAAAGTAGATGCCCCGGGAGCGAACGACAATGCTTCAGGCATGGCAGGGGCTATTGAGGCGGCCAGGGTGCTGAGCAAGTATAAGTTTCCGAACAGCATCATTTACGTGGGGCTCTCAGGGGAGGAGCAAGGCCTTGTGGGTGGCACTTACATGGCTGAAATGGCCAAGGAACAAGGTTGGGATATCATTGGCGTGATGAACAACGACATGATTGGCAACATTGAAGGGGTAGATGGAGTGATTGATAACCGCACTTTCCGGATCTTTTCCGAGCCCACTCCGGTGACGGAAACCGATCAGGAAAGAGGACGTCGGCGCTTTTATGGAGGAGAGGTGGATGGAATTAGCCGCCAGCTAGCTCGTTATGTAGACAAGACTGTTTCCACTTACATGCCCGAAATGAACCCAATGATGGTGTATCGGCTGGATCGTTTCGGCAGGGGCGGGCACCACCGGCCTTTCAATGACGTGGGTTATGCCGGCATCCGGATCATGGAAGCCCACGAATACTACCCACGCCAGCATCAGGACATCAGGGTTGAAGACGGCATTTCTTATGGTGATGTGGTTGAAGGGGTCAACTTCGATTATGCTGCCAAGCTTACCGCTGTCAATGCCATTAATCTGGCCAGTTTGGCCTGGGCACCGAAAGCACCCGCTGAAGTGAAAATTGGCGGGGCTGTTCAACCAGCTACCAGGCTTGCGTGGTCTGTAGTGGACGATCCGAACCTGGCTGGCTACAGAATTTATTGGCGAGACACTACGGTGCCGCAATGGGAGCATAGTAGGTTTGTTGGTAAAGTGAATGAATTTACGCTGGAAGGCTTTGTGATCGACAATTACTTGTTTGGGGTGGCTTCCGTTGGTAAGGACGGAAACGAAAGCCTGGTGGTATTTCCTTCATCGTTGATTGGGAGGTGATAAAGGTATATGTTTCATTTTTGGCAACCAATTGACTGGTTGATTGAAAATAAGTGGTGTGAAGGGCTATTTTACCGTTTACTCTCGAAATATGCTACAGGTATAAAACTAAAGTTCATTCTTTTAGCTGTTATCTATCTTTCGGAGACGCCCGGATTCAATCAATTGTGTTCCTAACCAACCATTCCAATTGAAGCTCAAGGGATTTGTACTTTTTATTTTGCTGGTTGCTTGTCAGATCGGGCATGCACAGACCGGCCAGTTGTGGTCTCAATTCTCACTCATATACAATCCGACGCCAAAATGGAAGCTAAGCACGGACGCTTTCGCCAGGTACCAGCTGGTAAAAAATGGTTGGCAGGGCTATGTGCTGAGGGAGGTAGTAAGCTATAATATTCGTCCCAAAGTATCACTGGTGATGGGATCTGGGTACTATTTTGTTGATTTTAGTACGGCTGACAACCACAAGGAATTTAGAGTGTGGGAGGGTGTGCAGGCCCGTTGGCCGAAGATTGGCCCCTGGGAGTTTACTCATTACGTTAGGTTAGAGCAGCGAATTATCTTTCAGGGGTTGAATGCTCCTTATGTAACTCGTGTGAGGTATAAGATAGGCGGTGGAATGCCCGTAGCCAAATGGGCCGGTGGCAGCGGAGTGTTGTCATTTTCCCTCGGGTTTGAGCCGCTTGTTCTCCTTAACACTCCGTTCGATGACCTTTATGCCTATACCCATAGGTATTACTATGGCCTGGGAGCAAGACTCAACAGTAAGTGGAGGGTAGATTTGAACTATATAAGCCAGGGCTTTAAGGGCAGCAGAAAAGAACGGTATCATCACTCTTACGATATTGCGTTCCTTAAACTGGCTTATGCCATTTAGGTCGGTTAGCGGCTATTTTTTCAAAAACCTGATTAAATAATCATCGCTATTTACCTACTTGCATCAAATTTATCGTTTGATGCGATTCTACCTTTTTTTCACCCTATTGTTAGCAAACCTACGGTTTGTTAGTGCTCAGTCTTCTCAAAGCAATTCCAACTTTCAGCTTTGGATAGACCCTACTATCAATTACAACCTTTCCGCCAAAACCAGGCTGTCTAGTGATATATACTATCGAACAAGGCTCAACGACATCGACTGGAAACAAACTGTTTTAAGGCCGGGCATCAGCCATACTATCTCTAAAAAGGTAACGGTGCTCGGAGGTGTTGGGTGGTTCAGGCTAAAGGACCATGACCTGGAGTTGAGAAACGAAATTCGGTACTGGGCTGGTGTGCAGTACACACATCATTTGTTTTGGAAACTGGACTTGCAGCACTATTTCAGAGTGGAAGAAAGGACGTTTTATCAGGAAGGTGCCGACAACTACCAAAACCTGCGACTTCGTTACCGGTTAGGGTTAAACTACCCTTTGAAGGAAAAAGACGCCAGCGGAAAAAGTGCTCAGCTGGCACTTCAATACGAGCCTTTTTTGACCACCAACTCCGGTCACTTGAGCGACCAGTTCTTCAATACAGAGCGGGTCTATTTCGGAGTAAGCAATAGTCTTTCTCCGGCCATAAGGGTAGATGCCTACTACATGCTGCAATGGGGTAGAACGTTGAAGGCTGAACAGTTTTATTTTACCGACCACATCATACAGCTGAAGTTCATTTATACCATCAACCCACTTTAAAGCCTGAAAAGGCGAACAAAAAGCGGGAAGGATACAGGAAAGCTCTCTGGCAGGCCATTGGTTTTCAGTTCTTTGATAAAGGGAGTGACCGGGTTCTCGTTCTTTTCTTTGACGTAGTTGCCTACCGACGACCAGGTGTTGAGGTACCCCTCCAGGTTTTCTGTATTCCATTTGTAGGTCATCTCAAAGTGTTCGGCCGGCTTCAGCTCCTTAAGAGGAATAGAGATGTCGGCATAGCTATTGTCGATGTGCTTTCTTTCGGCATCCCAATAGGGGCCAACTACCTTGCTGTAGAAGTAATCAACCGCTGGCTGATAGGCTGGGGGGAGTTGCATCAGGCCGTAGCCCCAGGTGGCTAGCAAAGCCCCAGGTTTGGCTACTCTGGTTACCTCATCACAGAATTTATCTATCTGAAACCAGTGAATGGCCTGCGCTACAGTGATCAAATCGATGGAGGTGTTCGAAATTTGAGGAGCTGCTTCGTCTGCGACAAAACTGCTTAGGTTCGCCATATTCGGCACCTTCATCAGTTGTTTTATACTAATATCAGTGGCATACACCCTGTTGAATTTACCTGCCAGCACTGCTGCCACCTGCCCATTGCCCGTGCCGGCATCCCAGGCCGCATCGAAAGCCTTTGTATGAGTGTAGAGGTGATTGAAAAGCGTCTCAGGGTACTTGGGCCGGAAGGCGGCATAGCCGCTGGCTTTGTCGGAAAATCGATCTTTCATAATAATGCTCAATGGCCTGTAGGTTGGCCCACGGTTATAATCGATAATTTAGGCGGATAAAGCCAATTAGAAAAGGCAGTGCCTTATTTTATTGAATCTATTTATTCTTCCTGACAGTAGCCAATACGCCTAAAACAGGGCCCGGGGCAAGGGCCAGGAGGGCTAAGTTGGGTGAGCCATAGTGCATGAGCCACTGCACCACTTCAATACTGAAAATTGTTATGGAAAAGCCTATGCAGTTAACAATTGTGAGCGCCGTACCTGTATTCTCCTTCGGTGCCGACTGAGCAACCAGCGTAGAGAACTGCGGCGAATCGGCCACAACAGACGTTCCCCAAATGAGTAGAAACACAATAAAAAGAGCAAAGGGCAGCTGGTAGCCAAAAGGAGACAAAAGGCAACACAAGCCGGAAATAGTCAGCGCCATTTGGGCAACAAATTTACTGCCTCGTGCTGCTGAAATATAGCCGCCTGCAATACAAGAAAAGGCACCTGCTCCAATGACGATAAAGGAGAGAAAGGATACGTTTAATGTGGTTAATGGGTGACTATCCTGGTAGAGCGCAAGTACAACAGGAACAAAAGCCCAGAAAGCATAAAGCTCCCACATATGACCAAAATACCCAAACGCAGCCCGTCGAAAATCTTTCTTTTTGAAGACTTCCAGCGAAACAAGCAAGTCAATTTTAACGCTTGGTTTGCGGAATGGCCCGTCAGGTACAGTGAGAAACAAGAAAATGCCTCCCAGAGCCGAAATGGTTGAAGTGCAGATAAAAACGACTTGCCAGCTAAGCCCCTGCCCGATGCTCTTTATTAAATGAGGGAAGGCCGTGCCAAGCACCAGCGCCCCGACAAGAAAGCCAAGTGCCTTGCCGAGCCCTTTTTCATGGTAATCTGAAGCAATTTTCATCCCTACGGGGTAAATGCCTGCCAGAAAAAAGCCCGTAGCGAACCTGATGACTAACAAAGAGGTCAGCCCCTGATCGGGTAAAAGCACCAACAGGTTGGCTGTTGCGCCTAGCAGCGCACATACCATAAAAACCCTGGAAGGGGAGAAGCGATCCGAGACACCGAGGAGCGCAAACACCAGTGTGCCGCTAATGAAGCCAAACTGAACAGCGCTTGTTAAATGGCCCAGCGTGCCGTCGCCCAGCTGATACAAAACAACGAAGTCTCTTGATACAGCATTGCCTGCAAACCACAACGACGTGCAGGCAAATTGGGCCAATACAATGATGGGGAGGATAGCGCTGGCTTTGGGTGGTGTTTTGCTCATTTGCTTCATGCCATTACTGACACCATTTGGAGTACCTGAGCTGCCAGAAGTTTATCACCCTCTACTTTAAGCCGGTCTTTGACGTCGCCTGGCCTGATGTTTTTCGAAAATAGCTTCCAGGCTAGTTCGGGGGCTATTTCCACAGCAGTATCTGGCACCCGGCCGGGCTTGTCAACCAGCACCCAGTTCGAATTTTGCCTTTCCAAATACCACGCTCCACCCACCTGGCCGCTTACAGTAGCAGTGACCAGCGTCCCTTCAGGCGCTGCTATATTTCTGAAAGTATGTGGCAAGGCCATGAAGTAGGTGGCTATCATGGGAAAGAAAAATGCCCTGGTCATGATGCCGGGCCTCTCAACAGCTTCCCTTATCTGCTGCTGGTGGTGCCACTTCTCAGTGTATTCCCGGGCCAGGTGCATCCAGTTGTAGCTTTTCGACTCACCTGCCCAATCCACAGCGAAAATCGCTTCGTCCCACAAAGGCAGTGACTCATAATAGGCAGAGGTCAGCGGGCCCGTTGCCTGGTGAAGTATTCGAAGAACATTCGGGCTCAGTCTTTTGCTGGCTTTTACCCAATCAGCGTTGAGCAGATTGAGCCAGCCGACAAGGTCTTCATAAGTTTTTATCGGAGGAGGTGCTTCGCCAAAGTAGCCATCACGTTGGATAGACAAAGTTCTAAGATTACCGTCCAGCAAATGGGCAGCGACATCCTTCACGTTCCAGTGCTTCGCAGGCGTTGGCTTTTGCCAGTCATCGTCATTCAATGAGGCCAGCAGCTTCATCAGCGCTTCGTCGAGCGAGCGAAACAAATGCGCCACCTTAATGGGTGGGGCTTTCGGTGATTGGCTCCTATCTGGCATTTTCCACAATGAACGTCCCGACGTCTTTCTTGAACTTCTCCAATGAAGGTTGGTGAGTGTACATCATATGGCCAGCCTCGTAATACTTCATAATAATATTGTCCTTCACTTCTTTGGTCAGCCCAAGGTGGTTGATGCTGTGCTCTACACCATAAAATACGGTAGCAATATCGTAGTAACCGTTGAGGATCAATACTTTCATATTGGGCGCCTTGCTCATGGCTTCGGCCATGTCAATGCCCGTATTAATAGCGGCGGTTGCTCCCCAGGCAAAGTTGCCTTTATGCTTCCAGTCCCACTTGAAGCCGTCTCTTCTTCCCGCTGTAACTGTGTAGGTCAATTTTTTATTCACCTTCAGGTCGTTGTGGAAGTAGTGAAGAAAGCCCTGGATATAGGCCGGTGAGATCGCAGCACTTTGCGGATCGTAGTCAGCAAACTGGCCGATGCCATCCTGGCTGATGCCTTTGTACCTGGAGTCGAGCCGACCTACGGTATTCCCTTCGTCTCTTAGCAGCTCCTGAAAAAACTCATCGGCCTGCACCCTGAGGTCGGCTTTGAGCCAATAGTCGGATGAAACACCAGAAAGTGCACTTAGCTTTGCTGCCATAGCGGATTTCTCCTCCCCTGAAAGCTGATCGCCTTTAAAAAGGGCTGGAGCATACTCCTCTTCGGTGAATTTTCGCACTGTTGTCATGTAAGCTTCTACGTTGGCTGGTTTGTTGGCCACCTTGTTGTGGTACCAGGCCGTGGCTGCATAGGTTGGGAAATGCACTATGTAGGGCAGGTCGTCGTTAGGAGGAAAGAGCAGCGTCCTCAGGTCGAAAACAGCCGACACCATGATGACCCCATTCATGGCAATGCCCTGATCGAGCAGGCTGTTCATCACTCCGGCGTTTCTGAAAGTGCCATAGCTCTCTCCCAGCAAAAACTTGGGCGAGTTCATGCGGCTGTTGTCAATCAGATACTGCGTGATGAAGAGACTGATGCTACGAATATCCTGGTCTACGCCCCAGAAGTCTTCGAATTTAGCTTTACCGATCGGCACGCTCAGCCCGGTACCCACGGGATCAATCATTACCAGGTCGGCGACATCGAGGATCGAGTAATCGTTATTAACAAGCTGGTAAGGAGCCGCTGAGTTGAAGTTTGGATCGTTCACTACAATCCTTTTCGGACCCATTACGCCCATGTGAAGCCAAAATGAGGAAGAACCTGGTCCGCCATTGTAGGAGAAAACGATGGGCCTGGTGGACGGAGCACCTTCCTTTACGTAGCTCGTAAAGCCAAAAAGGGCAATAGGCTCATTGTTCTCGTCCCGAAGCTGAACAGTGCCAGCTTTGGCAGTCAGTTCTATGGTGGCACCGTTAATTTTTACCGTTTGTTTGGTGGTGGCCACTTCACCTTCTGGGATCGGCCCGGTTGGTTTTTCACTTTCCTTTTCTTGTGCTATGGCGTCACCAAAGTAAAGAATAATGAATGAGAGATAGAGTAGTTTTTTCATAAGCAATGTGGCTGCTTTAATTGTTTGACCAAGTCGAATGTAAAAAGACCTTTGAACTTTTGCACTCCACCAGTCAAAATCAACCGACTGCTTAGTGGATCGGCTGATCGACGGGTCGGCTCCTCTTCCACCGCCTGTGCGTCCATAACCAATACTCAGGATGTCTTTTTATATCGGCTTCCAGCAATGCTACGTGTTTTTTTGTGATGGCGCCAAAGGGTTCTTTGGTAGCGTCCTTCGTAATCAATTCAAAGTCCATTTGGTAGCAGCCTCTTTTAACTTTGATGATCCGGCCAAAGACGACGGCACAGTCTTGTTCTACTGCATATTTTTCGGTTCCGAAAGCCACGCAGGTTTCCTGGTTGAGGAAAGTGGTCCAAAAAACATTCTTACTCTTTGTGGGGAACTGGTCGGCACCAAACACGGCAGCAAAGAGCGGCCCGTCCCTGGCTTCAAAAATCTCCCAAAATCGTTTCTTCGGATATAGCTGTAGGCCGTATTTGCCTCTGGAGTTTCTCATGAGCCGATCAAATCCCTTATTAGCAAGAGGTGTGTACAGGGCCATAGCCTGATGTGGAATTTGCTCGTCGATGGCCACAGCTAGCATTTCCCAGTTGTTGTAGTGCCCGCCGGCAATGATGATGTTCTTGTTTTCTGCAAAAAGGTCTGTGAATACCTGCTCACCGGTAATCCTGCACCTTCGAATGGCTTCTTCTCTGGAAATGCTGAAAATCATCAAAGACTCTACCATCAGGTCGCAAAAATGTGAATAGAACTTACGGGTAATTTCCAGCACCTCGTCTGGCGACTTTTCCGGGAACGATGCGGTTATTTGTTTGATAACGATTGATTTTCTGTAGAATCCGCCATAGAACAGGATAAACGAAAGAAAATCCGAAATGCCATAGAGCAACCAGGAGGGCAATAGGGAAACTGGCTTGATAAAGCAGTGGTAGAACAGGGTAAACATAAGTAGGCTTAGGTGGTTAGTTGAACCTAATCAACCGGCACTGGTTGGCGCAGGCCGAATCCGAAAGATAGTAATATCAGATCAACAAGGGCTATTCATTTGTTTGAACGGGTGCTTTGGCCGACCTACATAAATTGACTGACAGCCTTATCGAGCTGTTTTTCTATGGCTACTTTTAGAAGGGCTTTCAATAAGAAGCCGATGTTAGTCTTTCTTTGTCGGCGAGCCGCTCTGATGACTACTCACATTGAACACCGGTGCCTGATAGTCCTTTGGCAGATAGTTGGCTGGAATTGTGACCATGTTACCGTCCCGCAGGGCACGGTAGTGCGGCGACAATATTTCTACCCCACTTTCATTGAACTTATCCTGAATATTTTGGTGCAGATCGGAGTAAGTCCTTGGCATTTTGTTGGGCTCGGAGGTATAGGCATTGAGCTGGTACGATACATAGTAATCATCAAGGCTTGTCTGCAAAATGAACGGCGTGGGCTTGTCGTTGATGCCTTCAGTGGCCACTGCTGCAGCAATCAGCAGCTCATGCACCTGCCTCCAGGGAACATCATAGCCAATAGTGACGGTGGTGTGCAGCACAAGGCCAAGCTCTTTGCTCGACGTTGAATAGTTGACTGTTTTACCGCCGAGTATTGAGGCATTGGGCACGGTGATATCTTCGTTTTTAGGCGTGCGAATCCGGGTAACCAGCAGCGACTTTTCGACTACGTCTCCAACAATGTCGTCAATCTTGACCCTGTCACCTACCTTGAAGGGACGCATGTATGTGATAACAAGACCCGCTACTGCATTGGCAATCGCAGTGGAAGAGCCCAGCGAAAAAAGAATACCAAGGAAGACAGAAACGCCCTGAAAGATCTTAGAGTCGGATCCTGGCAGATAGGGGAAAATAACCACAAACATAAAGGCATAAAGCAACACTTTGACGATATTAAATGTAGGCATTGCCCAGTCGGCATAGAAGCCCGTGAACTTGAGCCTTTCAGCGGCAATCTCTTGCGCCACAAATTTTATAAACTTGATAGCGTAGTGCGTTGCCAGATAGATAATTGCTATAGAAAATACATTAGGCAGGTAACTGAAAAAAGAAACCAGGATCCCTTTTGTGGGCTGCCAAACCCAACCGAAAAGAGTGGCGGCCCACCCTCTTGTGAAGGGAAATACGCTGAAAAGCAATGGAAGCGAGATATACATCAGCAACCCGAATACTGCCCACTTCAGAATCGTGCTGATTCGCAGGGTTAAATCCAGCTCACGTTTGGGAGGAAGAATTTCGTAGTCTCTGAACTTGATGCCATGGAAAATTGAATCCTTCTTGACGATGATCAAAAGATTGAGTTTGCGGAAAAGTCGATTGAGTAGATAAATTAAGCCGTATGTGCCTGCAATGATGAGCATGGTAAGCGCTGCCCTCATTAGTATATTTTTCCAGCTATTGGCATCCCTTTCAGCTTCAATGCTTTTTGATATCGCAGCAGCGTGTGCTGTGGCCAGTGCTTTCTTGTCCTGCCCCACCCAGAGTGCATCTGTGTCGGTCACACTCATCAGAATCATTTCCCCAAACGTGATGTCGGCCGTCGACTCGTTAAGAATGACCTGGAGAGAATCGGGTTTGAAGCTGTCGTCCTGATAAAGCACTTCAATCTTTTTTGTGATATT
Organism: uncultured Imperialibacter sp.; assembly: GCF_963974565.1. Classification (NCBI taxonomy): domain Bacteria; kingdom Pseudomonadati; phylum Bacteroidota; class Cytophagia; order Cytophagales; family Flammeovirgaceae; genus Imperialibacter; species uncultured Imperialibacter sp. The sequence continues at coordinate 72,318 of NZ_CAXBCJ010000025.1, read as the reverse complement.
GGCTGCTCTTTCTTTAGGCATCACCGGGCCCAGCTTTGTGAAAACCATAAACAAAGTATCACCGAACGGGGTAACAGGATAACCTACCGCCGTTTCCTTCAGCTGATTGATTCTTTTGAGTTGCTCGGCCTTTCTTGTAGAATCCTGTATTTCGATGTTCTTGACCTGACGGAGCAGATCGGCTTGTTTCAGCTTGTCATTTTCCTTTAGCAGGGTGATTTGTTGAAGAAGCTCGGCCTTTTTTACCGAATCGTCGATACGCTTTTGTTCGCTTCGTCTGACAAGGTTGGAGTATTCCTCCAGTTGGTTGGCAATGGAGTCGCTGATATGTTGCGCTTTCCTGGCTTGTTCGAGTGAATCGGACTTTATAACCACGCTGTCAGCCTGCTGTGCCTGGCCGGCAAAGCAGCTACCTATACCTATGAGGAGTGATAAAACTTTGAGTTTCATATCATTGATATTTCAGGTGCAAAGTTACTCTAATTCAGACGAATGGCGATGATAATAGTCAGCCGAGGGTCAGACATGCAGCAAGCTCTTGATGCTGATTATTGTTTTCCCCCGAACTTAACCCGCCATGACACCCCTGCATCAACAAACCAATCGCTGACGCCGTCATTTTTCCCATAACCGACTGACATATCGAGAAGGAAATCGTTGTTGACAAGATAGGAGAGACCAGTATCCCACCTATTGTCGAAATCACCATCGAATATGGTGCCATAGTTTTCAATAAAGCTCCCTACCTTTTCAGTAAGAGGAAAAGAAAGATTCACTGTGTAGTTAAATGCCGGATCAGTGTTGTTGCCCGTCCATGCCACGGCCCAGTTGGTGGTAAGCCCCAGTTTGTCGGTGAGCCTCTGGCCGTGAATAAGCATGATTCTGGGAGCAAGATTGGCCGCTTTATATTCCTCATCCACGGCAGTAAATCGGGCGTCAGCCTGAATACCGAGCGAGGGCTTGTCCCCATGACCATCAAGCAGGTTGTAGCGGACGCCAGCGTTCCACAAGCCCAAACCACCTGCGGTCATATCTGAGGAACTCGTTTTGTCGTGGCGCAGAGCAAAAGCAGACCTGATCTCGAGCTTTTCAAGAATTCCATACCGCAACGACGCCAGATAGGTGTAGTTAGTACCGGTGAGGTCAGTATTGTCTAACGAGTAACCGTTGTAGGTACCTCCGGTTTGCACCTGAAAAACATTTTTCCCGGTGGTAAACGGCCCAACCGACTGACCCGGCCTGGCACTGCGAATGGTGGGGTTGTACTGAGCAGCGGCCTTTTGTATTGAGAGGCAAGAAAACACGAGCATCAGTAGCAGGCCAACCATCAGTTGATGGCTTGGCTTTGGTAGTGTAGGAATAGCCATTAGGGTGGGTCGTTTTTTTGCGCAATGTTAGTACAAAAGGTGAACATTATATGTGTTGGTTACCAACAAAATAATTTACTGAAAGGACATTAAAACCAGCTGTTTATCAGGAACTTCCTGCTGCTCAGCTATAAAAAGCAACGAAAGGCTCACTTTGTTTTCGAGAGAGCTTCTATTTCTTTGTCAAGCTTGTCCCAATCAGTGAATTCAAGCTCATTTTTGTCCTCAAAGTCCTGCTTCTTGAAAACAAGCCCGAGTGTCATAAAAACACTTGTGGCAATGATAACTATCAAAAGAATGGCATCACTGAAGGCGTCATTTTTCCATTCGTCAGGAATGGAAAAAAATAAAAGAACGGTGATTAAACCTCTGGGGGCAATCCAAATTTGAGGGCTGATATTTTTGACAACAATCGACTTCAGTAAAATGTACCTCACCACATAAGTCAGCACTAAAATGGTAAGGGAAGTGACGAGTGCCAACACGTCGGTAAGGCCTGAGAAATCCAGTGTCATTCCGAAAATGACAAAGAAGAAAGTTCTCACCACAAAGGCCGACTCCATTGTCACCACATGGAAGTCTTCCAGTATATGTTTCAGGGCTGTTTCATCGATCAGCTTTTTCAGCTTGCCCCTAAAGAAAATGGTGTGATTGCTCAACACAAGGCCGAATACCATAATGATGAGAAGGGAGGAGAGGTGAAACATTTTGCCGGTTGAATACAAGAGCACCAAAACAGCTATGAGAAAGAACAGTTTCACTTTGGTCGTTAGCTTTTGTAGCAGAAGCACCAGTGAGTAACTGATAATGATAGAAAGGGCGATAGTAATCAGGATGCTGCTCGACACCTCCCACACCACTCCGGATGTGGTGGTGGTTTCGGCACTACCGAGCAAAAAGTAAAAAAACATGATCCCCAGGATATCTGAAAAGGTGCTTTCATAAATCATAAACTCCTTTTTGGAGCTCGACAGGTTGCCAACGCTGGGAATGATGATAGCACTGCTGAGGATTGAAAGGGGTACAGCGTATATCAGTGCCGTGTAGAAATCGTTGAAGAAAAAATACTTGAGGAGGTAGGCAATACCAATGGACGTAGCAATGAGCGACAACAATGCCACTAAAAAAGATTTTATCAGAAGGGGCTTTTTTTCTTTCGTAAGCTTCAAATCGAGGGCAGCTTCGAGCACAATCATGATAAGGCCAACCACGCCCAATAGCTCCAGTGCCTCCATAATACCCCTTTCCAGGTTGATGTCGTAGAAGTTTAAAAGCTCCTGAAGGCCAACACCCAAGCCAATTAGGAGCAATACACTTGGTATATTGGTTTTCTTCGAGAATTGATTAAAAAAGTAAGAAGCAATGATGATGATCGAAATAGCGATAGTTTCGCTATAGGCATTTAGCATGTCCATACCTGGATGTTAAATTTGAGATATACTACAAAGAGAACTACTTTTAACTGAAAGCAAAAACTCCTGTTAAGTACGAAAATAGCAGTTTCAATTCTTAACTAGCATTAAATTAGATGATCAATGTCGAAGAGTAATAAGTTCGGGACTTTCGGGGGAGTCTTCACGCCATCCATTCTTACCATCCTTGGGGTGATCATGTACCTAAGGCTGCCAATGATTGTCGGCGAGGTGGGGTTATTGACTACGCTGGGGATCATTTTGGTTGCTCATATCATTTCCGTGACAACAGGTCTTAGCGTATCATCCATTGCTACAGACAAAAAGGTGGAAGCCGGCGGCACTTACTACATGATCAGCCGCAGCCTGGGTCTACCCATAGGAGGAACACTTGGACTGGCATTGTTTGTAGGGCTTTCTTTTAGCGTCAGCTTGTATCTCATCGGGTTTTCTGAAAGCTTCCTCAGCTATTGGGGCTACGAAGGCTCTGTGAACAATATAAGGATAACTGGTAGTATTGTGCTGCTGGCAGTAACTACGCTTACTTTCATTAGCACCTCCATGGCCATCAAAACCCAGTATTTTATTATGGTGGCCATTGTGTTATCCCTGGCCTCCATCTTTCTGGGCACACACGACCTTGGGCCATCCGATGTGACTAAGGGCATCTCTTCCTCCACTGTGTCAGTCATGGTGTTGTTTGGTATATTTTTCCCGGCGGTTACGGGGTTTGAGGCCGGTGTATCAATGTCTGGTGATTTGAAGGATCCTAAAAAATCGATTCCAACCGGGTCTATTCTGGCGATAGTGGTTGGATTTATCGTTTACGTAGGGTTTGCATGCTACCTATACTTTACTGTAGACGCAGGCGTGCTGGCTACTGACTCAAACGTGCTGTTGAATATCTCATGGGTTCCTGAGCTGGTGATTGCTGGCATTTGGGGAGCAACACTTTCGTCAGCACTTGGCAGCATCCTTGGAGCCCCCCGCATTCTGCAAGCCACATCAACTGATAAAATCACACCCCGGTTTTTTGGAAAAGGGTATGGCAAAGCCAATGAGCCCCGCAATGCTTTGTTGCTTACTTTTCTGATTGCTGAGGCGGGTATTCTGATCGGAGAACTCGATGTGATTGCCAGGGTGGTGTCCATCTTCTTCATCACCACCTACGGGTTTCTCAATGTCAGTGCGGCTTTTGAGTCGTGGACCAGTTCCGATTTCCGGCCTGAGTTCAAGGTGTCCGGCTGGATCAGCCTGCTGGGTGCTCTCGCCTGTGTGCTTGTCATGATTCAGCTCGATTTCGTCGCTATGGTGGCAGCTGTGCTCATCCTCGGCTTGTTGTTTTTATTCCTCAAAAGAAGACAGCTAACGTTGAACTCAGGGGATGCCTGGAACGGAGTGTGGGCTTCTCTGGTTAAAACAGGCGTTACCCGGCTTAAAAAAGAAAAGACTCACACCAGAAACTGGCGACCCAATATCATCATGTTTAGCGGCAGCCCCGACAAGCGGCAGCACATCGCTGAAATGGGAAAGGCTATTGCTGGCAACCTGGGTATTCTGTCAGCTTTTGAGCTGTTCGAAACCGATGAAAAAAACCTATCGAAGGCAGAGTCGATGCTGGCCACTACCAATAGCAAAAGCGAATACTTTTCCTACAAGTTTGGCTGCAAAGACATCTACTCTGGCATGGAAGAAATCAGCAGGGTGTATGGCTTCTCCGGCGTAGAGCCCAACACTATTTTGATGGGCTGGAGCCGGGCACCCAAAAACAAAGAGCAGTTTGCGAAAGCACTGCGAGGCTTCCGCCGGGGTGAGTACAACAATATATTTATTGACTATGACGAAGACAGGAAGTTTGGTCAGCTCAGCACCATTGACATTTGGTGGGGGGGAAAGGGCCCCAATCTGAGTTTTTCGCTGGCGTTGGTTAGAAACCTGGTAGCTTCCAGCCTGTGGAAACTGGCCAGAGTCAGGTTGCTGATTATTGATGAGTCAGGCGGCAACCATGAAGGTATTTATAAAGAGGCAAGGGCCATTCTCGAAAGCGCCAGGCTTGACGTGACTGTGCGGGTAATCAAAGGTGAGGGAGACAACAAAAAAATTATAGCAAGAGAGTCGGCGGAGACTGATTTGGTAATGCTGGGACTTGATGGTGGGACATTGGATCAGATCGACCTGTACTATGATGGTGTCAATGAGCTCCTCAACGAGCTTGGCACCACGATGGTTGTAAGCTCATCGGGTTATTTTGAAAGCTTTGAAATAGCGGAGAAGGTAAAGGACGTGCCATCTCCAGATTCCAGTAGCTTGTTGAAGGCAATTCCAACGGTTCAGCCTTCCAGGTTTCCTGAAGTGACTGTTAACATCTACAGAATAGACCAAAACGGGCGGAGACTTCAGAAGCTCCTTTTTGCGAAAGGGTTTAGAAGATCATTTGAGAACCAAAGGCTTATTCTTGGTGAGCTTCAAACACTATTGAAGACTATCGAGAAGGAACTGGCTGACATAAGAAAGATTAAGGAGTCGTATAAAAAGGCAAAGGCACTGGATAAGCTTCGCAATGAAACCTCGTACCGTCTTAGCCATTTGTTTAGCGAAAAGGTCTTTCAAGAGCTCGTTCCTGAACAGGTAACTATGCTCAGAGAGGCGACCACAGAATATTTGGAACGCTTAGAGGAAGATTACAAACTCTATCCTAAAACACTGCCTGTAAGCTATTCAAAGGAAGCTTTTGCAGAAGCGCCTGCCTCTACAGCGGGAGCCTCTTTTTACAAAGGGTTCAGGAGAGCCGTTCACTTCGTAACTGGCTACCCACTTACACATAATGTGGTATTCAGAGCGCTGGCGGGGTATTTTCAATGGGGAGGCAGACTTTCATTCCTTTCCGGATACCTGGCAAAGCACACTGATAGCGTTTTTGGCTTCTATTCCGACTGCCGAAGTGTGATTAACACTGCCACCACCATATTTGATGAAGAAGAGAGTAAGTGGGCGGCCACAATTCGTGCCGAGATAGAGAAGTTGAACAAACTTCTGGAAGGACAAAAGCGGGAAGAAACGCTGTTTGAAGGGAGGCTTTTGCTGGAGCATATCCAAAACCTTCAGCTCATGAGTCATTCGTTGGAGTTACTTTTTCCAATGAAGGAATCCTGGAGGCGGTCTTCCTCCGCCCAATATATCAAAGCTAAAACTGAGGGAATTGAAGCTTTATTAGAATCTTTTGATTCTGACCTGAAGACGATGCTCAACAAGGTCATTATGGAGCAGGAAATCAACAGGGTGAAAAACAGGATCGGCATTATGCATCGGTCACTCAATGATGGCTTTGCCCACATGATTGAGTCCAGAGTGATTAAGAAGATTGACAAGTACCTCAAAATGCCGATTACATCTTCAAGGGAAGTGGTGTTTGAACTCGAAACTGACTGGGAATTGGAGCTAAAAGAAACACTGGATTATACTACGGAACGGTTTCTGGAAACGGCGTCGGAAATGCCAGAGACGTTGGAAGTATTGAAGGTAAGAACCTCAGCTGCTCGACTGGAGAGCGAGTCGGTGGAGATACCCGTCAGCAAAATGGCGGAGTATTTTCTGAAGACGAAGCTGATCACCACGCTGGAAGAGCAACATGAGCGGGCGATAGATGGCATCAAGCGAAGCATATATGCTATAAAGGAAGCTGGCAATTTGCTCAGGTTTAAATTAGACAATGCCGAAACTTCCAGCGCCGATCTTTCAATTGAAGATATTTTAAAAGAGTTTTCGCTGAAGGCTGACCAGGAAAAAAAGGAAATTGATAACGTGGTTCAGCGGTTTGTGTCGGAATCTAAAAAGAGTTTTGACGATGCATTTGAGCCCTTAAAATCGTATAAGATAGAGGAGGCAGCGTCAGCTTTTGGCTATGGTTTCAAGAGTATAAAGAGCCGGAAGGTGGCTCAGCTTATTTCCAGGTCGTGGCAGCAAGTAGTTCAGTTGGCATCTAAGTCGGTTAGTAAACTTTTGTACAGCAGGAGTGAGGGGCTGCTTTTTGCCAGAAAGCTTTCCAATAGGCAGGAAATTCATTCACTATCCGGTCGCCTGCTGGACCTGAAGGAGAAAGTGAGCCCACAGGAGAAGGTTTTAAGGGAGTTGCCGGGTTACTATGTGAGCCTTTTCAATGGCAGGTCGAGTATTGGCAGAGATTTTTGGGTGCCACGCCCCCGGGAGGAGGCTATTTTTAAGAAAGCTGTTTCCAGGCACAGAACAGGCTACCTGGGAGGGATTCTTGTCATTGGCGAAAGAAACGAAGGCAAGACTGCATTTACAAAATATGCAGTGAGCAGCTTAGGCAATGAGAAGAACTTTTATGCTGTTTTTCCACCGTTGCAGGGCACTCTGGATATAGCTGAATTTGAAAAATCGCTTCGCAAGGCAACGCTGATGCAGGGAAGCACGAAGGAGATTTTAGCGCAGCTTCCTCCGGGAAGCATTATTTCCATTAACGACCTCGAGCTTTTTTGGGAGCGGCAGGCCAATGGAATGAGGATAGTGGAAGCAATTGGCGACCTGATTGATGAGTTCAGCTCAAGGTGCCTTTTCGTTGTTAATGTGAACCCGCATGCCTTTAAATTAATCGACGAAATGACAGGGTTTTCTCAAAAGTTTATTGAGATCATTAATATGGACGCATTTGATGCTGAAATGATTAAAGACGTGATAATGAAGCGCCATAAATCAAGTGGGCTTAGCTTGTCGGTCGGAGAAAGTGAGAAGGACATAAGTGAGATTGAGCTGGCCAGGCTTTTTAATAAATATTTTGACTACAGTGGTGGCAATCCGGGTACTGCTCTTAATGGCTGGCTGACAAATATTTCTAACGTTTCTCATAATCAAATTGAAACAGCTGCTCCGCCAAAACTTTCACTTACTTTCCTGAAAGAGCTTGATGAAGAATGGGTGATGATACTCAGCCAGTTTGTCCTTCACAAGAGACTCGACGCAGATAAGATCAGTCGGATAACTGGCTGGGACAGTGTGTACATCAGTAAGGTGCTTTTGGCTTTGATCCGCTCCGGTGCAATTGTGGAAAAGGCGACCGGTATTTACATGATTGATCCCTATCTGCTGCCATTTATAATACGCCATTTTAAAGAACGAGACTTGCTATGAAAGCCCCAAACCTAACCGGCAAGTTGAGTGGTGTGATCGATGAAATAAAAAAACGGCTGTCGCTAAAGAAGCGGCAGGCGGAAGGATATGCATTAAAGGGGATTCAGCAGCACAGGATGGATATTCGGCTAACAGTTGGCGTCGGAGAGCACCTGATTAAACGACATGTAAAACAAGCAGTGCTTAACGACATGTGGACAATACCAACAAAGGGTATCGCCTTTGCGGTAGGCGAGCCCACAGGTGGTCTGGTTGAAATGGAGATTTCCTACTATGCTATCGCAGCCAACGCAGATGGCCTCTTAAATAAACTGCTGGCGATAGAAAACATTAAAGGCGCTGGTGTAGCGCAAACGCAGGCCACTTAGCCTTTGATTTTCAAAACGGCTTTCATCACATCTTTCTGGCTGATTTGCCCTACAAGCTTCCCTTCGAGCACTACCGGAAATCTACGCAGCCGACGTTCGAGAAACAGCTTGGCTACGTCAAAAATGGTCATTGCAGGGCCAATACTTACCACATCTTTCGCCATGTGATCGGCAACCTTTCCTGACAGCACGGGCATGTCGTGATACTTTCCCCTGACCACCTCCTTCAGGCAGTCTCCTTCGGAAATCACACCTACCAGCTCATTTTCGGCATTAACAACCGGCCCACCGGATATTTTCCTGGCAAGAAGGATGTGAACGACCTCATAAATGGATTGGTCTGGATGGAAAGTCACGAGCCGTGTAGCCATGTAGTCGGCCACCAGCACGGGGTGCATTTCTCTTCGCTTTGGTTTTTCCTCTATTTCACCTCTGAAGCTCTTTACCATGGCAGTGCTTTTTGATGTAACAGAAGTTAATCATTTTCAGGCAGATAAGCAACTACCGAGAGGCATTGAGCGTACTGAAGAGGTGTTGCTACAGGAAGTAGACTTTAAAAACTGAGCCCTTATTTTCTTCACTTTCTACCGCTATTTTTCCACCCATCGCCTCGATCTGGTTGCGGGTAATGAAGAGACCAATTCCCTTGGCATCTTTGTTGGGATGGAACGTTTTGTACATACCAAAAAGCTTGTCTCTGTGGAGATGCAGGTTGATGCCAAGGCCATTGTCGGCTACCTCCAGAACAGTATAATTCTTTTCACTGTAGGCAGTTAGACGCACTTCCGGATCACGATCCGGATGGCTGTATTTGACAGCATTAGAGAGCAAATTTAAAAGAATGCTCTCCATATAGGCTGCATTGTAATTTATTACTATGTCCCTGGGGATGTTATTTGCTATATGGGCATTTTTTGAGGAAATGTTTGCCGTCAATACCTCTCTTGTTTTCTCCGCAAAGCTGTACAGGTTGATGTTTTGCCGTTGAAGGTCGATGGAGGTTTGAACCATCACCACTTCGTTGAGGTGGTGGATGGTTTCGCTTAATTTTTCCGATATCGTTCTGATATGGGCAAGCATTTCCTTCCGCTCGTCGTCATCTTCAGCAACATCGTACATCTTGAACATCATTTCAAAGTTGCCCGAATGTGACCTGAGATTGTGAGATACGATATGCGCAAAATTGAGCAATCTTTTGTTTTGCTCACCAATTATGTCAATTGTGCTTTTTAATGCTTTTTCTTTCTCTTTGGCCTGGGAAATATCGGAGTGCGTACCGATGATTCTCAAAGGCCTGCCATTTTCGTCTCTTCTGGTCACTTTTCCCCTGTCAAGCACCCACTTGTACTCTCCGTTTTTGCACAGCACCCGGTACTCAGTGGAGTAGATTTCTGCCTTCCCCTGCAGGTGCTCGTCCAGGTTCTTTTGATACGTTGGAACATCATCGGCGTGGATCAGTTTGGCCCAGCCTTCCGGAGCATTTCTCACCTCGTGACTAGCGTATCCCAGCATTTTCTTAGATTTTGGCGAAATGAAAATGGAACCCTTTGCCAAGTCCCAATCCCAGGCACCGTCGCCTGCTCCTTCAAGTGCAAACTGCCACCTCTCCTCACTTTCAGCCAATGCCAGCCTGGCTTTCGTCATCTGACTGATGTCGGTGGCAACACACAAAAACCCAACTATTTTGCTGTGTTCGTCGGTAATGGCCGTTACAACAAGTTGCACCGGAAAAGTGGTGCCGTCCTTTCTTGAGTAGGTCCATTCCCGGGTGTCGTGTTTTCCCTTTCTGGCCATTTCTACAATCGCATCGAAGCCGTCCACCTCTTTTCCTAGTCGAGCTGTTAATTGCTTCTCACGCAATTTAATTTCTTCCCTCACATGGAAGATGGTCAGATTTTCTTTGCCCACCACCTCGTCGGCTTTATACCCCAGCAAGTTCTCAGAGCCCTTGCTGAAATGTGATATGAGGCCGTCAACTCGTGTGCTGATGATTGATATTTGACTACCGGCATTTAAAATGCCCTGAAGATCTTTATTTGCCTTAAGTAGCTCTTGTTCAGTTTTCTTTCGATCTGTTAAGTCGGCCAGGTACCCGTGCCAAATCACGCTGTCGTCAGGTTGCTGCTCTGGCCTGGCGCTTCCACCGATCCACCTTTCACCTTTTGAGGGTAGCACCACCCTGAAATTCATTTTCCAGGGGTTTAGGCTTGTGTACGAATTGAGCATCGACTGAATGAACTCGTCGAGATCCTCAGCGTGTATTCTGTCAAACACGGAGGCTGCATCAGCCCTTACTTCCTCGGGAGTATGTTCAAATATATCCCAAAGCCCATCACTGGCGTAAGGAAACCTCGAGAGGCCGTTGTCCAGGTATTGGTATTGATAAACGACTCCGGGGACATGTTCTGTAAGCTTCCTGAGCAACCGATTGCTTGCGCTACTGAGGCCAGGCTTGTTAATCGCTACATAGCCGATCACTTTTTCAGCTTCTCCTGAGTCGTTCCAGGCCACTGTCTCCATTTGAATTTCGAGAGTAGCAACTTCCCCCAGCGCCGTGATGCCCTGAAGCACTGTAGATATTATATCGGCCTGCTTTTTTCGACTGGCGTCTGCCCGCAGTTCAATAAACGACTGAAAATCAATAACCGAAAGTATCGTTTTCCAAAACGCCCCCTCTTCCCGGCTAAAGGGGTGTTGTAAGGAGAACGCTTCGGCAAGACTCTTACTTATATTTTCCTGCCGATTGCGAATATCCCACTCCCAAAATCCCACCAAAGGGCCTGCATTCGTTACAATTTGATTAGTCTTAGAAGGCATCTGGTATCCTCTTGTCGTTGACGCATAAATCTTAATAAAGCCAGTTTGTAAGAGCCTTTACAAATGATGACTGAACAGCTGGGTGAGATGTGAAATTGAAAGAAATACAAATTCACTATATTTCTTACTCACTAACATAAACTAATTTTATGGACATTTCTGCATTGAATTGGTTAGCAATTGTGGCAGCCACAGTCGTAACCTTTGTTGTTGGTTTTGTTTGGTACAATCCAAAAGTATTTGGTACAGCCTGGATGAAGGAGTCGGGCATGACCGAAGAGAAGGCGAAAAGCGGCAATATGGGTAAAGTGTTTGGTTCAGCTTTTGTTATGAGCTTTATCCTCATATTCAATATGGCCATGATGTTCGGAACCGAAATCGGAGCCACTGACGGCGCCTTGTACGGTTTTTTGACAGGTTTTGGCTTTGTTGCTATGGGCATTGGCGTTAATGCAATGTACGAGCAGAGATCCTTTAAGTATATTATTATCAATGGAGGTTATTGGATGGTGTCTCTGGCTATTTCCGGCTACATTCTTGGTACCTGGCATTGAGGCCATCCCTCAGTCTTCTTTTTGATAGAGATCGCCTGTTTTCTTCACTACGTCGTGAATAATTTCGTCGAGCTGCTTGCTCACCGTGTCGACCTTTCTCACGATGTCTAAATTTTGGGGGTCATTCATATTGCTCCAATCGAAGATATTCATCAAGCCCATAATAGTGGCCACCGGGCCTCTTATTTTGTGCGAATGCAACCAGGCGATCTCTGTCAATTGTTCGTTTTGAATTTCGAGGCGCTTTTGAGTTTCTATTGACTCTGTGATATTCCAAAACACTCCCTGAAGGCCTTCAATGCTCCCATCCCTTCCTTTGATCGGGATTTTGATTGTTTCAATATAGATGTGCTCTCCTGTTTTCAGATCAATATTAGGTTCAACTGAATGCAGGGCGATGCCGCCGGATATCACCTCCTTGTCATCTTTTTCATATTTGTCAGCAAGCTCCTTTGGGTACAGGTCATGGTTTGTTTTTCCCAGTAGCTCCGACTCTTCCATCTTTACATTTTGAACCAGGGTCTTATTTACATAGGTTATTTTTCCTTCCCTGTTTTTTCTCCATACGCTGATGGGTAGGTTATTAACCAGAGAATGATACAGGTCGTCGCTTTCATCTGAACTTTGTCTGCTTGTTTCGCCAGCTGTCTGCTTTTTTTGGATCGGGTCGTTGATTGGAACCTGGTAGGTTATATACCGAATGATCTCGCCATTTTCCGAGAGGTCGGGTACTATGGTGGTATCCAGCCAATAGTGCGTGCCTTCTTTCGATAAATTGCATATTTCCCCTTTCCAAATTTGACCTTTGCTGACGGTGTTCCACAAGTCTTTGTAGAAATCTTCACCGTGAGTTGCTGACTTCAGAATATTGTAAGGCCTCCCTATTAATTCGTTTCTCTCAAAGCCTGATATACGACAGAAGAAGTCGTTAACCGATGAGATAATACTTTCCGAGTCGGATACCGAAACGGCGCAGAATTTATCAAGAGATCTTTGGTAATAGTCGTCCATTTATTCCTAAAAAAAGAAAGTAATTGTATCAAAGCTCACTGAATATAGCGTAAATCTGACTCAATCTGAAATACGTTTGAGTCCACAACGATATTTGTTGTCATTTAGTCGAACAAGGTCTGTTGGTTGCTGGCTTGGGCGGCAATTGTGGCTAATTGATGTATTTCCTCGTAGGTGTTTCTTTCTTCCGACAGTGGTGGAAGTTCCTGCAACGAAAAGAACCCAACCTCCAGGGATTCATGCCCTTTTAGATCGAATGAGCCGCCTGTGGCAGTTCCCAGAAAGAAGAGCTTATACACATAGAAAGGCGATGGGGGATGTTGGTGCAGGGAGTTGTCAAAAACTGCCAGCAGTCTTTCAATTTTCACATCCAATCCTGTTTCTTCTCTTACCTCCTTCACTGCCACTGCCGACGGTGTGTAACCAACGTCGGCCCAGCCTCCGGGCAGCGCCCAGCGGCCGTCCGCTTTTTCTTTGATTAGCAAAATCTGGTCGTTCTTCAGCACTATAGTTCTAACATCCACTTTGGGCGTTATGTAGCTTTCTTCATTTGCATAGAGGTTCTGTATTCTCTCGATTGGCATGTCAGATATGCCTGCAATAAGCTGGTCTGCAATTGAAACAATCTCCTCGTATCGTTCCAGGTCGTACTCCGAGTTCCCAAAATTGATTCCTATCTGAGAAAGGGTTTTTATTCGGAGTAAGCTGCTAAGAAGGCTCGCCGGGTCTACCATGATTGCACCTTTCTAAAATGTAGCCTTCTCACCCTGCCGCCAAACACCTGAAAACCAGAAATGTCGTCCGCCGTGGTGGTAAACAGAACCCTGCCCAGAAACCACTCCCCGCCTGCAAACAAGTTGCCTGCAATGGGTCGCAACTCAACCGGGCCGTGTCTGAGGCTGCTCATAAAAAGCTGTTCATCTTCCATAACTACTTTATACATCATCTGGAGTTCATCGCTGAAATAGGTGCCAGTATAGTTGCCCAGCGGAAGGCTGCTCGCCGAGAGTTTTTCGAGTGGGGCACCACTGACAGACAACGTGCCGCCAACTTGCTTCAACTGTAGCGTGGGATCTTCGCTGGCGAAAAATTCTCCTTCTGAATCTGCCGCCACCATGGTGTACTCAAAAGCCCCATCGATCGATAATTTCATTGGGTTATCATCACTACCAAGTTCGTAAATGCGGGTGGGGGACGAGACATAAGCTCCTGCCAGGCGCTGATAATTATCCGAGAGTGGTGGTTCGTCAGTCTTTTCATCAGAAAGATGATAGTCATCCGTTAAAAAGACTTTTGCCACCTTTTCGGCATAGCCATATCTATCGAATCCGGCGTAGTTACTTAAAATGACCAGGCCAAAATCTTTTGTCGGGAAGCGCATAGTCATCGCTCTGAACCCTGCCCACGACCCTGTGTGGGTAATTACCGGCAGGTCACCCGACTCTTCGAACCAAACTCCATAAGCGTAGTGAATGCTGTCGCCATTGGTTAGCACACCTCTTTCATGGAGCCGATTAACCGCAAGGTTGTCTGCCGGGTTTTTCGATAGAAACATCAGCCACCTGGCCAGGTCTTCGACAGTCGACACCATGCTGGACGAGCCCATGGCAGTGGTGGTGTTGGCATAGCTGCCATAGTTGGCCGAATCGGCTTTGTAGTAGCTTTGGGCCCTGGCTGGAATAACGTTATGGATGTCGTGATTGAATCGGCTATTCTTCATCTCAAGCGGCTCAAAAACCACCTTTTCTATATGTGAATGAAACGGTTCCTCAGCTACCCTGCTCACCAATTCTGCCAGCAGTACATAACCTGTGTTGGTGTATGAATATTCGTCGCCTGGCTCGTAGTTGAGATCTTTTTGAGCAAAAGCCATCCGCAGTATTTGTTCGTAGGTAAGCTCATCCTCCATGCTCCAACCCGCCACCGCCAGCGTTTGTGGCCAGTCTCTAAGGCCGCTGGTGTGATGGATGAGCTGGTCGATGGTGACGTGGTGGGGAAAGTCATTCAATTCAGGAAAGTACATTTTTATGTCGTCGGTAAGTGACATCTTTCCCTTTTCCAGCAGCAGCGCCGCAGCATAGGCTGTAAACTGCTTGGAGACTGATGCTATGTCGAAGGTAGTTGATGTGGTGATGGGAACCTTGTTTTCGATATTGGCGAGGCCATAGCCTTTCTGAAAAACTATCTTGTCCCCCTGAAAAACAGCAACAGCGCAGCCTGGTGATGTGTCGTTCTGGAATTCTGCGAAAATGGCATCGAGCTCACTTTCGAACTTATTTAACTGTTGCGGGTTTTCAACGGGGGTGCAACAATAAAAAATGTAAACGAGCACTAAACCGAGAAAGGATTGTTTCATTATAAAGGGGGATTTAAGAGGAGAAGTAATGAAAAAAATACCACCTTTTAAAGTAGCGTTGATTTGATTGGTCGGGAACGGTTTTAGGATTAGTTTTGCAGCACTTAGCTCATCACATCTCCCATCAACTATTGTTTTAGAATTTTCAGCATTTGTAGCAATGGCATTTAGTTTTTTTAAGAAGTCGTCAAAAGAGAAAAAGAAGGATAACAGGTACCTGACACTTAAAGTCCATCAGGTTCGAAGGGAAACTAACGATGCGGTAAGTCTTGTTTTTGAAAACCCGGAAGGCGGGTTGAATTACCAGGCAGGGCAATTTGTAACGCTAATACTTACTATTGACGGGAAGAAGATTCGGAGGGCTTATTCTCTTTGCAGTAGTCCGTTTTTGGATGAGCTGCCAGCCGTTACCGTGAAGAAAGTGGAGGGAGGCAGCATGTCTACGAATGTCAATACTGTGACCAAGGCTGGTGATGAAATAGAAGTGATGGAGCCGATGGGGCATTTTGTGACCCCAATTGATGAAAATAAAAAACGCCATTTGGTGATGATTGGCGGGGGCAGCGGCATCACGCCGCTGATGTCCATAACAAAATCGGTTTTGTTCAAGGAAGCCCTATCCACAGTTTTGCTGGTCTACTGCAATCGTGACAAAGACTCGATCATTTTCAAGGCCGAGCTGGAGAAAATGAAGGCTACCTACGGGGAAAGGCTGAAGGTGGTTCACATATTGGAAAAACCGTCAGCTGACGTTGAAAGTCTTGAGGGCTTACTCACTGTTGAAAAAGTGGGGCAAATCCTAAGCAACGTACCTGGGTTTGATTACAGAGGAGCTGATTTTTTCACCTGCGGGCCAGCGCCAATGATGGATATCGCTGTCGACGGGCTTGTGAAACTGGGAGTCGCTGCTGACGCTATCAAAAGAGAAAGCTTTACCGCCGGAGAAACATCTCCTGCTGAGATTGTCGATCAATCCGGGCAAAGCTTGCCTGTTAAAATTATTCTCGACGGAGAAGAGCACACATTTGACGTTCCTTCGGGCAAAACGATTTTGGAGACGGGTCTTAGTCTCGATATTGACATGCCATATTCCTGCCAAAGTGGCTTGTGCACTGCGTGCCGGGGCAAATTGCTTTCGGGTGAAGTGAAGATGGATGAGGACGATGGCCTGTCAGCGTCTGAAAAAGGGGAAGGGTATGTTCTTTGCTGTGTGGGGCATCCTATCACAAGCGACGTTGTGATAGAAATAGGATAATTACCGATCATGGTTTAAAAAAAACCATTTATACCAATAGCCACCAGGGTTTTTCGTTGAAAAGTAAAGAAGACTGTGTTTTGCGATGTTACATTTTGACTATTTGGAGTCTAAAACATATTTTTCACCTTTCAAATAAAATTTAAGCCGATCAGCACTACGTTAAGAATAGAGGGCGTGTGGCTTTTCTTCTGACTTGTATAACGCTCACAGAAACCCCTTTGCACCTTTGAGATTTTAAGGCTACATTCCTACTAAGAAACCTTAACCGTATGCAATTGAAGCGCTGCCTGGATAATCTATCTCCTTTATTTCTACTCATTTTTGTTGTCGTTGTCGGCAGTTGCTCTAACAAAGAGAAACCCAATACTCCCCCACTCAAACCTGTGCTTAATTTTGGGATTTCTATTGACAAGAAATTCGCCGATGGGCCTTTTGACGGTAGAATATTGCTGGTCATTGCTAAGACCAACGACCCCGAACCACGCTTCCAAATCTCCGATGGGCCTTCATCTCAAATGATTTTTGGAATTACTGTGGATCAGCTTCAGGCTGGCAGTGAAGTTGTCATTGACTCGTCGGTCTTCGGGTATCCGATTCAAAGTATCAAGAACATCCCTCCCGGTGATTATTATATCCAGGGATTTTTGAATAAGTACACCACCTTCAATTTAGCCAACGGACATACCGTGAAGCTTCATATGGATCAGGGTGAAGGGCAGCAATGGGCCTCGTCACCGAAAAACCTTTTCAGCACACCTCAAAAGGTCACCATCAATCCCGCTACCGGAGGCAATTTCAAGATTTCACTGACCAATGAGATACCGCCCATTCCTGATCCGGTCGACACGAAATACATCAAGCATGTGAAGATTGAGAGTAAGCTACTGTCTGAGTTTTGGGGTAGGCCAATGTATTTAGGTGCTAATATTCTATTGCCTCATGACTGGGACAAGCAGCCCGATGCGAGGTATCCTCTGATGATATTTCATGGGCATTTCCCTTATACTTTTGGTGGGTTCAGTGAGACGCCTCCTGACCCTAATCTGAAGCCAGACTATAGCGAAAGGTTTAAAATAGAGGGATACAATAAGATTGTCCAGCAGGAGGCATACGATCTCTACAAACAGTGGACCGGGCCGAGATTTCCCCGGTATATTGCTATTGAAATTCAGCACCAGAATCCGTACTACGATGATTCCTATGCTGTGAACTCAGCCAATTTGGGGCCTTACGGCGATGCCATTACTTATGAGCTGCTTCCCTATATCGAAGAGCAGTTTAACGGGATTGGTGAGGGCTGGGGGCGGTTTTTGTATGGCGGCTCCACTGGCGGCTGGGAGGCGCTTGCTGCTCAGGTGTTTTACCCTGATGAGTACAACGGTTGCTTTGCCGCTTGCCCTGATCCTATCGACTTTCGTGCTTATACAGTAGTCAATTTGTATGAAGATGAGAACGCCTACTACCTTGATAATGATTACAATAAAACACCGAGACCCGGACACCGGGATTATCTGGGCCACGTGCAAAGCACCATTCAGGAGTCGAACCACAAAGAGCTCGTGATTGGAGGCAGGGAGAGCCGGTCGGGTGACCAGTGGGACATTTGGCAGGCAGTATATTCGCCGACGGGTGCCAATGGATATCCCCGCCCGATTTGGGACAAACTGACTGGCGTGATTGACAAAGAGGTGGCTAACTATTGGAAAGAGAATTATGACCTCAGCCATATCATGCAAAGGGACTGGGCTAAGATTGGCAAAAAGCTCGAAGGCAAAGTGCATATCTACTGTGGAGACATGGACAACTACTATCTGAACAACGCTGTTTATTTGGCGGAAGAGTTTCTGGAGAGCACCACCGACCCATATTATGGAGGCGAGGTAGACTATGGTGACCGGGCTGAGCACTGTTGGAACGGTGATCATGAAAACCCCAACTACATCAGCCGGCTGCGATACAACACAATGTACCTGCCCAAAATAAAGGAAAGGCTGCGTAAGACCAAGCCGAGAGGTTTCAGGCTTATTAACTGGGGTATCTGATTGGCCACTTCGGCTGGGCCGACCGTAAATTTTAACTCTGGTGTTACGCTGGCAGAATTGTATACTGCGTATAAGCTAATTTGTTATAAATTTGCCTAAATCAACAAACACCTATAAATGGACGTTATCTCCGAACTCAACTACATCGCTATTTTTTTTGCCGTTTTGATTGGCCAGAGTTTGGAGCTGCTGTGGTTTAGCAGAGGGCTTTTTGGGTATTTTTGGGCCAAAGACATTGGGCTTGGTGCTGAAGGGGTTGCTTCACGTGATAAAAAGTACGGTTTTTTGACCGGCTTGTTTTTGAGTATATGTACCTCATTTCTCTTGTCCATCCTTATTCATGCAGAGCATGGTACCAGTGCTTTTGAAGGGGTGCTCCTTGGACTTTTGGCTGCCGCCTTCGTGGCAGTGGCGCAAGCCATCAATTTTGTATACGAAACCCGCCCAATACGCTTCTACCTTATTTCTGTAGGATACTGCCTTGTGGCCTACCCGTTGATGGGGCTGGTGCTGGGCTATTGGATGTAAACTCCGCCTTTGTCCATTTCGAGACATTCTTGATTTAGCGTTCTTGGTATATTTAGACCTAAAACGAACAAGGATGTCATTGATCCAGCGCTTTATTGCATTCAGCACATTCTCCGCATTAATGATTTCGTGCATAGGCACCGATCTGGTTGAGGACACCGTGAGCAGCGTGGAAATTTTTTCGCCTCAGGCATTTCTTAGCGTCAATGAAAGCCTGCAGATGACCTCGAACGGCGTGAATGAATTCGGAGATCGATTCGATGTGCCCACTACGTGGCAGTCGTCTGACCCAACTGTGGCGACAGTTGACTTGAATGGGATCGTTTTTGGTGTTGCCAGGGGGCAGGTGACAATTACTGCCAGTTACGGGGGGCAGGTATCAAAAGGTCTGCAGCTCAATGTTATTGACTTGGCCAACGAGGTAGCCTACATTAAAATAACCGGTGAGGACATGAGGCTTGAGGCAGGTGAATCTGTCGACCTGAATGCTTTTGTCTACAATTCGGCTGACGTTACCATCGATGATATAGAGGTCACGTGGTCATCCACTGATCCCACTATCGCTTCTGTTGACAATGAGGGGCTGGTGTTGGGCGTGGCTGACGGCACCACAAACATTATTGCCTCAGCCGATGGCGTCAATAGTGAGCCTTACCAAATAATTGTCGGTGGAGAATTTGGTGTGCGAACCGGCAGCTTCATCGGCAAAGGTGGCTACAATGTAAGCGGCGATGTGAGGGTAAGTATCCTTGACAGCAATGCCTTGCAGGTAAGTTTACAAGATAATTTCAATTCCAATAATGGTCCTGGCTTGTTTGTCTACCTTTCTAATCAGGACAACTCGGTGGCCGGTGGAAAAGAACTGGCTGCGTTGGCCAGCACCACAGGGCCCAGCAGCTACCGGGCCGACGGCGTTGCTATAGACGACTACAAATATGTGATTATACTGTGCAAGCCATTCAACGTTGTATTCGGTTTGGCCGAGCTGAACTAATAGATATGAAACATTTCCTCTTGCTCATTACCGGACTTGCTTTGTCTGCCACTTCCCTGGCAGGCGGAGGTTGGACATCTAAAAAAGGACATGGCTACTTTAAGCTGGAAGAGCGTTGGATCATCGCCAACCAGTTTTTTGACAAGGAGGGCAATGTAGTGCCGATTACGACCTCTTCAATCTATCTCACCAACTTTTACGGAGAGTATGGCATAACGGATCGCATTGATATCATTGGTACCGTGCCGCTGATTGCCAGGAACGTCCTGAACGAGCGCCAGTTCACCCTGAGCGGCCGCACCGAACCCGGCGATGCAGTTACTTCACTGGGCGACATGCTGGTGGGCGCTAAATACGGTATCATTCAGGACAAGGCTTTTGTGCTGGCAGCTGGCGTCTATTTGGGACTGCCAACGGGTAATCCGGGCGGCGGAAACACCATGCTTTTGCAAACGGGAGACGGTGAATTTAATCAGCTAGTTAGGCTTGAAGGAGGAGTGTCGCTTTATCCATTGCCGGCTTATGCCACTTTTGGCGTGGGTTTCAACAATAGGACGAAGGGTTTCTCAGAAGAGTTTCATTACAATGCCGAGATTGGCTACACGATTAAAGAAAAGGTGCTCGTCTCTGCCATGATCAGAAGTGTTTCTTCCTTTTTCAATGGTGACGCCCCTGATGCCGTTAATGGTATTTTTTCTAACAACACAGAATACTTTGCCTATGGCCCCCAAGTTGCCTATTTGCACAAGGGAGGAAAAATGGGTGCAAGCTTGGCTGTTGATTATGCTTTATCAGGAAAAAATGTGCTGGCCCGACCTGCCTGGAGTGTGGGGATCTTTTTTAAGCCATAGAAGGCATTTGCTTTATACAATTGCATCTTCCAAAAAGTCAATAAAGTTTCCAGAGATTGGCTAAATGTCACACTATCATTATTTTGCAGCTTAATTGATAGTCAAATGAAGAAACCAGCCGCTCTACCGAGTATTTTTTTATGCATTATATTTCTTTCTATCGCCCATTTTGGGAAAGCACAAGAGGAGGACGAAGCACCAAAATTTGACCTCGAAAAACTAGGGAAAGAATTGAATACTGGCCACCACGAGTCCGGCCCAATTATTTCTCCTGATGGCAATACGCTTTATTGGGTGGTGTCTAACAGCCCTGAAAACACCTACGGAGAAGACGGTTCGCAGGACATTTGGTACTCGACCAGAGATGCAGATGGAAACTGGACGCAGGCTGTGCATGCCGGTCCCCCTTTCAATATCCATAAGTTCAACAAAGTGCTGGGAATTACCACAGATGGAAACACGCTCATGCTCAATGGCGGAGCCCGAAAGAACGAGCCTGGTTTTTCCATTGTGCGCAGGTCAGGAAATAGTTGGTCAACACCTACGCAGGTGAATATTCCCAACTACGACAGCATGAACAAAGGCTTGTTTTCGGGCAGCTTCATGAGCAACGACGCCAAAGTGGTAATCATGTATTTTACTGAAAGAGTAAAAGGCAAATACAGTGACCTGTACATCAGTTTTGATAAAGGTGGCAAGTGGACGCCACCTGCAAAAATGCCTGAGGGTATCAACACAGTATATGACGAATTTGGGCCGTTTCTGGCTGCCGATGGTGTGACACTTTATTTTGCCAGCAACCGCCCGGGTGGACTAGGCAGTACTGACATTTACATGGCCAAACGCCTGGATGACACCTGGATGAAATGGTCGAAACCGGTAAACCTGGGTGAACCGGTGAATACCAAAGGTTTTGATGCTTACTTCTCTATCAGTGGTGATGGGCAAAATGCTTTTACCACAAGGTCGTACACAACGCAGGATG
Source organism: uncultured Imperialibacter sp. (assembly GCF_963974565.1). Classification (NCBI taxonomy): domain Bacteria; kingdom Pseudomonadati; phylum Bacteroidota; class Cytophagia; order Cytophagales; family Flammeovirgaceae; genus Imperialibacter; species uncultured Imperialibacter sp. The sequence goes on along the minus strand of NZ_CAXBCJ010000025.1, from coordinate 50,627 downwards.
GTGGAAGCCTCGATATTTTCGGTCTGGTGCCTGCCAAGCCCGAACCGGAGCCTGAGCCGGAACCAGAACCGGAGCCAATCATTGTGCTTACCGGCATTGTAATGTCAAGCAAAGACCGGACGCCAATTTCGGGTGCGGTGGTTGGCTACCAATCTGCCCAATCAGACGACGGGTTTGTGGAAAGCGGAGAAGGAGATGGTTTTTATGAAGTGGAGCTTCCTCATGATGGTAATTTCAAGCTGGAAGTAAAGGCAGAGGGATTTCTTTCAGCGAACGACGAGATTGATGTGGCGTATGACGGGTTGGAAAGGTACTACGACAAGCCCTTTTACCTTGATCCGATTGAAGTAGGTACTAAGGTGCGTTTGGAAAAGGTATTCTTTGATACTAACAAGACCATTTTACGTCCAGAGTCTTTTGAAGAGCTGGACAAGGTGGTAGATTTTATGAACGAGAACCCTGGCATTACCATCGAAATTGGCGGGCATACCGACGATGTGGGCAGCGACGACTACAACAAGAATTTGTCGCAGGGGAGGGCAGAGGCAGTGCGCCAGTATGTGGTAGACAATGGCATCGATCCCAACCGCATCACCGCCCTGGGCTACGGCGAAAGCCAGCCAGAGGTGCCAAACACCTCCGCAGAAAACCGTCAGACAAACAGGAGGGTGGAGTTCAAAGTGTTGGAGAACTGAGCAACTACCTATTTTTTTCTAAACTTTGAGAAGCGAGTCAAACGGATTGAAAATTCTATAATGGTTCTTCGGAGTTTCCCAACCGGATTGCACACTCTGAAGAGCGGGATTCCTAAGCGGGCTGAACCAGGGAAATAATAGGTTCCATCTATCGATATAGTTATCTTAATATCATGAAAAGAGACAACTCTACCACAGAAGACGAAATAGCCAGGATAATTTATGAAACTGACATTTACGAGAAGATCAGACTGGCGACGAAGCAAGCCAATTATAATGCTCGCCATCTGATATGGACGATATCAATTAACATCAATACTCACTACGGCAATTTCTTATCACAGTACAGAAATCCTAGCTCTGAGCGAACCAGGTTTCTGACAGACCATATTGAAAGTGAGCTAAACTACTACGTTATCGAAGCAGAAAATACTACTAAGTAGTCGGCTTCCGCCTCCCATGCCGCAAGTTTGCCGCCGGGTAACTTGCGGTATTTTTATTGAAGCTTGTAGCTTCCTACTTCCACGGCTTGGCAGCACCAATCTCCAGCAGGTAGTCGGAGAGGTTTTTGCCTTCGTGTATTACCTCAGCCAGATATCGAGCATAGCGATCCCTTCGTTCTTTCTGTGTTTGTAAAACTACTAGAGAACCTTCCGGGCAAAACTTCTTCGCTTTAGCCCTGGCACTTTTTGCTAATCGCAGTTGGTAGGGAACGTCAGCGGTAAGTTCCGGGGCGTTAATGCGGGCCAGGCGCACCTTCTCTTCTTTCTTCACATAGAAGCCCAGGTCTACTTCTACTAGAAGAATGTTCTTTCACTTTTCCAACACGTTAGGGTATAAAAACTTGCGATATGCAACTAAATATAGTTACTTTTGGTTGTGTCCAGAAAGGAAAAGCTTATTGCAAGATTTGTAAGCATGCCATCCGATTTTCATTATGATGAGATGGTAAAACTGCTTGGATACTTCGGCTTTGTAGAAGTTAAGAAGGGGAAAACGGCTGGATCAAGAGTAAAATTCGAAAATGGAGAAGGCGTTCCGATCATGCTTCACAAACCACACCCGAACGGTCTTATGAAGCAATACCAAATGCGACAAGTAAAAGAAATATTAGAGTTATGAAATACCTGGAATACAAAGGCTATACAGGCAGTATAGAGTACAGTCCTGAGGATAATTTGCTCTATGGTAAAGTGCTGGGAATTAATGGCCTAATCTCTTTTGAGGGGCAAACAGGTGCTGATCTTGAAAACGATTTTCACCAAGCGGTCGATGCTTATTTAGAGGATTGTAAATCAAATGGTGTCGAACCTGAGAGGCCATTTAAAGGTAGCTTCAATGTAAGAATTTCACCGTCGCTTCATCAAAAGGCAGCTTTATTGGCAAAGGAAGCGAAGGTGTCTTTGAACAATTTTATAGCAGAGGCTATTCGGTTAAGAGTACAGAAATCGTGAAGAAATTTCGACTTCCCAGAAAAGAAAAAAGTCCTTTAGGGGAAAGCTATTGCTGTATCCTGCAGATGAAAAAGGGAATTCGCCGCAAGTCTGAGCAGCTAAGCCATCCAATAGCAACGAACGCTGGTGCGAAACTGCGTCTAGTACCATTAGCCACAAAGAAAGAAGAGCTTGTACGGGGGCTTTTCACTTTCAAGGCTTGGCTGCACCAATTTCCACCAGAGGGTTAACTTAACGGGTTCGAGCCGCAGGGTCGCACCGGCGGCTTAGGAGATATTTTCTGTATCCTCCAATAGTATTTTGGACTTATTTTGCTGATAAATTTGGTTAATGCGTGGTTGTATAAACCATATGCCCACGTAGCCTGTCATCAAGAGTATCATCTCACCAACATGTTCTCCAAACGAGGTGCGTTTTCTTTTTTCAGCAGTTGTTAAGGCTTTTGAAGCAAAATAGTACAAGTAAACAAAGCTGAACAGCATGTAGAGGGGAATCAGCACTGCCCAGCCAAAGAAGCGAAGCTGATAGTCTAAAAGAATGGCTATTAGGGCAAATATTATGGCAAAGGCAAAGAGGTTAATAATGAGGAAGGTCTCACTTAATTGATACCGTCTTGGGATACAATTATTTAAAGCTCTCCCTAGTGTAAAAATCCACACAGTAAATGCCAGACCAACAAAAATGATTTTGACAAGTTGAATATTGGGGTCAAAATTAGGCACAAAGCCAGCTATCAAAGAAGGAATCGAAAGTGACAGAAAAATCTGATAGTGTTTAGCTTTTAATACGAACTCTTCCATTCGTTAGGAAATTAAATATTTACGAAGTCTCTAAGTTAAAAAAATACGTGACTTGAGTAGATAAATTCTATTCCCGCACCGAACCTTGTGGGATGACTTTGGCTGGTGCCACTAGCAACAAAAAGCCCTTACCACGCAGCAAGGGCTTTTTTGTTAAGCTTTGTCTCTCATTTTAAGCGAGTGATCAAACTGCTTCTTCGTTTGAAGGAAAGAAATCCTCACCCTTTTCATCCAGCACAGACTGGTATAGTGAAGCAAACGAGGCTTTGATCCACATCACTGCTGGGAATACGCCGACGAAGAAGCAGATAAACCCGAGGATGAAAATGAAGATGGACAGAAAGCCCAGACCGAAGATTTTCCAGCCGTGGCCCCTGGTCAGCTTCCAGCTAGTTTCCACTGCACTGATGGGGTCAAGACCCTTGTCCATTACCAGATAGGAGGAGAAGGCCAGCCTGCAGCCGACGATAATGCCAGGTATGATGAAAGCCACCATGGCCATGCCTACCAGGCCCACTATGAGCAGGTGATTGAGCACAATGGTCAGATAGTTATTAACGCCATTGATGAAATCCTTAAAGTTGAGCTTTTGTCGCCTTACCCCCTGCACAAAAATATAGTCGGCGCCGTAGTCGAATACCGGCATCACTAAAAAGAAGTGAGCGGCAGCAAGGAACTCAGCGAATATGATGCCTGGGGTTAGACCTCGTTCGAAGTCGAGACTGAAAAGTGATTTGACGAAATTGCCTTCACCGGTAAGGCCACGGCCAAAGAGTTCCATCAATCCGTCCAGCAAGCTGAGCAGAATGATGATAAGAAAGAAATAAAGGAAGTTGGCCTTCATCGTTTCCCAGCCTGAGGACAAAGCCTTTCCTACGCCGGGAGTTGTTGTTGTAAAATCATTTGAGTTTGACATTGAGATATAATTTTGTTGATGACTCAAATGTAGGGGGAGTGGTCGCCATCCTTTAACTACCAAAGTAGTGTTTTTACTTTCACTACTTTAGTATTGAAGCTACTTTGGTAGTGGTGTCTACTTTAGCCAAAGTAACCGACGAACTATTTGATGACTGTAGAAGGACTGGTTTTCTGGATAAGCTTTATTTTTTGCCTGGCGCTAGCGGCTGGAGGCATTATGGTGATTTTCAGATTCACCAAACTAAAGGCACTGCCAGCTTTCCAACACCTGCAGTATTTTTTGATTTTGTTGTACACCTTTGGTTTCTACAGCCTTTGGAGTGAGTCGTTTATTGCCTTTATGCCTTTTGCAGAACAGGTAAAACCTTTTTCAAAGGTGCTGACTGTGCTGGGCATTCCGTTTATCGCCTTCAGTGCGGCGCAGCAAATGTACTGGAGCAAACAAGTCACGCTAAAAAGCACACATTGGGTCGTTATTCCTTCCCTGGCAGTTATCGTTAGCATTGTTGTAATCACTCAATACTATGCGTTGGAATGGACAGTGCTCACGTCGTTACCCAACGTTTATGCGGTGTTTGGCTTTGTTGCATCGGCTTTCTGTGGAACGCTGTTTCTCACTCAGAAAACGACCCTCCTGTTGACCAGAGATCGCCTGGCACTTACTGCGGCACTTTTTGCCCTCGCCATTTTTTATGGTTTTGAGTACATGACATCCACCGTTAATGTCATGCTTCAGGCCCTCAGCCACTTCGTCTTCTTCCTGCTCAACACTTTCATTGCCGTTTACTTCGTGTATACCATTAAGTATGAAGCTGCCAAAGAAATCGAGGCTCCGTCAGCGGAAGCGTTTATTGCCAGGTTCGCTCTCACAGCCCGTGAATCCGAAATTGTCAGGGAGATATACAGTGGCAAGACCAACCAGGAGATAGCCGATACGCTGTTTGTGACGTTGCAGACAATAAAAGACCACACCTCGAGGATCTACCAAAAGACCGATGTGAAGAGCCGGGCTCAGCTGATCAGGCTGATGCGTGATTTTGTCTAATCATACCTTGACAGATTAAGTACCGTGTGATTTTTCTCCTGATTTACCCCTGCCCTAAAGGGAGTCAGGAGAAAAATTTGTCTGTTTCCTTTAGGTTCAGGGCGAAAACAGGCAGATTTTTCGAATGTGTCAAAGTAGACTTAACTTGTTTTTATTCCCTGTTGCTCTGTCGCAAAGACTACAAAAGTTTGTAAGGGAGCTTGAAAGTTAGTGTATCTCCAAGCTTAGTATGAGAGCTAACAGCAGCACCTTTGGCGAAACTTTTGTAGTCTCATTCTGCTAAAATCAGCCACAAATTCCCATAATGATGCATGGCACTGGCTTTTTTGAGCGCTTCATCGCCCACACCCATATACACATCTACATGGCCGGGGCCTTTAATGGCACCGCCTTTGTCCTGGGCTGTCACTATGGTAAAGTCATGTCTAAGCAGCTTGCCGCTTTCGTCCAGCACTGGCAAGTGGGCCAGCAAAACAGCGCCCAGCGGAATAAACTGCGTGTCCACCGCAATGGAATGCTCCGGGGTAAGAGGGAAGCCATAGGCCCCTTTTGGCTCTTCTTTGACGGGCGCCAGGAAAGTGTAAGACTGGTTTTTGTAAAGAATAGTCTCAAGGCTGTCGGGGTTTTGTACAAACCAATTCCTGATACTCTGCAACGAAATGTCGCTTTCTGAAATGTGTCTCTGTGCAATCATGTACTTGCCAAGGCTGGAATAGGGTAGCCCGTTTTGTCCATTAAAAGCCAAAAACTGTAGTGAGCCGTCGGAAAAGGCCGCATAACCAGAGCCCTGCACTTGCAGGAAGTAATTTTCGAGAAGACTGGATGTCCAGGCGACTTCAAGGCCTTTGTTTTTCAAAGCACCCTGTCCGTCTATCTGCTTTCGGGTAAGGGGCTTTTGGCCGGATTCCGAAGGCTTTTTGTAAATCGGGTATTTGTATTTCTCTGTGGCTACTGGGCTGGCGTCCAAAACAGGGGTAAAGTAGGCCGTAAAGTGCACGTTGCCTTTGCCGTCCTCACCTTTGATCTGATACAGACTGAATGAGGAAGCAGTTGTTGGGTTTTCAATGGATTGGATCAGTGCCCGCAACGTATTTCGAAGCTTTTCGTTGGTCGGTTTCAGGTTTTCGAGGTTGTACTTTTGATCGGGATCCTTCAAAAAGAGGTATCGGTATTGGTTTTTTAAAGACACGATCAGGGCCGAGTCGTTATGCTCAAGTGCCTGCCGAAACCCTTCCGAACTTTCTTTCTTAGTGTAAAGCAAAGGCAACGTGGCAGCTGTAATGTCTTTTCCGTTTCCCTCGAAATCGTATCCGTGACCAATAGCAGTTGGCTTTGTTTGGCCGCTGGCCACAAACGGGCCGAAATTGAGGCTAAGAAAAGTGAGGCCGACAAAAGTTAGCCCTGGCAATTTTGACGTCATTATTTCGACAGTAGAAAGGTTTTTAGTTCCGTTAAATTGTCAGCGTTAAGCAAATCAACACCGTTGTTAAGCAACACCTGCCATGAGGCCGGATCATCAGGTGTAGCCCAAAGCCTTAGTTTTTTCCCTTCCTTGTGGGCTGCATCGCCCAGCTGCCTGATCTTAAGCCTGATGTCGAACGGAATTTCACCATTGCCGTTCCAGAAACCAAGCGACTTGAAGGAGGTGCTTACTACAGGCATTTTATCAGCAGTTATGCCCTGGCCAAGATCGTTGGGCCGGCCATCGAGGCTGACCAGGTTCTCTGGGTCGTTCAATATTGCGCTAATAGGCCTTTCTCCGGAAATGAAGATCGTTAATGGGCCATCCTGCGTTTTTGTTTTGAGCAGATGCTTGTACGGCTGCAACTGTTCAATGAGCTTGGCGTAGGTGCCTTCGGCGTCGTTTTTAAAGTCGATCATGAGGTAAAATGATCCACCATAGCCCGGATACACCTGCCCATTATTGGCCCTGACAACCTCATCAAGTGGCTGGAGGTAGAGTTCTTTTAGCGTTCTGGCGTTCTTTGTTGAAGCAGGCTTGTTATGCGCCACATAGAGCTCGTCTTTGATAAGAAAAATGTCGGCTTCCACACTGGTGAAACCGTTCGAAAGTGCATCGAAGAGCGGCCTGTCATGCTCGTAGTCGTTGTGGGCGTGGGCATTGGGCAGGGGAATTACCTGGGCAAAAGATAGGGTAGATGCAAGAATGGCTTGAGTGAGAAGAAGTGCAACTTTCATAGCGTAAAAATAATGAATTGTCAGATGCCAAATAGGCCATGAATTAGCCGGAAAGCAAGGCTAACGAGCTATGTTAAGAAAGTTTAATCCTTCTTTCCCCTTCCCGAATCTTTCAGGGCTTTGTTGATGATCCATTCTATCTGCCCGTTGGTGCTGCGAAATTCGTCAGCAGCCCACTTCTCAATAGATTTGAGCATCTCTTCGTCAATTCGAATCACAAATGCTTTTTTCTTCCCCATCACAAATTATTTCCCGTTCAGCTTAAATTCTTCCAAAGCATTGAGTATCTCGTCAGGCATGTTGGTTGACAGCAAAATGGTTTTTCCATTGGTAAGCTTCAATTCTACAAAATATTTCCTTGCCATCATGTACGATGCCTTTTTCGTGAAGGGATTGTAGTGCATGCGGCTTTTTCTCATTTTTTGAAACCATTTAGCTTTTTCCACCCGAAAGCTGTCTATTTCTTCGGGAGTAATTTCTTTCCACTTGACGAACGGAGGCATCCTGAAGCGAAACCTGTACTTGCTGATGTCGATTTCGAGTCGCTGGCTGGCCACTAAACTGAACACCAACACAGTGAAAACAAAAGCCCCCGATGCGACGAGCAGATATTTTACCGTAATGTCATTTCCATCACCACCGGTTGCTTTCAGAGCTTCCTGATAAGTCAAAACAAGCGGGCCAACAATTGCGCCAATAGACGTGAGGGCCAAAAATATAAGCAGCCCCCGGTCTATTCTTTGCGTTTCTCTAAACTCCGTCATTACCGTATCCTTTCGAGCAAAACCACATACCCTCCGTGGTCATTGGTAAAATTGACCACTCTCCAACCGCTAGCCGCCATTTCATTCAACTTTTTTTCAAACTTCGCCAGGCTCTCAAAGCCGCCTTTTTGTAGGAATTTATATTTTTCCATGGCTTAGTGATTTAAGGTTCCTGTGTTGATGACCGGACTGGTGTCTTTGTCGGAACAAAGCACAACCATGAGGTTGCTGACCATTGCCGCCTTTTTGTCTTCGTCCAGGTCGATGATCTGCTTTTTCGAAAGTTCTGCGAGTGCCGCTTCTACCATGCCCACAGCTCCTTCCACAATTTTGAATCTGGCAGCAACAATGGCTGTCGCTTGTTGGCGCTTTAGCATCGCCTGGGCAATTTCTTCGGCATAGGCAAGGTAGCCAATTCTCGCTTCGAGTACTTCAATGCCTGCGATGTCAAGTCTTTCTTCCAGCTCTTTTTCGAGGTTGTGATTCACTTCTTCAAGGCCTGACCTTAGCGAAACTTCCTCTTCGTGGTCGTCGAAATTGTCGTAAGGATAGCGACCGGCCAGCTTTCTAACAGCTGCATCTGTTTGCACCCGAACGAAGCTCACATAATCATCTACCTCAAAGGCAGCTTTGAAAGTTTCTTTCACTTTCCAAACAAGGATCACGCTGATCATCACAGGGTTGCCCAGCTTGTCGTTCACTTTCAGTCTTTCGCTGTCGAAGTTGCGGGCACGCAGAGAAATTTTCTGCTTTTGATACAGTGGGTTAACAAAGAAGAAACCATTGTTCTTCACCGTACCCTTGTATTCACCAAACAGGGTAAGCACTCTCGACTCATTGGGGTTCACAAAAAAGAAACCGGGAGTCATCACAATAGCCAGCACGACAAAAATGGCTGACAAAGGCATACGGGCTACAGCCAGCCCAAGAATGCCGCCGATGAGAAAAATCAGGAATAATGCGATCATAGGATAGCCGGATGTAGGTTTGTTAATCTTTTCAGTGTCCATATCAGAATGATTTAATATGATATTAATTTGATATCAATATACGACAAAAATTTGGAATGGTTACAGTCAGGCAAAATAATTATTGAGAAGTGAACGAAACTAAGGGCTGGTAAATCAGCCCCGAAAGGCTAAATATTGAACAGCAGGGCCGTTATTAGGGCAGTAGCAGCCACACCAAAAATTGTCAGCAGAGCCTTCCAGATAAATCTGAACCAGTCGTCGTAAGCGACACCGGCAGCAGCAATCACTGCCATGAGTGTGCCGTTGGTGGGGGTGATCAGGTCGGTGAGGCTGGCACCATACTGGTAGGCCAACACCACAATTTGGCGTGACATGCCCGTGAGATCAGCAATGGGTGCCAGTAGTGGCATGGTAAGCATGGCCTGCCCGGAAGTGCTGGGAACAGGAATGTGTATGATGACGTGAGAGATCATCATGCCCACAGCTGTGATCATTTGTGGGAGGCCATCCAGCGGCGAGAACAGGGCATGTACGATGGTATCGACGATCATACCCTCCTGCATAATCAGAAAAATGGCCCTGGCAAATCCTACTACCACACAGGCGAATACCATGTCTCGGAAGCCGTTAGTATAGGCTTCCCCGGTACCGTTGAACCCCAATTTTCCAATGACACCAGCGGTAATTCCCAGGGCAAAAAATGGGGCGGCCATTTGCAGAAAATCCCATTCCAGCGTCACGGCCCCATAGATCATGACCCCAAAGGTTACCAACAGAAGGGACAAGATAGCCACAGACCTTGTCGACAACCTGGGAGATGGAGACGCCGGGTTCATTGTGCTGCCTGCTTTTGATTTCCCATATTTCAGCACAAAGAAAATCCAAATGGCCAGAGCGATGGCAGTAAAAGCGATGCGGAACAGGCTATCGGAAAACGGTTCTACGCCGGCTACCTTTTGGGCAATTAGCACTACAAATGGATTGGACGGGCCAAAGGATCCGCCAATATTGGCGCTCCCGAAGCTTATCGCCACAGCGGCCTCTTTGGTGTAACCGGTTTTGGCGGTGAGCAATAATACGATGGGCATCATGGCGATCACTTCTTCTGCAAGGCCATTCAGCACGCCTCCAATACAAAAAACAATACCAACGAATACCATCAGGGCCATTTCGGCACTCTTAAATTTAGTCACCAGCCAGCCCAGGGCTTCATTGAAGGCTCCTGTTTTTTCAATCACATAAAAGCAGCCACCTAAAATAAGAATGAAAGCAATGACGTCGGCGCTGCTCACAATGCCTTTGGGGATGGCCACCAGCATATCGAAAAAAGTAACAGGTTGATTTTCGATGGTATGATAACTTCCCTGTACCACCACGTCCCTTCCAGTGGCTTCGTCCGGCACCCTATCGTATTGCCCTGCCGGAACGACCCAGGTCATGACCGTGGCCAGGGCAATGAAGAGGAGCATGATCATGATAGGATGCGGGAAGTTACGCTTCATGGGTCGGTCGTTAGCAACCTTCAATATAAGAATTAGCAAATAAGAAATAGGAGTTGCTGAGATCACTTTGGCCGTTCTTTACTTGCCCTGGTAAAGTTTCCGCCGGAATAGGCATTTCGGATAGCTGTTTTACCTTTGCAGTCAAATAGTAACTATGAACCTGCCTCGGATCAAGCCATTTGCCTACAAAACCGCCGAACAATATTATTTCAGGCTTTCTCTGATTTTCTACGTGCTTGCGGCGGCTCCCATGGTGCCTTTTATCATCGTTTATCTTCAAATGCAAGAGGGAGCAGTGACGCCTCCTTTTGGGAGTGAACTTAATTCGACGATTACAGCCATACTGGCCGTGCTTGCTTTTGGCAACGTGGTACTGGGCATGCGGCTTTACAAACAGGAAATTCAGCCTCTGAAGTCACTGACCTCACTTCGTGACAGGCTTGACCTGTTTCTCCATGCTTCGATTGTTCAGTATAGCTGCATGGAAGCAGCCACCATCATGGCAGTGGCTGGCCTCTACCTTACCCGTATGACATTTTTTGTGCTGCTTTACCTGGGTATGCTGATCATTTTTGCGCAGGTTCGGCCGGAAATGCGACGGATCAGCAAGCAGCTTAAAATGACAAAAGAAGAAGAGGATATCGTTTATCAAAAAAAGGAAATCGACTGAGCTGTAACCACAGGTAGAAAATTGAGTAACCACCGAAACTCAATCCTGTCATGGTCAAAAACTACTTCACTATCGCATTGCGGGTTCTTCGCAGAGACCGGCTCTTTTCCATTGTCAACATTCTCGGCCTTTCTGTCGGACTGACAACTGTGCTTTTCATCTTTTTGTGGGTAAAAGATGAGATCTCCTTTGATAAGTTCCATGAAGAGATCGAAAACATCTACTACGTGTATGAGCATCAGGAATACTCTAACGGCCAGAGTTTTTACTCCTACGTCACTCCCGGGCCACTAGCGCCAGCCTTGCTGGAGAGGTATTCTGAAATAGAGGGGGCAGTACGTTTTACCTGGGCCAACTTTACCGTCAAAGTCGGAGATGTGCTGGTGAATGAAGATCAGGTATACATGACTGATCAGAGCTTCTTTGATGTTTTCTCCTTTCGGGTTTTGAGAGGAAAAAGGGAAACGCTTCTCACCGATCCGTCTTCTATCGTTATTACCAGAGACTTGGCCATCAAATATTTTGGTAGCGACTGGGAGCAGCAAGATGTGGTCGGACAGGCGATCCGTCTCGACGACAAGTGGAATGTGGCTGTAAGTGGCGTGGTAGAAAACCCTCCCCGACAGTCGGGTTTGCAGTTTCATGCTGTCGTGCCTTTTCATTTTCTTGCCGACCGGTGGGGCAGTTGGATTGAAACAGATTGGGGCTCCAATGCCCTGCGAACTTATGTGAAGCTAGCCAATGGAGCCAATGCGGAGGCGCTCGCCGATGCATTAAGGTATGAGGTAGAAACACACAACGAGGGGTCTAACGTGGAGTTATTTCTTCTGCCTTTTGCGGAGCTGCATCTCACAGCGCTCAATGGCAAGAACGACCCCAAAACCTACTTGAGAATATTTGTGGTCGCAGCCATTTTCATCCTGCTCATTGCCTGTATCAACTTCACCAACCTGGCTACAGCCAGAGCAATGAAAAGAGCGAAGGAAATAGGGGTGAGGAAGTCTATTGGCGCTATGAGAAACCAGCTGATCGGGCAGTACCTGATGGAGTCACTGGTGCTGGCATTGGTTTCTTCCATTGTGGCCGTTGGCCTGGCTGCTGTGCTGTTGCCCTGGTTCAATCAGGCATCGGGCAAGCAGCTACTTTGGACGGACGTGGACGCTATATTTGTTGCCGGTCTGGCCATCATTGTCGGCTTTACTGGCATTTTCGCTGGTATCTATCCAGCTTTTTATCTCTCATCGTTCAAACCTGTGGAAGTGTTGAAAGGCACCGTGAAATTGCAGGGAGGTCTTTTTCGTAAGGCGTTGGTCATCCTTCAGTTTACCCTGTCAACAGTGCTTATTCTTTCCACGGTGGTGGTGAATAGACAACTCTCTTTTATGAAGAGCAAAGACCTTGGCTACAAACTGGAGAATGTCATTTACCTCGAAATGAAAGGCGACCCTCAGCCAGGCTATAAGGCGTTGCAGGCAAATGCTAATCGTTTTCCCGAAATTTTGAGCCTCACTGTCGCCGATCAGGTGCCTATCAATGGGGGATATTCCACCTCCAATATGGACTGGGAAGGGAAGGATCCTGAATCAGATGTTAACGTCTATTTCATTAATACTGGCTACGACTACCTTCAAACGCTGGGCATTGACCTGGCGGCCGGGCGTACACATTCGAGGGAGTTTTCCACTGACACAATGAATGTGGTGATCAACGAAGCCATGGCTGAATTAATTGGCAGATCTCCAGACGAACTTGTGGGAGAAAGGTTCAGGTTATGGAAAAACGAAGGAAAAATCATTGGTGTGGCAAAGAACTATCATTTTGAAAAAATGAATGCTAAAATTAGCCCGCAGGTTATTTCATTGAGCCCGAGAAGAAGTAACAACGTGATGGTGAGAATATCAGGCGCCAATTTGCAGCAGTCGCTGGCAAGTGTGCGAACCATTTGGGAAGAGGCAGTACCTGACCAGCCTTTCGACTACTCGTTTATGGATCAGGAGTTTAATGAGGTCTACGAAAAAGAGACCCAGGTGAGTCAGCTATTTACATCATTCTCTGTCATTGCCATTTTGATCTCCTGTATCGGGTTGTTTGGACTGGCATCTTTTGTGGCCGCCCAAATGAGAAGAGAAATCGGTTTGAGAAAAGTACTGGGAGCTACCATGCAGCAGATCGTTTTTGCGTTTTCGAAAAGATTTCTTGGCTGGGTCATAGTGGCCAATATCATTGGTCTGCCGGTGGGCTATTGGCTAATGAATTTATGGTTGGAAGAATATGCCTATCGCATCACAGTTCAGCCGACCATGTTAGCGGCAGTGGCATTGCTTACCCTTGGCATTACGCTCACCACCATTTTGCACCAGTCGATCAGCAGCGCTGCAACGAATCCGGCAGACGTGCTGAGGCATGAATGATCAACCGCTGCGGGAGGATGTCTTTTGATTTATTGGCTTGTTGGTTACTTTAGCCATCGTTCGTTTTTTTTGAAAACGAAATGTCACACTGAGCCTGTCGAAGTGTTTAGGGGAACCGTCTTCGACAGGCTCAGACTGACATTCAGTATGCTGACAAATCTGTTAACCAATAACTCCACCCAATGAACAATCAACTCTGGTTTATGACCTCCGCCTTCGATTACCTGAAGCTGGAGGAGATCATTGACAAGGCTAAAGAAGTAGGCGTGCAGGGGCTCGACCTTTGCGTATTCAGAAGAGACGGCACCAGGCAAGACCATGTAGCTACCCACCTGGATTACGAGGACTTCAGCCCGGCAGAAGCCAGTCGCATCATCGACTTATTCAATAGCCATCATTTGAAATTGTCGATTGGAGCTTTCGAAAACCTGATAGGCGGAGACGAAGCGGAGCGGATAAGAAACCAAAACCACCTGCTCAAACTGATCCGCATTGCCCACTTGCTGGGCGGCGATGAAAACGATGTGAAGGTGGGCACCTTCGTTGGCTACAACCATGAGATGGGCAATACGGAAGGCGGCTTCCAGAAGAATCTCGATGAGTACGCCCGCATTTTCTCACCGATTGTGAAATATGCTGAAGACCTGGGAGTAACCATCCTGTACGAAAACTGTCCCATGGAAGGCTGGAGGTCAGAAGGCTTCACCGGCACTTTCAACAACCTGCCGGGGGTACTCGCTGCCCGCAAGCTCATGTATGAATTGATTCCCAGCAAGGCACATGGTGAAATCTACGACCCGTCCCACGACGTTTGGCAGAATATTGACCCCGCAGAAGTAATCAAAGCCATGGACGTCACCCGCCTTCATCGCATCCATGTGAAAGCCACCAAAAATCTTGATAACACGACCCGTACGCACTGGGGGGCGATGTATCCGATGCAGTCGGTGAACAAAGACCTGGCAGCCAAAGCAGGCATACCCATTGCAGCCCACAGCTGGGATCGACATAATTACGAAGCCATGATGCCGGGCTTTGGCGGATCGGACTCGATGGACTGGAGAAAGTTTGTCGATGTGCTGAACGGCAGAGGTTTCAATGGCCCCTATGAGATGGAAAATGAGGCTAAGCTTTCTAAAGGTACTGGAAATGAAGGGGCGATTATGCAGGGCTATAAGGCAAGCTTGCTGTTTTTGGCACCTATGCTGTGGCCGCTTAGCGATGCAGGCTATTCTTATGATCAAAGCAAGAGCACCCCGTTAAAGCAGTTAGAAAGGAAGGATTTGAAGGTTGTGGAGATGAGAGAACTGAGGTAAGCTTAAGTTAACCAGTTATTTGGTAACGCTAAGAAGGCCATTGCCGTAAATCTCAATCATAAGCACTGGTATCTGTTGATCTAGATCGTGAAAATAGTCCATGTGTTTTTCGATGATGTTCATAAGCTCAGCGTTAGAAACATTGCCCAGATTTATCTTAATCAACTTTCTAGGTTTGTTCGAAACGAGAAAACTATTTCTAAAATCCTGATCCTTTGAAATCAAAATAAGATTATTGTCATCAGCGAAGTCCGCAATCGCCTGATCTTTTGAATGCCACCGATCCAAAATGAAATTGACGTGTTCTGAACTATAGCCAAGTTCCTGGATTCGTTTGGAAATTTTTATCGAAATGTGGACATCACAAAGAAACTTCATCCGTTTTCCTGCTGAATCGTTTCTCCAGAAACCGAAAGCCTGGCGAAGTTCAGAGCTGCTTGTATGTCTTCTTTTTCTAGTTCCGGGTGATCGGAAATAATCTCTTCGGTAGACATCCCTGCACTAAGCATATCAAGAATGACTTCAACAGGCCATCGCATACCTCTTATCACAGGCTTTCCGTGACAGATAGTCGGATCAATCGTTATCCTACCAGATGAGTTATTCATTATTGTGAAAATACGAAGATTTTACCAAATAGTTGAAATTGGGTTGTCATCCTGAAAATGCGATGATAAGGTCACCTCATCCGAATGTCAAAAAAACAACTGCAGCTTACCATTATGAGAAGTTATGTCTGCCTCCATATGATAAGCTGCTTTAATATTTTCTATGGTCAGCACTTCTTTTTTCGATCCATCCGCTAAAATTTTGCCGTTGCACACCAGCACCACCTTATCGGCAAATCGGGCGGCCAGATTGAGGTCATGCACTACACCTACTACCACAATGTCCTGCTGCTTGATCAGCTCCATCACTTTGTACATGAAGTCGAACTGGTAGTATACATCGAGAAACGTTAATGGCTCGTCGAGAATGAGGTAGCGGCTGCCTTCTTTTGGCGGATACCAGATTTGTGCTACCACCCTGGCAAAATGCACCCGTTGCTTTTCGCCGCCACTGAGCGTTATGTAGTTTCGGTCGGCCATAGCGGCTACGTCAAAGAAGGTCATGGCTTCCTTGCAGGCGGTGAAATCCTTCTGCTCCGGCTGGCCGCTAAAATGCGGATAGCGGCCCATCATCACCACCTCTTCTACAGTCAGCGGAAAGGCGAGTTCGATATTTTGTGATAACACGGCTCGCCGTTGTGCCAGCGCAGCCACCGAAAACTTGTTGATGTCTTTCCCATCATAGGTGACCGTGCCCTGATCAGCTACATGCTGATTACACAATACCTTAATGAGGGTCGACTTGCCGGCTCCATTGGGGCCAATGATGAGGTTGAGCTTGGCCGGTTCAAACGCTACAGACACGTTATCGAGTAACGTCTTTGAGCCTATCTTGTATGTGATATCGGAAGCTGCTAGCATATCAAAAGAAGTAGTTTTTTCTCCGGAGGAGAATGATGAAAATCGGTACACCAACGACTGAGGTAACAATGCCAATGGGCAGCTCGGCGGGCCGAAGTACCATCCTTGCCGTGAGGTCGGCCAGGCTCAGAATGATGGCACCCAAAAGGGCGGAGTCCCGGATCAGCACCCGGTTGTCGGAGCCGCTGATCATGCGCAACAGATGAGGCACGATCAGTCCTACAAAGCTGATAACCCCGACAAAAGCGGTTGCCACAGCAATCATCACCACATTGATAGTGAGAATGGTCAGCTTCAATCTTCTGATATTGATGCCGAGGTACATGGCTTCTGTTTCTCCAATCATAAGGGCATTGAGGTGTTTGGAGTAGCGCATGGCCAGGCCGATGCAGCCGAACGTAGAAATACCAACGATGACCACCGAATGCCAGTTGGCACCAGACAGCGTACCCATGCCCCAGAAGGTAATCGACCGGGCCTGCGGGTCACGGGCGATGTAGGAGAGGAAGCCAACCCCGCTCATAAACAAGGCGTTGATGGCGATGCCAATCAGCAGTAGCACGACGACGGAGCTTTTGCCGGTTTCCTTTGATTCAGAAAGAAGAAAAACCATGTAAGTGGACGCTACCGCACCCGCCGATGCTGCCAATGGCAATGTCCATTCACCAGTATTGAATTGGAAGGTAGCACCCAGCACAAAATACAGGGCAGCTCCAAAGGCAGCTCCGCTGGACGTTCCGATAAGCCCTGGCTCTACAATGGGGTTACGAAACAAAGCTTGCATGAGTGTGCCGCCCACCGCCAGACTGGCCCCCACCAGCAGGCAAAGCAAAGCCCGGGGTAATCGTATATCCATGAAAATTCGCTCATTCAGAGGCATACTACTTGCGTCGGTATCGGCTCCGCTCAGATATTTGCCCAGCGAGGAGCTGATTTCATCAGAGCTGATATTGATGGCCCCAAACCTGGCAGAAAGAAAGGCTGTGATGGCCAGCAGTATCAGCAGAACGAGGAGGACGCCCCGCTTTTTAAAGTTGAGCTTCATCCTGATGAATTAGCTTTTGAAGCATCAGTACATTTTCCCCGGTTCTGGGGCCGATATACACCATGTCATGTTCTTCCACCCGATAAATTCTGTTGTTCTGTGCGGCTTTGGTGCCCGCAATGCCAGGCAGCTCCATGATCTTTTCTGAAGTTCCCAGTCTATCATAGCCAAAGTCGGTGAGGAGGATGACATCGGGGTTGGACGCAGCCACGACCTCAGCAGATAGCTGACGCATGCCCCTTTCGTCATCTACGGCCATTTTGGCGCCTGCCCAATTAATCATTTTGGCAGCGGTGCTTTTCTTCGTCATAACCAAAAATACGTTGGATGCCTGACCAAAATGGATTACCAGCACATTCAGTGAATCGGTATAATTGGCCGTGTTATCCAGCGCTAGTTTCATATCGGCGTCCAGTTTTTTGCAAAGCGAATCGGCCGTAGCTTCCTTGTGAAAATACTGGCCCATTTCCTTCATCAGTGCCTTGGTGCTTTCAATGTCTTCACCTTTGGTGTCAAACACTTTCATAGGGATTTTAAGATCCTCCAACTGTTTTACGACATGCTCAGGGCCGATATTATTGTCGTGAATGATGAGCGTAGGCTTGGCGGCCAGCACGCCCTCTGCACTCAAAGCCCGGTGGTAACCAACGGTTGGTAGCTCTGTGGCCTCAGGAGGGTAGGTGCTCGAGACATCTACTGCGGCGATGTCCTTCTCTGCTCCAAGTGCAAAAATGATCTCGGTGTACTGCTTGGCAATGCACACGATCCTTTCAGCGTTGTTTGTCTTTTTATCTTCATTGCCAAAGCGCCCACAGCCTGCAAGCAGGAGAGCGACAATGGCTACTAAGTATAGCTTTTTCATAGTTAATCGGGTTTAAAAAAGAGAGTAGCGGCGCTCTGGCTGCTACTCTTTAAATGGATTAGAAGGTGTATTTCAGGTTCACACCTCCAAAGAAATTGATTTCGTTGGGAGCTGGGATATAGGCGTCAGGAATCTGGTTTACAAACACCATTTGGTAGTACTGCTCTCCGGTGATGTTATTGGCACCGAAATAAGCATCCAAATTGAAGTGCCCGAAGGATTTCCTGAAGCCTGCTTTGATGTTCAGCAGGCTGTAGGCCTCTGTTTCATTCACTTCATCCGATGTGTAGAACATAGAACTACGGTAGTTGAAGTTCAAGTTTCCGTACAAGCCAGGCTTCGTATCTACATCTACGCCAAGATTGAACACCACGGGAGAAACGCCTGTGACCGCATTGCCGGAGTAGTCATTCACGATCGTGCTGTCCTGATTAACAACGCTTTTGCCTATTGTCTCATAGGTGAAATTGTCGTAGGTAAAGTGAGAGTAAGTCAAGTTAGCAAAAGGACGCAAGAGCTTCAGGACGCCGGTATTGGAACTCACTACGTTGTAGTTCACCAATACTTCAAGCCCTGTATTGTTCAGGCTACCGCCATTAACAATGTAAGAGTACAGTGTAGCAGTGTTCGACGGGTTCTGCACGGTTACATTGGTGAACTTGTCCTGGAATTTGGCATTGAAACCTGCGATTGTATAAAACAATCGGTTGTCCATCATGCTTCCTTTGGTGCCGATCTCGATCTGAGTGCCTTTCTCCGGCTCCAGGCCTGTGTTGAGCTGCCCCGTGGTTGAAATCAGGATATTGGAGCTAACCGGGGCCTTGTAACCTACCGAGTAAGACGCATACACCGAGGCCACTTTGCTGATCTTTTTATTGATGGCAAAGTTAGGTGATGCCAGCCCGTTATAGGTGTTTTCATAGGTTTTCAGCCTGGCATTCCCAGGGTGGTCGTTGGTAAGTCCCCAAAGTCGATCTTCCAGGCGCAGCTTCATGTTGCTGATGCCAATGCCTGCTGTGACGCTGATATCCGAAGGTAGCGACAAAGTCCACTGAGTAAAATAGGAGGAGGTGGAGCTTGTCGTCGCCTGATTGCTTCTGATAGCTGTAATGACATTGTAGCCACTCAGGTTGGTGCTGTCAGCGCCCATACCATAGCCAGCTGTAAAGGCCTCCATCTGCTGCATCTCCACGCCTGTAATGCCAGAAAGGGTTACGGCTTCAGATAGTTTGAACTGCTTGTCAAAAGTAGATCGGAAGCCATAATTCAGCGGGGTTTTGTCTGTCCAGCCTCCGGCAGAGCTGTTGTCCATTTCTTGTGCTGAACCGAACAAGGAAGTGGTGTTGGAAACATGGTCGTTGAAATGATAGGTGTGCCCGACGCCGGCTCTGAAGGTTTTAACTGCCGAATGCGCATTGTTGGCGATGTAGCGGCTGTTGCCGGAGTAGTCGAAAGTTTCATATTGTTCTTGCGTTAGCTCACCATTTCTCTCATCATAGCTGTCGCTAAAACCCAGGTATGAGGTCATGCTCTGCTTATCGTTCAGCACATAGTCTCCCATCATGTTCACGAAGTTCTTGTGCGACCTGGTGTGAGGCATAAATCCGTCATATTTCTGGTGTCCGTAGTTAATCAGAAACGATGACTTTTCGCCTCCGATGGCCAATCGGGTAGTGGAGCGCTGCAAACCGTAGCTTCCTACCATGAAGTCTTCTCCAATAGAGGTTTGGCCTTTTTCGGCTTTCTGTGTTTGCAGGTTCACAACGCCGGATATTGCCAGCCCATACAAAGTGCCCGATGGCCCTTTGCTCACCTCCAGGTTACTCACCGAGCCATAGTCAACATCATCCATCACTGTGATGCCCTCGGCGTCGGTAATCGGAATCCCGTTCAGATACATCTTCACCCCCTGAGAGTCGAAGTTACTGCTAATACCACGGAAGCCCATTCCGCTGCCGTAGCCTCTGATATTGATCTGCTGACCACCCGAGATCGTTCTTCTTTCCATAAACACACCGGGAACGCTGGTATTGATAGCGTCATCGAGAAAAAGGCCCGTTGACCGCTTAAGCTCCTGGCTGCCCAGCTTCACAATAGAGATGGGCTGCTCAAGTAGTGACCGGTTGGGGTTTGAAAGAGCCGTAACTTCCACTTCCTGGAGACTTTTTGTTGAAGAAATCAGTGAAATGACAAGCTCAGTGGCGCAGTCTGCTGTTTTTGAAAAGGTTTCATAGCCTACGTAGCTTACCCGAACGATGGCTGAACCTGCGCAATCAACCGAGAACTCTCCGTTGTCATTAGTGGTTGTTCTCCCTTTTCCGTCAATTTCAATAGTAGCAGCTGCCAGCGGAGCGTTGGTCGATGCATCAACCACCTTTCCTTTTAGCTGCCCATTCTGAGCCAATGACGCATACGTCACCAGCATACTCAATGTGAGTAAAAATATGTGTCTCATTATTTATCTGTTTGTTTGTTCTGAATAATCACAGGCATAGCACTCCTGTATCTTTGCTACAGAAAAGATGCAATACCCTCGTTCACTAAGAAATGGCTAAACAGATTTTGGGGGTGGGCCTACCAGTTCGATGCATGGTGAGGAATAGAAATGAGCAAATGATGAGTCGATGGTAGATTTTGGAACAAGTATCCCGTAGGTGAACAACTTTTCGGAGGCTGAAAATTTAAGTGACTTGACCGTTTTGGTGACCTTTCTTGTGGTTTTGCTAATGGGGCCACTGTCGTCGTCCATGTGTTTTCGCACCAGCTCGTCCAGCATCACAAGGTTGGTTTCTTTCACATCGTTGATGCAGAAGTAGTAAACCGAATCAGCTACTACTTCCCTGCGAACGATGTCGTACATTTGACCTTTGAAGCGGAATTCTCTTCCTTCTTCTTCCCACTCGAGGTTAGGTATTTGATCAACTGCGAAAGAGAGCTTGTGAAGCTTATCATCAGGTACTCCAGCCTCGATCTGCTCTTTTACTTCCCGTCGTATAATGAACTGCTGAACTTCGAATATGGTGCATATACCAAAATAATTGAACAGAAAGCTAAACAGGAATACGTAAGCACAGTTTCGCTTCGCTATGTCATTGGGAAATGTCATCTTTAGTTAGCTAAACTCCATTTTCTGCACCTGTGCCATTCAATTAGAAGCAATAAATGTAGGTCATTTCTCTCCGACATCTGAAGGCCATCCGGCGATTTGTTACAAGTGGACGTTGGGTGCAGTTCTTCGACACAATGGGTTGACAGATGGGGGTGCCATACTCCTGAAGACAGAGGCGAGGTAGTTAATTGCCATCTCCATGAAAGCACCGGAAAATCACTCTTCCGGTGCATGGGAACTTATGTCATCAACATTAAAACTTTCTGTAGGGTACTTCGAGCAACTTGTTGGCAGCTGCCTCATCGAACTTTTGGCCTTTGTTATTCCAATTCAGGGTTTGGTCAGGGAAGCGATTGGCAACAACACCCAAAAGGATGGCCTCCGTTAACCTGGCTGCGTATGAGAACGGCGCACTGGTCTTGTCTTTTCCAAGGCAGGCGTCCACAAACTGGTGGTAATGATCAGCTTTCGGAAGGTCTGGAAAATCAACTTTTTCGTATTTGCCCTCAACAATCAATTTAGGATAATCGATATGGGGCAAAAGTAGCCGGCCTTTTTCACCAATAAACATCGCACCCTGACTGGGAAGTTTGTCGTTACCTGGCATGGCAAGCTCTTCATGGCTGTCAGGCGCATCCACTCCGTCGTACCACACCCACTTGAAGTTGTCGGTGGTAAATTTTGTGGCAGGGAATTCGTACGTCACCACGTTCTTTTCCGGGTGGCCAAATCCCGTGGGTTTTCTGCAACTTGTGGTGACAGTTTTTGGTACATCAAGCGCTAATGCAGTGTAAGGGGTGTCGAAAATGTGAACGCCCATGTCGCCCAAGGTGCCACAGCCGTAATCCAGCATCTTTCTCCAGTTGCCAGGATGATAAAGGCCTTCCTTGTAGGCCCTTTCCGGTGCAGTGCCCAGCCAGAGGTTCCAGTCAAGTGTGGAAGGAACCGGGTCGCTACCCGTCGGTGCAGGGCCGTCGTATCCCCAGTTTTTGTTGGACCAGGCCCTGACAGTATTCACTTTTCCGATAATACCCGACTGAATTAATTCAACGGTTCCCCGGTATTGGTTCCATGAGTGAATTTGTATCCCCATTTGCGTGACCAACTTGTTGTCTTCTGCAAGTTTGCGCATAGCCCTGGCCTCCGACACATGGTGTGTCAATGGCTTTTGGCAATATACTGGTTTGCCCATTTGCATGGCCATGACCGAAGCAGGCGCATGTGTGTGGTCGGGCGTAGACACAATCACGGCATCAATGCTTTTGCCTATTTCATCAAAAAGCTTTCTGTAGTCGGTAAATGCTTTTGCCCCTTTGTGCAGTTTGTTGGCAGCGGCCAGGTTATTGGCATCCACGTCGCACAAGGCAGTTACATCCACCAGCTTGTGCGAGGAGATAGAGTCCAGATCGGCCATTCCCATACCACCCAGTCCGATGTGGGCAGTTCTCAATCGGTCGGCTTTTAGCTTTGCCCAGGACGAAGATGATAAAAAAGCTATTGAGGAGGCAGTGAGCGCAGTGTTTTTGAGGAAGAGTCTTCTTTTCATGAGAGTAAAATTTGTTTCAACACCCTAATTTTGGTTTTTTAATTGGTTTATCCATCATCAGGCCCGTCCAGTTATCAAATAATCGACTGTCTGGCACCAGGGCTGCTCTTTCGGTAAAAATTGAATGAATCGAGGTTAGGTGACCGGATACACGATAAAGCTTTCGTGTACATCTCTTGCAGGCGCATCGCCCAACTCCTCATGTATTGAGCGAAGTGTTTGCAGGTCATCTTGGTGAGAGTAAGCTTGTGTTCCTCAGGCTGGTGCCTACTCTATCTTCCTTCCCAGCCTCTCCGCCTTCTCAATTATTTTAGCATATACTGCTTTTCCTTTGTCAAGCTCTTCGAGAACAAGCTTCTTTTGGTCGGCTTCATAGAAAAGGCCTTTTGTTTCTACCCATTCGGCGAGCCGGTCGATGATGGCAATGAATCTTTGTGCCGGTTCGGCGTAGCCAGCGGGCCTGCCTTCAAAGTCTACATACACCGGATTTGAGTGAGCTCCGCCACACCTGATCGCCAGCCAGCCGGAGTCTTCCAGCGTAATTTTTGTAATCTTATCAGTAGTGCTGGCAATCATTTTGCCGTTGAAGACAATCTCTACGGGCACATTTCCTTTGGGAGTGAGCGCCTGTGTCATCACCTCAAAGGTTGCGGGCATTTTGCCAGCTTTCAACACACTTCCGGGCTGCTCGCCATTCACTGTGAAAAAGAGCATAGGGCCGTTGGTGATAAAGCTTTTTCCCTGTTGTAGCCCTTTTCGCCAGTTGTCTAATGTAAAGGGCTCGTCCTCCAGGTTCACATACACCCTTGGCGTATCTTTGATGATCCAGTCGGGGCCCGCAGTGGCGGGTATTCTGAAGCCACAATTGAGGATGTCGTACCAGATATCGAGCTGCCCGCCGTTGCCAGCTATTTCTGCCATTTGGATCTTGTCCAATGCAATATCAACCGGCATCTCAAATCCCGAGGAAGGCCAGGGCGTTTTGATTTGGTCTGTGCCTTTGAAGTTTCCAAAATGGGCGGCAATGGTGGTGGCGCCCTGCTCGATGGCTTCATCCAGAATATATGAATTGGGTGGATAATCAGGGCCACCCAGCTCACCTACAGCACCGGAGCTAATAGGTTGAATCAATTCATTCAACCCCAGAAAGGCCAGATGACCATAGGGGTTGTTTCGAAACTCTTCTCCATAGGTGATCAAATGCTCCGCTGTACTAAACGCCTTTCTTTCGCCCATGGGAAATTCGTTGGCATAAATGGCGTGGGTTTCCCATTCACCTTTCAGGGTGAGGATGGCCGACACATTGAGGTCTTCACTTTTGGAAATCAAAGGCCAGTATTTACTGAATTGAACTGGTATGCCCACGTCGGTGGTATGGATATGCGTTTGTCCTGAGTACCAACCCAACTCAGGCATGTTGATCCATCGTTCCATGGCTACTTCCACAACGCCATTTTCAGGTACTGCCACTGTCACCGGATTATACTCAAAGCCATGATAGACAGTGGCAGTTTTTCCCGCTGGTGGCACGCCTAGCTCCGCTTTGCCATCGATATAGAAGTATGGGCCTGGCTGATATTCCCAAAAAATGGACCTCCAGCCATCGTTTTCGTTTCGGCCTACAGCGTAGGAAGGCCCTTTAATGGGCGTCCAATAGCTTTTGTTTGCAGCGTCTTTCACCTCAATACGAGTGGCCAGTGGTTGGCCACTAAGCTTATCGGTAATCGTGAATTTGATTCCCTCTTTAAATGGGGCATGCCTTTTGGCGGGCGACCGCCCAGGCGCTGGAAGCACTACCTTGTACGCATTATTGGCAGGCAGCAGCGAAAATGGAGGATTCTGCATGGGGATACCCTGCATCCGTATGGTGGCTGACGCCTTGTTTCCAAGACTGTCGCTCATTTGGATGATTTGAGTCAATGCCTTCTCAGTGAGCGGCGTGCAAACGGCAAAGGTGTAGCCAATTGACTCCGGAGCCAGGGTGATGGTCTTATTCCAAAACAATATCTCATCGCTCAAATCGGCTTTCATGGCTAGTTTTGTGGCTACGCTTCGTCGATTTTCAATTTCGATAACCACTACTTTGAAATGCCCGACTTGCACATTTACTACCGGTGCTTCTGGCGTGCTTTTGACCGACTGATCAATCACTACATTTAACGAAGGACCTTTGCGGGCCATTCCGGCAAAGTAGGCTCGGCATTCTTCCAAAAGCTGCTTTTGCTTAGCTCTGGTTGCGCCTACTTGCTTCATAACCTTGCTGTCGACCATTGGCAAGTTTTGCTCATCGGTCAACTCACGAATCTTCCACGATGCCACCCTTAGCTCATCCCAGATATTGAATAACCTTGCCGCAGCGGGGTCGTCAACCCTCAGGAGTTGTATGGCCATGAGGTAGTCGTTCAATTCAGCCAGCACGGGGTCGGAGTGCCTGGGGTGGGCTTCCGTGGTAGAATTGGTGTTAAAACAAAAAACAAAAAGGAACAGTAGTACACGGGTAGGCTTTGCCATAGTTGAGAGATGCTTGACTTTGGGTGTTCAATAAAAATAGGAAAAATTGACGGACTCTCAGCCATCAGTTCTTCTAGTCGTCAGCGGTTCGCCCTGGATCAGCAGCATTAACAAAACGGCGACTCGGAAGCCATTGCTACAGCATTCGGTCATAACCGCTCGCTCAAAAACTCCAAAGGATGATGAAAGTACTTTCTCAAGTCCTCTCTGGTATAGCAAGCCAATGTATATGAGGAAAAATACCTTTCTGGTTTCGTTGTGTCTTTTTGGAGGGGAGTTGGTGCCACTTTCAATACTTCAAAATGAAAGTGGTCGAACTGCCAGCCATGTTTATCCAGCTCCATTGTGTTCATGAACCGTGCTATTGGTCTGTCGGGGGTTACTGGTTGATACAACTCTACTTCAACACCAGCGATATGCTCATATAGAGTCCAAAATTTTCCCTTTTCATCCTGATGTTCAATAATTAGTTGGGCATAAGGCCCGTCTGTCCGTTTGCTGATTACCACGCCTTCACTGATGGCAAAAATGGGTTCGCTGATATAGTTGTCTGAAGGTCTTTTGATATCAATGCCAGTGTGATAGTGCGCCGGAATGCCGGGTCTTTCTTTTCTCAGCAAGCCAAATTCGCCAATGTCGGTCAGCACTATGGAATTCGTTGAACTTCGGTTGATCGCTTTGAGCGGTATTAAAAGTTTGCCTACGTCACTGGGTAAAGCGAAGACTGATAGTAGTACAAACATACTGATATTAGATACTGTGACCATTGTTTCTATTATCAATCAGTTACCTTATTTTCTCAATCCAACCGTTGATTTTCTTTTCCAGAAGAACCAATGGCAAACTCCCTGAGTTTAACACCTGATTGTGAAACTCCCTGATGCTGAACTTGTCACCAAGGGTAGCCTCAGCCTTTTTTCTCAACTCCTGAATTTTCAGCTGGCCTATTTTGTAGGAAACAGCCTGACCGGGTGTGGCCATGTAGCGCTCGATAGACGCAATAATGGAGGCTTCGGATTCTGCTTCATTGTCGAGCGAATATTGGATCGCTTGCTCTCTCGTCCAGCCTTTGGCATGTATGCCCGTGTCGACAACTAGCCGGATCGCCCGGTGCATTTCCATGCTGAGCATGCCGAAATACTGGTAAGGGTCTTCATACAGCCCAAGCTCCTTACCCAGCGACTCGGCATACAAGGCCCAACCCTCCACAAACACACCCAGGCTCTCCGGGTGCAGAAACTCAGGCAGGTCAGCGTTTTCCTGCTGCAGCGAAAGCTGATAGTGGTGCCCCGGTACAGCTTCATGAAGAAACAGGGCCTCATCTGAAAACTTGTTGTAGCTTGTTACATCTGGGATGGGCACATAAAAGGTGCCTGGCCTCGTGGCATCTTTGCTGCCTGGCACATATTCTGCGCTGGCCGAGGCTTCCCGAAACGCTTCCGTTCTTCGCACGTCGAAAGTGGCTTTGGGCTTCAGGTCAAATACCTCCACCAGTCTGGCTTCGACACGTGTCCTTATTGTGTTGAAGCTGGCAATCACCTGCTCTGGTTCGGTGTAAGGCATTTGGCTTTTGCTGGTTCGCACATGCTCAAAAAAGGCCTTCATGTCGCCTTCAAAGCCGGTCGCAGCTTTCGCTTTTTCCATTTCAGCCAAAATCCTTTTTACTTCACTTTTACCCAGTTCATGAATCTCATCGGCCGTCAGGTTAGTGGTGGTGTGCAGCCGCAACAGGTAATTGTATGTTTCGGGACCATTGGGTAAAGCCCCAAGTCCGGAGGTCTCCATGCCAGCAGACAAATAGCTGTTCACGAGAAAGTCTTGCAGCTCTTTGTACTTCGGCTTGAGCTTGTTTTGAATGGCGTCGCTGTAGACGCTGGCGAGCCTTTCCTTTTCTTCTGACGAAAAGCTCTCAGGCATCTGGCGAATAGGGGCGTAGTACAAGTGCTCGGATAGCGGGTCGTTGATAAAGCCATCCAGTTGAGGAATGGTTTTCTTAATAAGGGTTTTGGGAGGCACGATGCCCGTGGCGATTCCCTCTCTCATCTTTACCACACAGGTGTCCAAAAAGGGCAGGTACGCATCGATCCGTTTCAGCCAGTTGTCATAATCTTTCACTGTATTAAACGGCTGAACGCTTTGCCCCCCGGCTAGCTGCGAAAAGTAAAGGTGCAGCGACTGGATTTGAAGGATGGGCATCAGTTCGAAGTTGGGCAGGTTGTAAATAGGCGATGCCATGGTCACAATTGTATTGGTGAGGCCCTCTCGTTTGATCTTACAATCCCAGGCCATCACCTGCATGCTCATCCATTGCGACGGGCTCACCATGGTGGAGTCGAATTCACTAAGGGCCTCCAGAAAATTGGTGTAGTTCTCTATAAGGTCTGCCTGGTAGTCGTCAGCAATGAAGTTGGCTACCTTGTCGTTGTATTCAGATTCACCTGCTTTGGTGGCTTCTATGGGGTTGATCCGAAGCTTGAATTGATTGTACGCTTCAAAAAGGCTGTCGATGGCAGGGTTGGGGCCTGGTGGCTGAGTGGGTTTCGGGCTTGAGCAGCTGCCAGCTATTAGCAACATTGCGAAAAAACAGGCATTAATTGACTTCATAAAGTTGATTTAGTGCTTCGGAAATGGGTACTCACCACAATTGGTGCACCTCTTTTTTGATGTATGCTTCATAAATTTTGTTCATCGCCATTACCTGCGCTGTTGTAAGTGGCGGCGTGTCGTAGGTGGATAAATTGGACAACACCTGCTCAACCTTCGATGCGCCGGGAATAATGCAGCTTACTTCCTCAAAGCCAAGTATCCACCGGAGAGCAATGGGTGCCAGATTGGTCACGCCCGGAAATAGTGCCTTCAGTTCATCGACGGCTTTCAAGCCCAGGTCATAGTCGATACCCGAAAAAGTCTCTCCTTTGTCGAATTTTTCCCCATTCCTATTGAAGTTTCGGTGATCTCCCGAATCGAAAGTTGTTTTTGCATGGTAGGTGCCGGTGAGCAAGCCGCTGGCCAGCGGAACCCTCACAATGATGCCCACATTCCTTCTTTTAGCTTCTTTGAAAAACAGCTTTGAAGGCCTCTGACGAAACAGGTTGAAGATGATCTGCACGGTAGCCACATTGTCGTACTCAATGGCTTTCAACGCTTCTTCCACTTTTTCAACGCTGACGCCCAAATTAAGAATCTTCCCCTGCTCTTTCAGTCGCTCAAACAGCTCAAATATTTCGGGGCGATAGTAGACCTCAGTAGGGGGGCAGTGCAGCTGGATCAAATCCAGCGCTTCCAGGCCTGTTCGCCTGAGGCTATCTTCCACAAACTTCTGGAGCACTTTAGGCTGATAGCCTTCGCTAGTGTGCGGGCTGATTTGTCTGCCGCATTTGCTGGCTACGTAAATGCGTTCTGATCGGGAACGAACTACCCGACCTACAGCCGTTTCACTCAGGCCGTTCTCGTATACATCGGCTGTGTCAATGAAGTTAACACCCCGATCAATAGCCGTGTTGATGATTTTGTCAGCTTCGGCATCGCTAAATGGCGAGCCCCATTTACCACCCACTTGCCAGGTGCCAAGCGAGATTTCTGAGATATTGAAGTTGGTTTTATCTAAAGTTCTGTAGTTCATCTATTGTCATTAAATTCGTTTCATTTTTTTACTTATAGTCACTTTTTTGCCGAGGTTAATTTTCCAGTCCACCCTTTAGGGTAGGGGTATTGGTTGGAAAATTCACCCTCCAGAAGCTGATTTAGTCAGATTCAAATAACCCTCCGCAAATCGTTTCCCAATTTCCCTTTGCCCCTGCGAATTGAAGTGTATGGTGTCTCCCTTGTGAATCAAATCCTGTGTACTAATCACCGATACATTTTTGTCGCTAGCAGCATACTCGTGAATCGCTCTGTTCACCATCTGCCAATAGTCATTGTTGTTGGAATAGCTGCCAAGCTCGCCCATTAACACTGGCAATGAATCGTTTTGAACGATGGATCGGAAAGTGCTCAACAGCTGGGGAATTTTGCTCGGATAGGCTTCAATTGACCTATCGTTAGCGTCGCTTTCTCCCTGATGCCAGAGAATGGCTTTTATTTCTCCGTGCTGCCTTCCAATCGCCACCTTTTTTTTGAAGTTCGAGAGAAGCTTTACGTTGCGATACAGAGAGTCGCCCAGCCATTGCGACATGGCGCTTCCACCAACAGCAGTTGGTATGATCATGATGGTGTCGTTTCCTGGGAGTTCAAACAGAAGGGTTTTGGCAAAAGACAAGCCGCAGTCGAGGCCCACCCTGCTTGGTTCGTAAAAGTGCAGCGGCTCTTTGGCTTTGATTACGTTACCCAGCGAATCTATTGTCAGTATCCTGGGGTTAGTTACCGTATCCTGCGGCTCCACAACGCCCCGTCCTGCCATGTTCGACTGGCCCGCCATGATAAAAACCCAGGTTTTGCTCTCGTTTGATGTCTTGTCGCTTTGTTCTCTGCAGCCGAGGAAGCAGCCGAGGAAGAAACAGAGCAGGGCTGTTTTTAAAGATAGTAGTTTCATAGTTGAATAGGATCAGGTAAATCACAATATACACAAAGTGCCTGCTTTGCACCGACAAGAGGGCATATAAGCGGTAGCTATGCAAAATAAGCCGATGTATTTTCAAACCCAATGATTCGTTTGCATCGGATTATCCCTACCTTTGCAGTCCGAAAATGAATAGAGGGCAAGCCAACAACCTGCTTAACGCCCATCCATAAATTCCGAATACAATATATTGATTTCCTCCTGGGGCCACTATTCCCTGAGTGAAAAGCCATTTATCAAACTTTAATGAAAAAGTATTTTAACCTATTCGACCTCTCACAAAAGGTCAACTATAAAACTGAAATTTTATCAGGTCTTACGGTGGCTATGGCCCTCGTGCCTGAGGCTGTTGCGTTTGCTTTGATTGCAGGGCTGTCTCCCCTCACAGGACTTTACGCTGCATTTGTCATGGGCCTGATTACGTCCATTTTCGGCGGAAGACCGGGCATGATTTCTGGTGCCACAGGAGCAGTAGCCGTAGTGATAGTTTCGCTGGTGGTGTCTCACGGAGTAGAATATGTTTTTGCCACGGTGATCCTGGCTGGCATTATTCAGCTGGCCGCTGGCACGCTCCGTCTCGGCAAGTTCATGCGCCTGGTACCTCACCCGGTTATTTTTGGTTTTGTGAATGGCCTGGCCATCATCATTTTCATGTCGCAGCTGGCGCAATTCAAAGATGACGCAGGCAACTGGTTGTCGGGTAGCCAACTGTACATATTCCTTGGGTTCGTGTTATTGACTATGCTCGTCATTTGGGGGCTGCCCCGGCTGACGAAAGCCGTTCCAGCCGCTTTAACCGCCCTTCTTTTGGTATTTGGCATCGTTTATTTCTTTGGCATCGACACCAAGACGGTCGGCGATATTGCTTCCATCCAGGGCGGCTTTCCCCCATTTCACCTGCCTTCAGTTCCTTTTACCCTCGAAACGCTAGCCATCATTTTTCCCTATGCCGCTATAGTGGCAGGCGTAGGGCTGATCGAAAGCTTGCTTACGCTTAACATTGTTGATGAAATAACCGAAACAAGGGGCAGGGGAAACAAGGAAGCAGTGGCCCAGGGCACTGCCAATATCCTTTCCGGCTTGTTTTCCGGCATGGGCGGCTGTGCCATGATTGGCCAAAGCCTTATCAACGTTTCTTCAGGTGCCAGGGCCCGTTTGTCGGGCATTGTGGCGGCTGTGATGTTGCTGGTGTTTATCATGTTTGGCGCAGGCCTAGTTGAAAAGCTGCCCATGGCGGCACTTACCGGCTTGATGATCATGGTGTCGATTGGCACGTTTGAGTGGGCCAGCCTGAGGACTTTCAACAAAATGCCCAAGTCCGATATTTTTGTGATGGTAATGGTGACGCTCGTCACTGTGTTTCTGCACAACCTTGCCCTGGCGGTGCTGGTGGGTGTAGTCATTGCTGCACTTGTTTTTGCCTGGGACAACGCCAAGCGAATCAGAGCCAGAAAGAGCATCGACGCTGAAGGAGTAAAGCACTACGAAATATATGGCCCCCTGTTCTTTGGCTCGGTGGCTGCTTTCAATGAAAAATTTGATGTGGCCAACGACCCCGACGAGGTCATTATCGATTTTGCCGAGAGCCGGGTGGTGGATATGTCGGCCATAGAGGCCCTCAACAAAATTACGGAGCGCTACCAGAAAGTGGGCAAAAAGCTGCACTTGAAGCACCTGAGCCCCGACTGCAAACAACTGCTGCAAAATGCCGATCAGCTGATTGATGTGAATGTGATGGAAGATCCGACCTACAAAGTGGCTGTGGATACCATTTGAGGTGGAGGCGAGGTGATTTTTACCATTTCACTCGTTGAATGAAATGGTAAACTTAGTCCCCTTATTGACTTCACTTGCTACTTCGATGCTTCCGCCGAGACTTGTTACATGGCTATGCACCAGGTAGAGGCCGATGCCCTTGCTGTCGCTGTGGTTGTGAAAGCGCTGGTGTAGCCCGAATATCTTCCCTTTTACTTTGCTCATGTCAAAACCAAGCCCATTGTCTGCGAAAACAAGTTGGATGGCATTGTGCGACCTGATACTCGAAATGGAGATCACCGGTGCCACATCGAGCCTCCGGTACTTGATCGAATTGGTAATAAGATTGAGAAAGATGCTTTCCAGGTAGGCCCTGTTAAATCTGATGTGGGTTGCTTCCGAAAAGTCAATTTCAAATTGAGCGTTGGCGTTTTTCGCCAAAGAATTGATAGAGTTGACTACAGTGCTCAACACTTGCTTCAGGTCGAGTTCTTCAATCGGAGCAACCTGGCTCTCTTTTTGGCTTATAATGTTCAGGTAGTCGTTGAGTGTTTGATTGAGGTTCTCTGTAGCAGACTTAAGGATAGGAATTAGCTCAAGAGCAACTTTACTCTGAATATTTGAGTTCCCCAACAGATCAACTATCGTAAGGAGGTTGTTGACCGGAGACCTCAGGTCATGTGAGGTCGTGTAATTTAGTTGCTTCAGGTCCTTGTTTGCCTCGGCGAGGTCAGCCAGCAGTGCCTCTCTTCCTTCTTCTATCCTTTTCTTGTGGGTGATGTTTTTTGCAATAGCATAAACGAGTTGCTTCGAATCGTAGGGCATCGAATTCCAGGAAAGCCAAACCACTTCCCCACCTTTCGTTACATATCGGTTCTCGAAATCCAGCAGCGGAACATTCTTTAAAAGCGCATCCCGGTGGACTTTTGTTTGATGCCTGTCTTCATGGTAGATAAAATCGCTGATGGGCCTTGCCAATAGTTCTTCCTGGCTGTATCCCAGTAGCTTGCACACGGCAGGGTTTATTCTTCTGAAGTAGCCGTCGTATCCGGCAATGCACAGCAAATAAGGAGATAGTTCAAAAAAGGGATCTAGCCTAAACGCTTCTTCGATATTGTTTCCTTCGCTCACCTGCCGCATCCTTATCTACCAAAAATTTTGTGAGTATAACCATTTTCACTGGCTATTGCCAAGTGCTTTAAGTCTGAGGAGGGATGTTCTTATGTCAATGACAATGAAAGAGTAGTAACGGTATGGTCAGAAATGCCTGCATCGAGTACAACGATCTTTGCTTTGTTAGGTGTGTTTAAAAGTGGGCAAGGTGGAGGAGGAGGTAGGGGACTGTTGTTACACTGCTGTGCATTTTTTTGCTGATCGTCATCTTAGGTAGCTGCTGTCCCGACCTTGATCTTAGACCTTGGAATTGCTGTTGTTAAGAGATATGTTTATGTAGGGCTGGGGAAAAAAAAACCCTTGTGGTCTATTGTGCTTCCAGAAAGGAGACGAATGCTCGTCTAATCGAATTTTTTGAAAGTATGAATGCAGGGATAAAATCGTATAACGAAAGCCAAGCGGCAGTTGACAACGAAATCTGCGACTTGCTTGCCACCATAATCGACAGCGTTTTGACGGAGGCCGAAAGCAAAATCTGGCATGCTCATCCTGTTTGGTTTTTGGAAGGCAATCCGATTGTGGGGTACAGCAAGCAAAAGAAGGGGATGCGGCTGATGTTTTGGAGCGGAGCTGATTTTGAAGAAGAGGATTTAGCTGTAAGAGGTGAGAAGTTCAAAGACGCATCTATTTTTTACGAAGCCGTTGAAGAAATCGATGTAACTAAATTGCAGCGATGGCTCGGAAAGTCCAGAGAAATTCAGTGGGACTATAAAAACATAGTCAAGCGAAAAGGCAAGCTGGAGCGATTGAAGTGATAACCTGAAAATTTTAATAATATGAAATAGCCATAAGGAATACCCTACCCAGCGGACCGGCGTGGAACGATGAATAAAGTCGGAGAACAGTCGACTATCGCTTCCAAAAGGTTTTGGCTATTCCATGTGGCCGTTGAAAAACAAATTTTACACATATGAAACTAGGTGCATTCTCAGTAAGTCTTAGTGTCAGGGACCTAAGGGCTTCAAAACAGTTTTATGAAAAACTCGGATTTACTGTCTTAGGGGGCGATGTCGAGAAAAACTACCTCATCATCAAAAATGAGAATGCACTGATCGGACTGTTTCAGGGCATGTTTGAAGGCAATATTTTGACGTTTAACCCAGGCTGGGACGAAAATGGCAAAGACATAGCAAGCTTCGATGACATCAGAGAAATTCAGCAACACCTGAAAGGTGAGAGCATTGAAACGGGGAAGGAAATTGACCCCAAAACGTCCGGCCCGGCCAGCATGATGGTCACCGATCCCGATGGCAATGTGATTTTGATTGACCAGCATCGCTAGCGTATTGCCCATGTTGCGGAAGACAATTCAGAAGTGAAAGCTAGTGTCGGCTGAACCCCTGGGGGATCTTCCTAGGTTATCCAGGGTGTCTCGATCCACGAGGCAGGGCCTCCTCACCCTAAAACGACCTACTTTCAGCTCAGAAATTTACCAGAAATCGATACCTTCATCACCCGATAGGCGGGGACATCCGCTTGCGGCAGTAATTAGAAAAGAATGGGGAAGAGATTAGATGCCATCACACCAGAATTGAAGACATTCATTGAGAATCAAAAAATATTTTTTGTGGGGACTGCGGCCGGGGAAGGCCGGGTGAACATATCCCCCAAGGGTACCGATGCCTTTCGGGTGTTGGATGACAACAAAATTATTTGGCTCAACTTAACAGGAAGCGGAAACGAAACAGCCGCTCATTTATTGAAGAATGATAGAATGACGGTTATGTTCTGTGCATTTGAAGGGAAGCCTTTGATTCTCAGGCTTTATGGAAACGCTAAGATCTATCATAAACGAGACAGCAAATTCCAGGAATATATCGGTCAGTTTCCTGAAAACACGGGCTCCAGGCAAATCATTGAAATGCATGTCGATTTGGTGCAAACGTCGTGCGGATTTGCCGTGCCGTATATGGATTTCAAGGAAGAGCGAACTATCTTAAACGACTGGTCTACAAAGCAAGGAACTGAGGGAATTGAAGACTACTGGAAGAATAGAAATACTGAGAGTATCGATGGATTTGAAACGGGGATACTTAGAGAGTAGCATCGCATAGTTGATACGGTCGCTCTTCGGGATTTTTAATCTGTTCGGAGAAACCCCGAAGGCGCAGTAGTATCTCTGATCCGAATAAGAAAAACTACAAGTAGCCCCCGACACACTAAGGTTAGCAAATGCATAGCTCGGCAATTGATATACATCCGTTTGGATTGATCATCTCCTACAAGAAGTGGTTCAAGACACCACGATTGATTTTCAAATCGCAAGGGTAGTGTGGACGATGTTTGCTAAATGCTTTGGGTAAACCACTACAGCATTGCCGCTTAGTTTGAAATTTTATAAATTTGTGTGTGGGAGATCATAACACGATAGAAGAATTCTTGAAAGAGCTTCAGAAAAAGTTCAAGAGGGAAATGCCTCGAATCAAAAAGGAAATCAAAGTATATGAGGAAAAGCTTTCTTCCGAAAAGTTGACAAAAAAGCCTACTCCTTCCCCCCAATTTAATTAATGTCTAAGGCCAGGCTGTTTGTTATTGGCGGTTGCAATGGATCTGGGAAGTCTTCCTATGCCAAGGCAGTTACACCAATAGGAGTTGAATCATTTGACTACGACAAGGAGTTTCTGAAGGTCTATAACGCAATGTATGATTCAGAACTTCGGGCTGAGATTGCACACAACAAAACCAGGCAATTACTAAAAGATTCGGTGACAAACTCTATTAAGCTACAGCGGGATTTTTGTTATGAAACAAACTTTAACTCAACGCCAATGCACTGGCCAGAGATGTTCCGTGCAGCGGGTTTTGAGTTAAATTTATTCTTTTTTTGCCTGGACTCTGTCGAAAAAGCGAAGGAGAGAGTACGTATTAGAGTGGAGAATGGGGGTCACTTTGTGCCTGACAACGAAATTGAGGAGCGTTATAAATTGGGTTTTGAGAATCTCGACCGGTTGTTCGCTCAATTCGATTTTGTCCACCTTTTTGATTCCAGTTTCTATAAAGAAGAACCACATCACATTCTGTCTGCCAGGGAAGGTCAGTTGATTTATTTTTCTGAATTTCCTGAATTCTTAAAATTACTTATTCCTACTATCGCTAAAATGGCTAGCGAGAACTGGCATTGACCAGTTTATCGAAGCTATTGATAAGCATGTTCCCTTCGAATTTGCTCCCCTTGCCCTTTAAACCTATATTCAAGTCAGAGAACCTCACCTTAAGCCTCTACTTTTATAATGGAGAAATAATCTCCATCATTCTGTGTTTTTGCTAGCAAACTTTAAAACCACTCATGAACCTGATCACAATGAAAAAATATACCTCCCTGGCACTGCTAGCCGTACTGGCTGCCTGCAGCCCTGAAACAAAACAAGAAGCCAACCCAGCCACAGTAGAGCAATCCACCATCGGCCAGCACATCGGTCAGCTGGCCTCCGATGAATTTTTGGGAAGGATGCCTTTCACCGAAGGAGAAACGAAAACAGTGAATTATCTAAAAGACGAGTTTGCCAAACTCGGTTTGCAGCCGGGCAATGGCGACAGCTATTTTCAGGAGGTGCCCATGGTGGAGATTACAGGCACGCCGTCAGAAAAGATGGTGATAGCGGGCGCTGGCAAAAAGATGGAGCTGGACTACTTCGACGATTTTGTGGCGTTAACGCTCAAGCCCACGCCCGAAGTGAGCCTGGAGAAATCGGAGTTGGTGTTTGCCGGTTATGGCATTGTGGCACCGGAGTATGGCTGGAACGACTACGAAGGCATCGACTGGGCTGGTAAAACGGCCGTGGTGCTGGTCAACGACCCGGGTTTTAAGTCGGGCGATTCTACGCTATTCAAAGGTGATGAAATGACTTACTACGGTCGCTGGACTTACAAATATGAGGAAGCAGGCCGACAGGGAGCGGCAGGAGTGATCATTATCCACGAAACCGAGAAGGCGTCGTACGGCTGGAATGTGATTCAGTCGGGCTGGACAGGCCCTCAGCTCAATCTGGAAAGCGACCGGCCCGTGGCCGATGTGCAGGGGTGGATTTCTACCCAGGCAGCGGACGAATTGTTTGCCGCCACCACTATGGAGAACAAAGATTACAACCAAATGGCCAGAACCAAAGGATTCAAGCCCGTGCCACTTGGCTTCACAGCGTCTGTAAAAGTTACCAACAGCATCAAAAGAGACGTGTCCAAAAACGTGGTGGCTTTGCTGCCCGGCACCGACCAAAAGGCCGAGTACATTATTTACTCCGGCCATTGGGATCATTTTGGTGTGGGCCGTCCCATCGATGGCGATTCCATTTATAATGGCGCCGTCGACAATGCGTCGGGCACTGCCTGTTTGCTGGCCATTGCTGAAGCCTTCAAAAAAGAAGCACCGGCCAAGCGATCTATTGTGTTTATAGCCGTAACTGGCGAAGAGCAAGGCTTGCTAGGCTCGGCGTATTATTCAGAGCATCCCATTTATGATCCGGAAAAAACGGTCGCCAATATCAATATGGATGCGTTGTCCAGTCCCGGGCGCATGAAAGACCTGACGATTACCGGTTTCGGGCACTCTGAAATGGATGAGTATGCCGCCGCCGCTGCCAAAAAACAGGGCCGCTATGTGATCCCCGATCCCAACAAGGAGAAAGGCTACTTCTTCCGCTCCGACCACTTCAACTTCGCCAAAATCGGCATTCCTGCTTTGTACGCCTCTGGTACCTATGAGGGGTTTGACTACTCCGTGGAGCAGATCAAAGAAATGGCTGACCACTATGAAACTTACAGGTACCACCAACCCTCCGATGAATACGACCCTGCGACCACCAATTTGACCGGCGTGCAATTTGATGCCCAGTTGATGTTTGAGGTGGGCCTAAGGTTGGCCAATGAAGATTACTTCCCCAAATGGTACGACGCAAGTGAATTCAAGGCTGCGAGGAAGAGGCAGGAATGATGAAGCCTTGCAGCTCTGGCTAAATCTCCCAGCTGTCAAGAGCAGGCTCAATAGCTCATGCCGATCGGGTTTAGTCACTCCAAATAGTTATTGAGAAACATAGTACGAGACTTTCCTGGCTCAAATACAAACAGTTTTGGTTCCCAGTGGTTCTTAGAATGAATGCTACTACGCAAAGCGTCAATGAGCCAACTCGCACAAAATGACATAGACAGGGTAATCGAAATGGCCTGGGAAGATCGCACGCCTTTTGAGGCGATTGAACACCAGTTTCAGTTGCCAGAAAAAGAAGTGATTGATCTTATGAGAAAGACGTTGAAAGCGTCCAGTTTCAGGCTTTGGCGCAAGCGGGTGAACAGTGGCGTCAGCCAAAAGCATTTGAAAAAGCGCAGCGGAGCGATCGATCGTTTCAAATGTACCAGCCAACGCCAGATTACACACAATAAAATCAGCAAACGGTTACCCTTTTTCGTTCGATAAACACCTACCCAAAACAACTAAGATGTATCTCTCAAAAACCGATTTAGTCAATACAGAAAAGGTCAGGCGACTCAATATCATCAATTCTATTTCCGGTATAAAACCGGGCAATTTAATTGGTACCCGGTCGAATGCCGGCCAAGCCAACCTGGCGATTATCAGCTCTGTGGTGCATCTTGGAAGTAATCCAGCTTATTTAGGTTTCATTGTGCGCCCAAGCGAGGAGGTGCGGCGGCACACGCAGGAGAATATCCTCGACAATGGGTGGTTTACCATCAATCATATTCGTACGTCGTTCATAAAGAATGCCCATTATACGTCGGCCAAATTTGATCATGCCGTGTCCGAGTTTGATGCCTGTGGCTTGACGGAGGAGACGTTGTATGATTTCCATGCGCCTTTTGTGAAGGAAAGCACGCTTAAAATCGGTTTGAGGCACGTGGAAGATGTCGTCATCCAATCCACAGGCACAACCATGATTGTGGGGCAAATTGAACACCTGGTTGTGCCCGACGAAGCGATAAATAAGCAGGGATATATTGACCTGGGGGTGGCAGACGGTGTTGGTATTTCAGGCCTAAACTCCTATTACAAACTTGAGAAGGTCGCCGATTTTCCCTATGCCAGAGTGAGTGAGGTGCCAGATTTTAGTAAATGAGAAAGCCGCATTTGCCGACCAAAATTTGCCCCGTTTGTGAAAGGCCGTTTGCCTGGCGAAAGAAATGGGAACTCAATTGGAGCGAGGTGATCTATTGCAGCGAAAAGTGCAGACGAAGCAAGTCAAAAGGATGAAATTTAGACCTTAATAGCAGCAAAAATGAAAGCCACCGCTCAAGAGGTAGTAGATAAGCCAGGTTGGATCAACGATGTGGTCAGGTATGTGTGGCTGGGCCTGTTTTTGCTCATGGTTCTTGCCATTTTTCTCATTTACTCAAGAATAGGTTGGTCGAAAGAAATAACCCGACTAATGGTGGTCATTGTGGCCACCTTTTCTTATCCCATTTACACGTTGGGCTTCAAACTTATTCCCTCCCTCATTGGTAATATTTTGTATATCATGCTTGTGTCCTGGGTGCTGAGTACTTTATGGAAGGAATTCCCGGCGATTGTGTATATGCTTAGCCCGATCATTGCCTGGGTGCAAATTGCTTCGGCGTATGTGGGTGCCCGGATGATTGTGAAATACTTTAGATAAAAGGCTGGCAGAATACTTTCCTTACGTGTGGCATGTCTTGTTTTCATCGCCGATTAGGTGTTTCTGTACCTGAATGTTTATTCAACTACCCAAACATGGGATATATGTAAAAATGCCCTTTGATAGTGTAACGCCTTAACGCTTACATTTCTTCACCTTGGCATCGGAGAAGCGTTGTCTTTTTTCGTGTGTCTTCACATGTAAAAATCTTACAAAGGCACATCACCTTCTTTGTCACTTTAAATCAAAAGCTTATGTCGAAGGATAATGATAAATCAAAGAAAGCGCCTGCCAAGAATCTAAAAGAAAAAAGAGCTGCCAAAGCCGCTAAGAAGAGCGATAAAAGTGCGGAGTAACTAAAGAGCTTGGTATAGGACTCACGCCATTGCGGTTATTTATGGCTCAATCGCCAACCTCGCACAAAAGACAGCCGCTGCGGCTGTCAGCGGGGTGAAAATGATAAGTTCAAGCACGCTGGTGGAGGCCAGGTTCCCTACGGTGTTGAGAGCGAAAAGCACAGCAAACGCCCAAAGCAAAACCTTTAATACCATAGTTGGCAGTTTTAGTTTCAAATAGCCTCCCTTGATCAGGATGACGGTAAGAATAAACAGGTTCACCAAAATGCTGACCGTTTCGAACCGTAGCATTTGCTCCCTGTTTTGAAGTCGCCCACCCCAGGTGGCTTCATAAGGAATAAGGCCGGTGATAATGGTGAGGTGGTACACCAGCACAAGCGATAGCAGGGCTATCATGGCGTGGACTGCAAGTTTGAAGTTGATGTTTTTAAGCATGGTGGTTCAAAAATGAGGGAGTTAAATCTTCCGGCAGCTCAATACTTATCCTCAAAAGTAGCGGAAAATAGTTGTTAAAACGGGTAGCAATCGGTTTGGTTCATCCAGGGTAGCTGGTGGTGCACATCAGGCGCCAACCTTCTTCTTACTGGGCTAGCAAAATCCCATTTTTGGATTACAGCTGACATAGATGTTGGGTTTAATCGACGGATAACGAGTTTGCGCACGGATTTAACATCGCATCTGAACCACCCTCAGCCTAGTTTTGTAAAAAGCATTTTGTCCTACAAAACTTAACTGGTGCATGAGAACATTCGAGATTATCCTTTTGCTGGTCGTATCCATTTTACCGTTTGTCAAGCGGCCCATTGTCCGGCACATTCGGGCCAATTACGTTTTAGTATTCCTCGGGGTGTTGCTGGCCTTGCACCTGGCTGTAGAAGGTTGGCGCTGGCAAATGTTTCCTGCTTACCTACTCACGCTTTTAGTGGGATGGAGGGTAAAAGCTGTTGATGCCACTGAGCCTCCCCGTGTGTCCTTTGTTAGGGTGATCGGGTATTTGGGATTGATTATTTTGCTACTGCCTGCTTGGGCACTTCCAAAGCTCCTCCCTGTTTTCTCCTTGCCAGAACCACGGGGCCCTTACAGCGTGGGTACTGAATTGGTTTACGTGCAAACAGAGCGTGATGAGATCATCACCAAAGATTCTACCGATAAGCGAGAGATGATGTATAAAATCTGGTATCCAAGCGATGTGGAAGTTTCATCGCTGAAAGGCGAGAAGTATGTAGATGAAGGAAGCAGGGCCGGCTTCTCTGTCAAGTATGGCCTGCCACCCTCAGCGCACAGTTATCTTGATCAGGTAAAAACCTATGTCTATCCTCATATTCCGGTAGCGGATGGCCCCTTCCCCGTGCTAATTTTTTCTCATGGTTATGGGTCAAAAGCAACGGGATACTATGCCTTGTTGACCGAGATGGCCAGCCAGGGCTATGTGATCGTCAACATGAATCACACCTATGAAAGTTTGGGCGCCACCTTTCCTGATGGGAGAGTAAAGTACTTTGATTATGACTTCCAGAGCGAAATTTCCGCCGAATCTCAGCCAGTGGTCGAGCCATTGATTGAAGCCTTCAAAAGTGGTCTCAGTTATGAAGAGAGGCATCCGATTGTGCGGGAAGCAGCAAAGAATTATTTCATGGCCGGAGTAGATAATCGATGGGCTGAAGACATGATTTACACGATGGATCTGCTGGAAAAGTGGAACACTGACGGCGTACTGAAAGGCAAACTAAATCTGAGTCAAATCGGCGTTTTTGGTCATTCAGTAGGTGGTGGGGCAGCCGGTGTGGTGGCCACTATGGACAGCCGGGTAAAAGCAGCGGCAAATTTGGATGGCATTTCATGGGGCAACACGATCGACAGCACTTACTATATCCCTTTCCTCTATATTTCGGCGGATTGGCCTGCCGAACATGAAGACGTTAACTCCCATATTTATCTCAACAAGAGCACGGACTACTTCTATGAAAGTAAACTGCTCCATTCAGGGCACCCGAATTTCATGGATATTCCCTTTATGATTCCCGTTCAGTCACTTGCGGGTACTGGCGACATTGACCCTTATCAGGGAATGGAAATTGTCACTAAGCTAACCACCTCATTTTTCGACAGGCACTTAAGGCACTTACCAGGCCCTGATCCTGAAGAAATAGGGAAGCAATATGATTTATTGGAAATGACCGTTCACAAAGGCGATTCAATCAAATAGTTATTACGTTAATTGGATGCTGGTAGCACTTTGGCTGCCAGCAGTCCATTTTTTCTCATGTGTGTCTTCATACATGGCCTTGCCTTCAGCCCGGCAAAATCATCACCTTTCTTAGTTACCTACGTCCAACAAACCAACCTTTGGCAACTCCCCAGGCAGCTCCATCCTGATTCTCCAATGCAACGGATAGTAGTTGTTGAACCTGGTAGCAATCCGCTTGATCCACCCAAGGGGCAGTTGTTCATAGCTCATCAGGTGCCATCCGTCTTTTTCTCTGTCGATGGGCCATTCCTCTTTGCGCAAGTATTGCAAAGCCTGTCTCAGGTCAAGCTCCCAGGCCGGGAAGGTATCTTTTTTGAAAATGGTGGATAGCGCCAAAGCAGGGGCAGGTACCAAATTCTTTTTCTTGACCTCGGCCACCAGCACGCCAGCCTGTACAATGCGCAGCTCTCTGATCACTGCCCCCCAGGCCGGGTTATCGCCCTGTGGCATCGCCAGAATGTTTTCATAGTGCTGGAAATAGTCCCGTTCGTCGGTCAACCAGGGAGCTACTTCTGCCTGTTCTTTCTTGCCGGTTGGGGCCAACGGAGACTTATCTTTTCTCGGAGCCTGCCATTCGTCGCCATCCAGCTTTCTTACTGCGCAAACGAAGAAGCCTTCTCCTTTTACCAGGTGAGGCATGAACTGGTAACCCACCACATTGTTGGCAGCTTGCACCTCCCTGATATTCAGCCCGGCGTCTACCGACAGGCTGACGGGCTCCAACTCCGTTTGCTCTGAGAGCCACTGGATGTTTTGCTCGTTTTCAGCGGGGTTGTAGGTGCAGGTGCTGTAAATCAGCACGCCCCCTGGTTTCAGCGCCGGCCACACGTCCATCAAAATCCTTCGTTGCCTGTCGGAGCACAGGTGGGCATTGTCGGGCGACCACTCATTGATGGCATTGGGGTCTTTGCGAAACAAGCCTTCGCCTGAGCAGGGGGCGTCGACCACGATAACATCAAAAAAGCCTTCCAGCCTGTCGAAGTCCCTGGGGTCGTTGTTGCTCACTACCACATTAGGAGCGCCCCACTTGGTCATGTTTTCGGCCAGTATCTCCGCCCGGCTTTTGATCACCTCGTTCGACACCAGCAAAGAACCCTGACTGAGAATAGACGCAAGTAATGTAGACTTGCCACCCGGGGCTGCGCACAAGTCGAGGACTCTCAGGGGTTGTGAAAGATCTACCGACTGCTTCACGACCTCTTCCAAAAACATGGAGCTGGCCTCCTGCACATAATAGGCACCGGCATGCATCAGCGGATCAAGGGTGAAGGAGGGCCTTTCCTGCAGGTAATACCCATTGGTCGACCACGGCACTTTTTCCAGCTGCACCGGAGCATGAAACTTCGCCGTGTTGATGCGAATGGAGGTAGGAGAGTCGGTACTCAAAGCCTCCAGCAGCAACGATGCCTCGGCTCCCATTTGTGCTTGCAGCCTGTTCGAAAATGATGCGGGGAAGTTAGTTTTCATTTGTGGCTCTCGGCATGGTGGTAAGCAATGTACGGAGGTCTAAGGCTATTTTCCATCGTTATTTTCTCCTCGCAGCATTTTCAACATCATTAAGCAAGTCTTCTGCCGATTGTTGAAACACGGAGACACCATATTCTCCTACACTCTCGATAAACTCCCGTTTGGAAATCCCTGCGATAGCCGCCGCCTGACCGGACGATAGTTTCCCTTGATCAAACAGCTTTGCAGCCACAATCATCGACATTTCTTTTTCGTCAACGTCGTCGGGCAGATTGTTGATGGTTATCGATTTCATTGAATGTTAAGCGGATTTACAAAAACAATAATGAGATCAATGGCGCTCAAAAAAGAGTTAGCCAAGTATCTTTCAGTAAAGATAGATCATTAAGATGAATGGTGCCCTTGAAGGAGGGCGGGCGAAAAATGGTGGCTGGGTGAGCGTTCTTGGCTTGTGCGTTAATTTTTCGTAGACTTTTGCTTACTTTTTGTCATGAAAAAGTAAGAGCCTGCCCGGCTTAAGGGCAAAAGGATCAGGTGAATTTCAGGTAGCTAAGAGAGTCTTTCACCTCTATCCCAAATGTAACTTTCTCATCAAAACACTTCCTGAAATCTGCCTAATTTCCCCCGACTTTAATGGAAACAGGCCCAACTCCTCAATGGCCACCCTCACCAGCCTGAGCGTGGGGTGCCCCACTGCCGCCGTCATGCGCCGCACCTGCCGGTTCTTGCCTTCAATCAGCCTCATTTCCAGCCACGTGGTGTTGGGGTACTTTTGGTGATTCACCGGCGGATTTCTTTCTCCCAGCGCCTCGGGGCTGGGTATCACCTTTGCCTCAATCGGCAGGCTATTGTGCTCTTTTCCCTTGATCCTGATCACGGGGCCTTTGGCAAGCGCCTCCAGTGCCTTGTGATCCACCACGCCTTCCACCTCCACCCAATAAGTGCGCTTGTGCTCATTGCTGGGGTGAAGCAGCCGGGCGTTCAGCCCTTTGTCGTTGGTGAGCAGCAGCAGCCCCTCGCTGTCGGTGTCCAGTCGGCCTACGGGATACACATCCTTCGGCAGCTTGAACAGGGTGCCCAGGCCGGGATTACCGTCCTCGTCGGTGAATTGGCTCAGCACACCATAGGGCTTGTGAATGATGAAGTACAAATGCTCTTTTCCTGCCACCGATCTTTCTTTATTGATTCAGTTTTTTCAACTCTTCCATTTCTTCCTCACTCAGGGCAAGGTCGATCTGAATGCGTCTTTCTGAGGGCAAAACAGTGAATAAAATGCCAAAAATGAAGACAGGTGCCAGAAAGTAAAGCGGGTCGTAGGTAACGATAGCCCCAACCACGCCAATCAGGCCCACTGTTTCCAGCACAGCCCCTCTGATCACCTTGTAGTTGTACCACGACTGTAGCCTTTGCTGCAAAGGAATGTTAGGATCAGTTTTCAGCAGCTTTCCTGTAAACGTCCACCCT
The DNA here is from genome assembly GCF_963974565.1 of uncultured Imperialibacter sp. NCBI lineage: Bacteria > Pseudomonadati > Bacteroidota > Cytophagia > Cytophagales > Flammeovirgaceae > Imperialibacter > uncultured Imperialibacter sp. The sequence continues at coordinate 5,717 of NZ_CAXBCJ010000025.1, read as the reverse complement.
GCCAGTGTCGCCAGTGCCACAGCGAGGATGGCATATTTGGGCAGTCCCGTGGGAATGATAGTGGCCCCCTCGCCGGAGAAGAAAACGAAGAAAGAAACCATCGTGAAGAGGGCCAGGGTCGACATGAGAGAAATGTAAACCAGCCGGAGAATGGTAAGGTACTTTTTGAGCGTCATTTTTATTGTTTTCGAAAGTAATGCCAATACTTCCTCAAACATAACAAATGATGTTTAGGTTTGCTTGTATTCCATCCGGTCAACGATGGCCGCCACCGTCACATTGCTGGTAATATTGACCACCGTACGAAACATGTCAAGTATCCTGTCGACAGCAAAAATAAGCCCCAGGCCTTCAGCATTCAGCCCCACGCTTTGCAAAATCACGATCAGCATCACCATGCCTGCACCGGGCACCGGAGCAGCACCAATAGAGGCCAGCGTGGCCATGAGCACAATCGTAAGCTGCTGCCCCAGGCTGAGGTCAACCCCAAAGGCCTGAGCAATGAAGACAGCCGCCACTGCCTGGTAAAGGCTGGTGCCGTCCATGTTCACAGTGGCGCCAATCGGCAGGCAAAAGCTCGTCACCTCTTCCCTGAGGCCAAGCTTTTCTTCGCTGCACTTCATGGTTACTGGCAGCGCCGCTGCGCTGGAACTGGTGCTGAAGCCCAGCATCTGCGCCGGAAGAATGTCCTGATAAAACTTCTTCACCGGGATTTTGGTAAAAATTTTGAGCATCAGCGGATACACCAGCAGCAGCATCATGAATAGTCCAAATATCACGGCAAAGGAATAAAGCCCCAGTGCCTGAAACAGCTCAAGCACCCCGCCGCCGCTTGAGAAGTCGGCCACCATGCCAGCCATCAGGGCAAACACACCATAGGGAGCAAACTTCATGATGATGTCCACGATTTTCAGCACAATGTCATTGGCTTCCAGAAAAAACTTACGGACAGTCTCCGTCTGCTTTTCGGGCAGCATCACCATGGCAATGCCAAAAATCAGGGCAAAGAAAATCACCTGCAACATCCGCTTGTTATCGCCCAGCGACATAAACAGGTTTTCCGGCACGGCATCCACCACAAACTGCAACGGCCCCTTGGTTTGAAAATCCTGCGCCATCGCACTCCTTTCTTCCACCTTCGAAGAGTACATCGCCTTCAGCTCTTCCCGTTTTTCAGGGGAGAAAGAAAGGCCGGGATTGATGATGTTCACGGTGAGGAGGCCAATGGTGATGGCCATGATAGTGGTGAGAAGGAACAAAACGAAGGTCTTCGTACCCATGCGGCTCAGCCGGCTGATGTCTTTCAGGTTGCTCATGCCCACAATGAGGCTCACCAGCACCAGCGGCACGGCGATCAGCTTCAGCAGGTTAATGAAAATGGTGCCGAAGGGGCTTATCCAAACCCTGATGAATGCAGAGGTGCCAAGAGAGCCGGCCAAAAGGCCTGCCAGAACGCCGGCGATCATTCCGATAATAATCTGCCAGTGAAGAGCGAGTTTTTTCATTCAGGGTCAACGGTTGATGGTGTATAAATGCGGAAAGATATGGGATTGCCCGATCCGTTGATTTGCGGCGCAGTGAAATATTTTTTACGGAAGGAATTATGGTTAATTTGGGCAAAAGGTTGAGTGCCAGCGGTAGCCTGTCAGGCGTTGGCATTCTCAAATAAGATGCTCTCAAAATGCACACACATCCCAGAACCGTAGCTTACTCTCAGGTCACCATTACTGAGCTCATGATTCCGTCTTACGCCAACTTTGGTGGCAAAATCCACGGTGGCATTCTGCTGTCGCTTATGGACAAAGTGGCCTATGCCTGTGCTACCAAGCACTCGGGGGCTTATTGTGTCACGGTTTCTGTCGACACCGTAGATTTTTTGCAACCAGTGGAGGTGGGTGATCTCGTTTCGTTGAAAGCGTCGATCAATTACGTGGGCAATTCCTCCATGGTGGTGGGCATTCACGTGGTGGCTGAGAACGTAAAGGACGGCGTGGTGAAGCATACCAACAACAGCTACTTTACCATGGTGGCCAAAGACGATAACGATAAGCTAACTACGGTTCCAGCACTCATTCTGTCCGACAAAGAGGAGGTAAGGCGATTCGTGGAGGCCATCCACCGAAAAGACCTGAAGAAAGAAGCTGCCGAAAGGATGCAGGCAACAAAAAAGGTTTTTCAGCTGGAAAAGGTGATGTCGTTGCTGGAAAAGGAGCGGTGCGAGATAGCTTTCGCCGCCAACTGAAGCTTGACGGAGCTTCTAATGGTGCAAGGAATAAACACCCTACAGAGCAAGTGTTTGTATCGAGAAACCTTGTATCCGATTGAACTTACTTTGTATTTTATTGACTCTACTACTCTTCAAGGCAAGATAAGTATGTGGTTAGATGACATTCTATGTCTTTTGGTTGGCTATACTTCTCTTTATAGACAGAGCATTCTGTATTTAGATGAGACTACTTCTTCTTTTACTCCTCTTACTAAGTTTTTAAATGACCAAACTTACCTTGTTGATTCAACAGATTTTTATTTTGCTGAAATAGCTTCTATTTTTTGTCAAATGAGATAGTTTTTTATTTAAATTACTTACCATTTAAGTGAAATGGCTATTCTTTTAAGTGGGTAGTTCATGCACAAAAGGTAAATTTTTTATACTAAAAGCCAAACTCATGCTTACTTTCAACTTACTGCAGGTGCTTCGGGTACGTTGGATCAGGCAGCCCTATGGTTACCTGGTTCGGAATGGCATTTCGCCCAATCTGGCACACAAAATGGCCAATGAGGAAATCCGTGCCATCCGGCTCGATCACATAGAAAAGCTGTGCCATTTACTCAACTGCACACCCAACGACCTGTTTCGCTTCTCGCCGGGCAGGGAGGTGGTGCCGCCCGGCCATGCTCTGCACCAGCTGGCCCGCAAAGAAGACGAGCAGCAGGCCGTGGAATGGCTCACCGCCCTGCACAACCTACCCCTGGAGGAACTCAGGAAGCTGGCAAAGGAAAAGAAGGAAGGGGAGTAGGGGGCATTGGCTAACCGCAGCAATTTATACGAAGATTACTACCAAAGAGGTAGATCCGCTGATCTGCTCGGATGAGGGTTAGGAAATGGAAGGGCAAAATGATAGTTTACATAGGGTAAATGACTAGGAGTTTTGCACGGGGCTCAACCTACGACTTTAGAGAGTATAGGCACCAAGGCTTGGACAGAGTGTGGTTTATACTATCGTTGGTAGTAATTTCTAAAAACGAAGCACATGAATATCGAAACATATTTTACGGAAGTTAATTCCAAGTGTCAGGAAATATTTAGGGAATCAATGAAAGAAAAACAGCTGTTTGGTAATGCCCATCATTTATCTACTTGCATCTATGATTTCTCCAACTTCATTGCGGATTCGCAAGAAAAAGAACTTATAGGGACAGTAAGCAGCCAACTAGAGGCGGCAACTTTAAGTCTAGGGCTGGGTTTATATCGTCAAGCTTTTTCAACTTTGAGATTAGCATTTGAAATGGGGTTAAGCGTTGCTTATTTTTCAATTCATAAATTGGAGCACATCGAATGGTTGAGTGGAAAAAGTGATATAAAATGGTCTAAATTGATTGATGAAGAGAATGGTGTTTTGTCTAAGAGGTTTGTAAGTGCATTTTTTCCTGAGCTAGATGACTTCACTGAAGAATACCTTGATTTAGCTTCAAAAAGCTACAGGACACTTTCCGAATTCGTACATGGGAACTTCCAAACCTGGATCAAAAGCGGTATTGTAATCAAAATGAATTCTGAATTACTAAAATCTTACTTCGAACTTTTTAGCAGAGTATCGGAAACACTGCTATTCGTTTACTGCTGTCGGTATTTAAAAACATTTCCAACAAGTCAGTTAGATTCAATGGAATTCGTTTCCGAAGAGCTTAATTTTATAGGGCCGATTAGAGAACTTATGGGAGGGCCAAAAGAACTATAGATGTCGACATTTTATTTAAGAACTGAAAGTATAAAGCCAGAGGATATATTAGACCTGTCTGTGATGAATGAAAGTGATTTGAATATTCTTTCATCACTGCTTTCACCAGAACCCTGCTTACTAGAAGGATCTAGAGGAACTGGGAAATCCTTTTTAATGAGAGTGGCGGAATTGAATCTTGAAAGAGATCAACCGAAAAGCATCCCTGTTTATGTCTCATTTAACATAAGCTCGCTGATTGATACGGACGACCATTTACAATTTTACCACTGGATGTTAGCCAAATCGCTAAAGGCATTAATTAATAAGCTAAGAAAGAATGGACTGGTGGTCTCCAAACATTCATCCAATTTGTTAAGCAATGATGAAAGGGAACGGGAGGACGAAATAGAGAATGACCTTAAAAAAATAGTTAAGGATTTTGAGAATTCATATCGTGGTGCATCCAATGTAGACACTGATCTTTTGCCAGACATTGAAGATGTTAAAGATGCCATTCAATTAATATGCGAAGAGAATGGTTTAGATAGGATCTATTTCTTTTTCGATGAAGCAGCACATGTTTTCCGCCCTGAACAACAAAGACAATTTTTTAGCCTATATAAAGACCTGAGATCTCCCTTTATCACTTGTAATGCGGCCATATACCCCGGAGTAACATATTTTGGTGACTCATTTGAACCGTTACATGATTGTATTTTCAAAAAACTAGAGAGGAACATCAAAGACAGTGACTATTTGACATATTTTCAAGCGATTGTTTACAATCAGGCGGATGATAAATTAAAGGTTACCATTGATCAGAATAAAAGCCTCTTCAACACACTGGCGCTTGGCTGTGGTGGTAATCCACGTATGTTACTAAAGACGATACAAGACCTGCCCAAATTCAGGACAAACGAGGTGAATTCATTAATAAAGGATTTCTACCGAGGGAAAATCTGGACTGAGCATACAGAATTAGGCGAAAAATATAAAGGCCATCAAAAGCTAATTGATTGGGGAAGAGATTTTTTAGAAAATGAGGTTCTCTCGGCTATCAATAAATACAATGAGTCGAGGAAAGAGAAAGACCTAAATGAGACTAGCGTTTATTTTTGGATCCATAAAGATTCCCCAGAAACAGTGAAAGAATCTTTGAGACTGTTAACCTATACAGGTATAATCAGAAAGATCGACTCAAGCATCCGGGCTACTCGGTCAGAACTTGGCTCAAGATATGAGGTTAAGTTTGGATGTATTATTGCATTGCAAGCAAACCCTTCGAATGAGGCTATTGCTTTTTTTAATGCGCTTTCTGTAAAGAAATTCCCTGAGTTTGGTAAAAACCATAGTGCATACCGAGCTATTTCGGATCTCAAAAAGGAGATGAAATCTGAAGAGAATTTCAAAGAGTCCTTGGCAAATATGATGAGTAAACCGATCTCTGTTTTGCAACTCTTAACTCACTGGCAGAAAGAAAAGCTAAATGAAGCTGGTATAGAAACCCTAAGGGATTTGCACAATAAGACGGAATCAGAGTTAATCGAGAAAATTTATAACGTTGGTCCGGCAAGAGCAAGAATAATTAAGAATGCCGCAAATGCTGAGCTTTTGGAATATCTTTCGGGATAATATCAGATCGCCAACGGTTGTATTACATTAACTGTGTCAGTCTTTAAATATTAAGCTTGAGCCTATCTCCAAATATAATAGAAAGCTGGGCTAAAGTCTGGTTCCAGTTGTGTACTGGTCTGTTCCACTTTGAACAGATATTCT